>PFNQ01000013.1:76073-77153 GCA_002792115.1 Candidatus Woesearchaeota archaeon CG_4_10_14_0_2_um_filter_33_13 | reverse complement strand
TCAAATTTTTGTGTAGTGTATTGTTGTCCAGAAATACCTGATTGAAGAGGGGGCGTTGGGGATAGGGGAGAGGTAGGCAACACTGTTTGTTGTTGATTTGGGGGATAATTAACAGGACAATTTTTAGCTATGTTAGTATAATCTAAATTTGTGTCAGGAATAGTTATAGGGGGTAATTCTGGCTGCGACGATTGTCCAAGATAATAAAAAAATGCATCCGCCCCTGGATCGCTATATCGTAAACAATATGCAACAGGCCTAACATGTTGATGATCAGAAACAACTAATACTTTCTCTCCAATTTGAACAAAATCTTTTGAATTTTTAAGATTTGCACTGGTGGTTCCAGACTTACTTTCTTTGATGATTGTAACTTTTGATTCAATATTTGGATCAAGTGTTTTAAGATACTTCTCCATCTCATCAGCCTCATTACATCCATTAGAACAAGTTTGACAGGTTGCATCTTTGTCTGCTGCAACACACCCACCCGTCAATATTAATTTATTAAAATTACCACCTTGTTTAATTAGTTCATAACCACCACGGACTCGATTCTCCATCTCTGAACGAATATGCCCACCCAGGATCATCATTGTGTTAAACTCAGAAACAGATTTTGTTTCTACAGAAACAACAAAGGGTAAGAAAAACAGTAGTATCACTACAAAAAGAAATATAAATCTTAATTTGCAACTATTATTAAATGGATTAGATTTCATTTTTTTCTTTATAGATAACGTAACCGATTATAAAAGCTATTAATAATACTCCTAATCCGATAGCTAAATAAATCTGCCAGTTAAAGGTTATTTGTTTAGTTACGGCTTCAGTAACCGAGCTAGAGGGCACATCTCCCTTATCAAGCGGGTTGGATTGTTTTGATAATTCAAAAGAATTCAAATAACTATCTCCGTCAACATCAATCCACCATGGAAAGTCTATCGGACTAAATTCGTCAGTGTTTTGATTCTGCTCTTCAAGATCAGTAAACATGTCCCCGTCGGAGTCTATAGGATTATTCTCTTCAACGTACCAAGGGAAAGAAATTTCCCCCTCTTCTTCTTCCACAACCTCTGC
>PFNQ01000013.1:908-76052 GCA_002792115.1 Candidatus Woesearchaeota archaeon CG_4_10_14_0_2_um_filter_33_13 | reverse complement strand
AATCTGAGGCAGATCTGCATAGATATATTTTTCTAAATAAGCTTTGATAGTTAATTCTTTGTCAAAATTGTCTAACGAACCAGAAGAATAACAAGAATTTAACAGAATAACCTGTTCAGCATTATCAATTTCTTCTCCTAGTCGAGGATTGTTAGCAGCATTAACTAAATTCAAGCTAAGGCTCATTATAAGTAAAATTACGATCTTAAATATCAACGAATTTATTTTAACCAACTAAAACACCTCCCGGCATAATTGGTGTAAAAAGATTAGCAAGACCAAGAGTAGTTATTTCCTGTTGTGTAGGGTAATAAGTAGAAGCGTCTTGTTGGGTAAACTGGCGATAACTACTGCCATCTCGCAGATAAGCATTTACTGTCACGGTACTTCCAACATCAAAAACTGTAAAAGAAGAAGGCTGCACCGTAGGATTATAATAAGTCTTGATTATTCCCCGGTTATCTGGTGACTTAGCTGTAGAGACAAAAACCAAAGGAATGTTATATTCACCGCTTTCTCCCTTATATATGGCAGTATAATAAAAATGCATGTGCCCAGTAGTATAAACTGAATTTGTATTTTGTAACAACTGTAAGACCTTAGTTTTTGCTGGTTCACTCATACCTCGATGAGCATATCTATCACAGTCCTTACCCTCATCTCCACCGCTACATTCTTTCCCATTAACATTAACAATGTTACCATGAGCAAAGAGAAATGAACTGGGCTGAATAGTATTTTGCAACCAACTTAACTGTTGACTATCCAAAGAAGTTGTAGGAACCCTCATCACAACAAATCTCTTGCCAGAATAATCAAAAGAATAATATGGAAAGGTTGATTGATAATTAAAATTAGCAAACTGAGAATATAACTGTAAGTTAGTTTGATAAAACTGTTTCCAAAATGTTTTGTAATACTCTTCTTTTTCAGAACTACCCTCATAATCATGATTACCCAAAACAATAAATACAGGAATCGAAGAAATTATTAAAGGATTTGCAATCTTGTTGACAAAATTGGCCCAGTCTTGTTTATAATCACCACTATTAGAATTAACAGTATCTCCATTAAAGATAACAAATCTTGGGTTTTGCGCTTTGATTGCCTGAAGTAAAATATCTTCCTTGCCATCCCCTTCATGATAATCTGATAAAACGACAAATTTAAATGGTCCGGAAGCTGAAGTGAATGAAGGAGGTGTTGCCATGGTTTGTGCTGTAGCTGGCATTGTTGTTGGTGCTGCTGTTATTCCTTTCTTTGCAAAATAGTTCTTCCATTGACAAAAAATGTTCTTAAAATTCTCAGCATATTTACAAGTTTTATCTCTGGTAAAGTATGTTGTTCCGGAGCTGCCTTCAATAATTTTATTATAATCACCTTGGTAAACACATTGTAAACAATTCCATCTTTCTACTCCTTGATAAGATTGACAAACATTATAATATTTAACGTTAGTTAAATCATTAAAACTAAGATACTTTTGAGCAGTACAAGTTAATTGTCCTTCATCTGAATAAACTGCTTGAATATTACAACTACAATCACCTACACACGTACCCGGCCATCCGCAACCAGTAAGTTTACTTTTCTTTTGGCCTGCTGAATCAATACAATAAGCACTTCCTGCAAATCCAGCAGAAGCTAAACTTTCTCCTCGACCAATGTTTGTTTCTAGTGTTGCATGCGTAGCGATAACTGCTGGATGAATATTGTTAGCCTGAGCTTGTTCAATGATAATTTGTTCTCTAGTCTTATCATTGGAATTAAACCCGGTAGATTGTATTCCTTGTATACGCGAATCAACTGGCAGGTTTGTGATTCCAGAACAATCATATGAAGGAATAGTTAAGCCGCTAGTATCATAAGAAGAGATAGCTCCTGTTTGTGCTGAACCTTGCCCAGCTACTACACCCCCAGTAATTGCAACTTGTCTTAACTCAAAATAAACCTCATCAAATGATCTCCAAGCAAATTCTCCGTTAAGGTTATCCCAGACAGTTCCACTAGTTACACCCCCTACAAACTGACTTATCTGTAACCATACTTGATCAATCTCTTTATATCGTTGTGGAACAATCTTCTCCACCTTTTGCCAACCTGCAGGAACGTTTGTTGTTGAACCAGGAGGTCCCGCTGAAGATTGCAAAGATGGAGGAGTATAACTAGGTGGTTGTGCTAAACCTGTTGAAGAAAAACCTAACTGATTAAAAACTCCTTGAGCAATTGCTTCCCCACCACTTTTACTATAATGGATACCGTCTGAACCAAGCTGAGATTCATCACTTAAGGGTTTAGCATCAATAAAAGTACAATAAGGAGCTACTGCCACTTTTATCTCCGAGATAGCCAAATCTAATTTTAATTTTAGATTGCTAGCATCTCCAATTTTAGCAGGACCAACCCAATAACATTTAGAACCGGCAGAAGCCTGTTGTGCCAAAGGAACTGAAAGGGCAGCAATTTTATTTTGACCGGCATATGTAACAATATTAGTTCCTAAAGAAATAATAACTATATTTGGTTGAACCTGATTTTTTATAGTCATAAAAAAATTAGATGGAATTGCCCCAGGCAATTGTTGATCCACACCATTTGCATCTCGATACCGGCCTTTTTCTTTAGTAACAAACCATTCGTCATTTGAACCATCTACCCAATGTTGTGGACCAGACCCACCACGAGCATATGTTAAAACTGTTGACCCAGTTGTTCTGATAAGTTGGTCTAACTTTTTACCATAATCTCCAACAGTATGGGATGCACCAACCAACAATACTTTTTCTCCTAAAGAGCTAGAAGTTAGTAAAATAACTATTGTAAAGAGAAGTAAAGTCCAAACAAATTTGTTTTTCTTAAATGCCATTTCATCCTAAGATCTCTTCTTCAGATTGTAGGGGTTGATAAAAATCATCTCCGATTCTAATCATTTGAATTGTTTTAGTTAAAGTAGTTTTTTTATCTAACAAAGGATTACTAATAACTAACTCTAAAGTGTACATACCTTCTTCAAGGGTATCAGCAACATAAAAATAATCTTTAAAGGTAATCGATTCTTTCTTTTCACTGCTCTTTAGATCAAAATGAAAATCGTTCTTTTCATCTACGTCCAATAGAACCTTACCAGTTGAATCTTTAACTCGATAATTCTTAACTAGCCTGACATCGCCATTATAAGTGCTACTTTCAACTATAAACCGAAAGTAAACGGCACTACCTAAAGCAAAATCTTCTCCTTGACCAATGCATTGATAATTATCATCAATGTAGTCACAAAAATCAAAATTGGTAATTGCTAAAAACCCTTCTCTGCCCATCGGAATAAAATCCGTATTTAAAACATTAACTTCAGCGTTGCTTGATTTAACTTTTAAAACCCCTCCTTGAATTAATAAGAAAATAATTGCACTGGTTATCACTACTGTAACTAACATGATTAATATTTCAATAGCGATTGCTCCTTTTTTTTTCATTTTAACTGATAACTGCACAACTTGGGCCACACAAACTACTCCAACCGACCTGATTATTATATTCAATCACATTCCAAGTTCCACTTGCAGAAGTATCTCCACAAACAGAGAATGTTTGACCTGTTGGAATTCTACCAAGTTCTGAATTACTACTTCCTGGACCAGAACGAATTGCTAAATATCCATCACTTGCAGTAACTTTGTATGTTGCAGTTTTTGTGTTACAGGTCAAACTAGAACCTGCCGCCGTAGTTGTAGCTGGTGTTGAAGGTGAAGCTACCACCCCAGTGGCTGTTGCAGTAGTACTAGTTACCGCTGGCGGTGGACAACATAACATCGTTCCCGGACAACCAAAAGTTAATCCTAAATTAGTAGCTATCTCTTGAGTGGAATAGACTCCTCTGGACCAACAAGCTTGATCAAAGTTAAAGGTGCCGGGACTATTTTCGTCACCAGTTACCTGACCAGTACTTTGCATACAAACATAATTAGCCCAGTTGGTTGGTTTCCAATCTGCAGGTTTACTCAAAACTTTAAATTCTGGATTAGGCATTGCACAAGTTGTTCCCGCTGGAGAAACATAAGGTGGTGGAGTTCCACCGGTTCCAGCCGTAGATATTCCACAATTTAATTTGCTACCTATTTCACTGAGATACTTGTTAATTTTCTGATATTCTGCTTGGTCCTTAACTCCAACATCAGGGTATGGTTCTCCCTTAACCCCAAGAATGGCATAATTTCTATTGAAGAAAATATCTAGTAATACACAGATATCATTTTTCTTTGTAGAGGTCCAGGTACTTTTTGCTTCAATTATGTGACAAGCAGCAGAATAATAAATTGCCATGGCATCTTCCATATCATTTTTCTTACGATTTATGATGCCCTTAGCGTTATCCTGAACAAACTTACAGTTACCAGCCATAAACTCTTGATGCATCTTATTAGTAATTTGAGAAACATATTTCTCCATTTGTAAAATAATATTCTCAGTATGTTTCGGCACACCAAATCCAGATGTTTTAACTAAAACAGGATTATTATAACAATCCCCATTAATATCTGGCACTAGTAATTCGGCAGTAACGGAAATTGGTTTCTCATTCTGAGAATAAGTCTGAGCAGCAGCTTGACCACTTTGATATGTACAATAATTCTTCTGCCCAGATGGACCGCCAATCAATCCTGTAACAGTAAACCCGTCTAATACAAAATTAATCTTTTGTAGTTCGATTGGAGAGAACTCTTTTCTGTTTGACCCATCATCTGCGGTAAGCACTCCCCCATCATTCTTATAACCACTTAACATAGTAACTCCCGCTGGCAAGTTGACACGATACATACTATTAGTTACAGTATAGGTAAAGGTGTAAGACTTTTGAGCTATTTGTCCTTGCGGAAAATTATTGTATTGTACTTGCCTGCTACATTGTGGGTCACTATCTGAAGTAAGGGTCATAGAATTATATGCTCCGGAAAATAATTCTGGCGAAACAGTTCCGAGATTAGTTTCAATACCATACGGACCAGGAAGATTCTTTGGCAGTTGCTTGATGCCTAATTCTTGTTTATCTGGACCTAATCCGGTAGCACTCATCCTTAAACAATAAGCTTCTCCATCCGTAACTACATGAGTTTTAACTTTAATCTGGTCTCCTTTAACAAACAAATTGGGAGTTTTACACGAGACGTAAGATTCTGAATCTTTGTCATAACAACTAATGTAAGGATCTTCTAAATACGCTCCGCCACCACCACCAAACATCTTAACAACTTCTGGACAATAATATCTTCCTGTAGTTGGTTGCACTTGACAAATGAATTCTGCAGGAGGAGATATATCAATTATTGGGAAATAAAATAATCCGTCTTTATAACCTTCATCAAAACAATTGTCTGGAGATTCAGAAGAGTCCAACACAAGTTTAACTACAACATGATCATACCTATATTGAGAGTCAATCTTTTGTGGAGAAGGAATCTTTAAGTCAATAAAAGAACCTTGCTTTATGTTAAACTGTCGTCCATTATCCAAATAACGTATTTTTTCTCCTTCCAATGAAGATGATTCTGTTGCGTGTATACAATCACAACCCTGGTTACCACATTGTAACCCTGGATGACCTTGATCTTCTGGGCCGACACATTTCAAATAAACGTCTGCACTTTTAATCTGACAACCAGGCAAGACCATCGCGCCAAGATTATAATTATAAACAGCAGTCCCTTTAGTTGGATTAAAAGTAGCAAGTTCTCTTTCTGCTGGGAAAACCATTACTGTTGATTTCATAGGATAAGAGTATGCTGAATCTAGAATAAAGTCCATACCTAACGGCCAATCATAACCAAAAGCAGCCATACATAATGATTCTGTAAAGCCTCTTGCTCCAGTTGAAAAGTATTCATTTAATTTAGCATTTCCATAATCAGATTTGATATCATCTATTGAAGATTGCATTGCTTCTCCAATAGAGCCAAACCCTGCACTAAAGACTTCACCAATACCTTCTACTACTCCACCTTCTGTTTTGGTTTCATCTGCAAAGGAATGTGGACTACAACTGGTAAAGAAATAAGCAATTGCTTTATAGATTAACCCACATACATGTTGTGAGAAAATAGTTTTACAAGTTCCAGCATCAGTTAATCCCGTGTACTTAGCTTGTTCAATACATCCCCTCAATCCTTCAAGTATACTTTTTAACATCACTAGATGTGCTCTAATTCCAGATAAACAAATGGTTTGGTAAATTCCAAGGAATTGGGTATGGGGATTAACTTCATGAACTGTTTTTTCCGTACCAAAATAATCTAAGAGATAGTCTGCACCAAAAGCAGAGGATAAATCTCTTCCACCATAATAACGCCATTCGGGATAATATGTTCCGTACATGCCTCGAGTATCTTTAAAGATTGAAGATTGACGATAAACCCAATCTTCAGAAGTGTCAGATTCTTCAACTTCCTTTGCTGCTGTTCTCGCCCCATATTTTTGTTCTTGTTTCTCATCAACAGTACATACACATTGTAATAAACCTGTTGTGCCCGTGGCAGAGTTAGGTCCAATTACATCAATGTCGCTAGTTGTTTGATAAACACATTTGTTATTAATACATTGTCCACTATTACCACTTACACAATCTGGTGTTCCACTACAACTTTCGTTAGTAGTTGTTTGGGTGGATAAACCAGAACCTTTATTGAAATCAACAAAGCAATCTTTAGTATAACCAGCAGAAAATCTATTGCCAGTCATTGGTCCTTTTGATCCAACTAACGTTGTTGCTCCACTAAAAGAACCATCTTGGTACACTTCTTGATAACAGCCATTATGTTCAGGGCTTGTAGCAGTTTCTGATTTAAGGTTAGTTATGCTTCCTTCCAAGTCTGGTTTGTAACCTGGTTTGCGTGGATTTTTACAAGCATTCTTACAACTTTGATCTTGTCCAACAATAAATTGATCAGACCTAGGGGGTTTGTAAGCAATTAGATTACTATAACCAATAAATTGTGATCCTTGATTAATCGTTAAACCAAAGTCATGGATCATCTCTAATGTAACAACTTCCCCAACATCACTTTGAGTTTGTTCTGAAGTTACTTGATATAAACGGCCGTTGTAACGATAACAAGTAAAGGCTCCTTTCTTAACTAAAGCTTGTGCTTTTTGAGAAGGATTGGTAACATCTTGTGTTAATAATTCTTGACAATTCTCAACCTCTTGCAAAGGAATTCCTCTACTACTAACAGTACATTGATTCTGTGCTAAAATAACCGTTTCAACTTGATCTTTAGTCTTACTAGCTGTCCATCCAGCAGGAACTGCCCGACAATATACTCGATCACAAGTCCAACGATAAGCCTGATCTAATGCTGCTTCAACTTTCCACATACTAGCTGTACTTGGACAAAGATCATCAAGCGGTTTCTGATTCTTCCAATCTCCTTTCGGTTGGTTGTCTTCTCCTGGGGTTTTTCCAAAAATATTTTCAATCTCTTTCCAATGATCAATGGTACTTTTCAAATAATAACCGTTTTGATTTGAAGGACATTTCTCCCCTTCTTTCTTCATCTTAGAAGAATAGACTTCCATCTTAGCAACAAAAATTCTAATCCAGCGCATCGTCATTCTTCCTAAGAAAGAGAAAATGCAAGCATAACCAGTTACTAAAATTGCTTTTTCTAAATAAGGCAAGATTGTATCAATAACATTTAATGTCCCTTCAATTGCATCCATCCCTTCATCTGCTAACCAATCAGGAATCATATCCTTACTATCAATGGGAATATCCACAAAATAACCAAGATCATAGCAACTAGTTTGAGTTTTTACTGGACCAAACTCTCCCCCCGGTTGTCTTTCTTGATATTGTATCCTCAACTTCATTGGAAAAATTAATTGTCTTTTTTGAAATTCATCCCAAAAATCGTCTTTTGCTTCGCTTAACTTTTGAGAACTACTTAGCTTGTAAGTTAAATACCAAGCGGTCCCATCGCCATTCTTGATTTTATTTGGACTAGGCGGCAAGATACTACATCCTAGCCGGAATTGTTCATCATCCATCATACTTTGTGTGCAGGCACGATCAAAAACAACATCAACAATTTGAAATGCCTCTTCTTTGTCTTGCGGATTTAAAACGTTAATTTTAGGCGACGCACTGCCACGATAACTTAAATTGAAAACGGCAGTAACTTGTTCTCTTCCTTCATCTAACAGTCCAGGATCAAGACGCATTGGTCTTTGAAATTCTGGAACAGATCTAACATCAAAAGCCCAATCTCCAGTATAACAACTATTAATAGTGATGGTTGCTTGAGCAGAAGAAGTTTTACCAGTCTGATCTTCAGCAATAACAAATAAGTAATAAGTGTGCCTTTGCTGTTCATTAACTAATTCTACTGGGAAAATAGAATATTGTTCTAATCCTGATGGAACTTGTTTTGGTGCAAAATCTTCTAAACTTATTGGTTCACCTTCAAAGTTAACATCAGAAAAGGTAAAGGTTCCGTTTTGATCTGCCGTTACTCTTGTCCATGGCCGTTTGAAATCAGGACTAAATTCATATGCTTGTGGACGGTAAACATAAAGATACAAAGTTGCTCCTGGTTCAGTCTCTCCATGAATGTTAGAAACAGCTCTTCCTTGATAATATTCATTTCCCTTTTCAATCTCTATCTTAACTGTTGGAGGTTGAGTGTCAGATAAAACAACAATTTCTTTTGTGGTTTCCCAACCTGCAACATCTTTGGCTATAATCTTAATTTTATTTTCTCCTTCTTGTAAAGAAATGCTTTCATTCATACTTGTTCCCTGACCTTTCTTTACAGAACGATTATCAGCAAAAATTTCAAATTCAACTTCTTCAGAAAAAATTACTGCTAAATCAATAGAGTTAGTGTCTATAACATTAGAGTAATTACCAATTTCAATTTTTGGTTTGCTATTATCTGAAAAAACTTGACCAGAGAAAGTGGCTTTGTTTCCAGAAGCATCAATTGATTCTATAGTAATATTAGTATAATCGTCCTTGTTTATTAAAATGTTATTAAAAGTAAATTTTCCTTGCGGTTTCTCGGCAGTTTTGTCATTATCATTATTACCAAAAAAAGCTTGGCCGGTAATAGCATTTTCTGTAATGTTAATGTTAGTTTCATTTGTTAATGACTCAGAGGTAGATTCAGACGTAGGATCAGAAGTAATATTAATCTCTTCCAAAATCTGTTCAATCTGTTCAGTGCTATTATTAATTGTAACTTCTTCATCTACCATTTCCTCAATTGTAACATCTTCAATTGGCTGTTCTTCAATAATTTCTTCCGTAAAGTTCGAGGTAATCACATTGCTAGCATTTTCCAACTCTGCTCTGGTGTTTCCGGCTAAAGACCCATCCAAGAATAAGGAAACTTCCGCTCCTGGCTCGGTCCATCCGATAACATCCATCCTTGTTCCCGCCATCATTTCAGGAAGATCTACCTGTAACGCAGGAGGAGTTTTATCTGGGGCTAAAGTCTTAAAAGAATAAAGAGACCCAGAATTATCGTCAACAACATCATTACTTTCTACCTTGTAAAAATATTCTTGTTCTGCATTTAATCCAGTTAAATAGAATCCGTGTTCTGTTAACTGTTTAGCATCACCAACTTTTTGTAAATTAGTTTTATCATTTCCATAACTTACAAAACTATCTGCCGGTTCATCGGTGTCCCATTTAACATTGGCACTATTATCAGTGATGTCTTCTGCTCGAACGTTTGAGAGTTCTAAAGCACTGATTATTGGTAGGTTAATCATTATAACCAATACAATGATGGTTAATAACCACTTACTTTTCCAATGTCTTTTCATATTGACCATGTTTAATGATACATCATTTCTTAAACTGAAATTATTTTATTTCTAAAGCAGGTATTTCTTTGCTCAGCTCTTCAATGTTTGTCATAAATGCAAACATTTCTTCCTCATTAGTTGTTTTACTGGATAAAATGTGGAAGATTAATTGACTAGCATCTTTTAATTGGCTCCAAGGTAAGGTTACTTCACCTTTATATCCTCCAATAAACTCTTCTTCTCTGAAAACCATCACTTCCAAATAATAGGTAAAATCGGCTTTAGCCAACAATTCTAATTTCTCTTCTTCAAATATTTTTTTGTCCATCTGTTTTGATACTGCAACAGTAGCCTCATGTTCTAAATTTGTTTCGGTAAGATTTGATTTAATAAACTTAAGTTTGATTAATGTAGTCTCCTCAACTGCACCTTCTTGAGCAGGACCAATATTTTTAACTCCATTAACTTCAGTAAAATCATGTTTAACCACCTTAATTTTATTGAGAGGAATATTAATAACTGGAGTCAAGCTTAACTCGGCTTCCTTGCCGGCCGTTGTAACTACTCTCTGCCAAGATTCTTTATATCCTGGTTTAGTTCCCCTTAAAATTCCTCCAACACAATACGGCACATTCAAACTTATTCCAGAGAAACCCAAACCTGCGTAGTCGTATTTACTTTGGCCCAAGTCACATTTGTATCTTAAACAAGTAAAGCTGAGGTTAACATCTCCCAAATCTTCGTTATAACTTACTCCCTCACCATTTTCTACTAGTTCATAAGTTTTTATACTCATTGGAACATTAGCAGAAGTACAATACCCATCAGCATTTATTGTAGGAAATTGCAACGAAGCTCTAGCGACAGGATCGCCTTTGTTAGGAGTGTTCTGAATTAAATGAACTGTAAAGGCCATATTAAATTCATAATTGGTTGTTTCATCCCTCACTCTTACCAGTACCGGGTAAACCAAATCGTAAGTAAATTTCCACGTTTGAATACATAAGAAAGAAATTTGATCAGTACCACCTAATTGAGAACTAGCCATTTTTGTGCCGGATAAAGGAGTAACTGCAAAAACATGTGGATAAGTCTCATCAAAGTTAAACATTACACTAACTTTTCTTTCAGAAATATCTTCTCCAATGTCCCAAACATAATGATTATCATAGTAAGGTAATTCTTCAGGAAACTCTAAAAAATCGGTCCCTTTAATTTTTAATTCTCGGATGTTGATACGTAACATCTTTAGCAAAGTACTCTCCGCTTCTTTAACATCCCATGTTTTTTTACTACATCTTAATTCAATTCCAGCTACCGGCACTTTAGGATGTTCTAAAGCAATAAGGTCTTGAGTAATATCTTCCACCTTTAATGATTGCATCTCATTCTCAAGAATCTTTACTGCCATAGTATAAACTTTCTTTAATTTCACAGGAGACTCAGTAATATGGTTGATAACTTCACTAACAACTTCTCCTGCTTTATTATTAACTTCAATGTCCCAATGAATATTAAAGATAACTTGATTCTCAGCAATATTTGTATCTGCAGTAATTTCACTTTTCTCGATTAGGTCGTATTGTTCTGTAAAAGCTTGAGTAGAGAAAAGACAATCGCGCATATTTTCTTCCATGTAAAGATCAATCCGTTCTTTTATCTCTTGTAATGAGGGAACAAAGATATTTGGCCCAACCGCCCAATAGGGAACTACATTCATAGGAGAAAGTCTCAAACTTTGTTGATTATCTTTAGCAATTTGGGTAGGTACTTCAATGTATCCGCTTTGAAGACCAATTTTAAATAAAGCTTCTTCTCCAAGTCTATCCATACACGCAACAATATAATTTTCAACTTTGCCTTTTTCTGTAGGAGCGATTTCATCCGTTTTAAAAGCAAAAATTTCTGATTTTAAAGCGATAACTAAAACCAATGCCAACAACATTAAAATGCCCAGAATAATAAAAACAGTGATTTGCCCTCTTTTAGAGCTTCGCCCAGAGCCTGAGCTAATAGGAAGAAAACTAAATAAACCACATCCCAACCTCTTTTTTGGCATTGATTAAAGTATATTATATTTATTTATAAAGCTTGTGTTACCTTAACTTGAAGAATGTCGTCTTAAAAAAACAAATAAATACATTAAGTTTGCTAAATTGAGAAGTGTGAGTTTTAATTAAAAAAATGTAGGATTGCATTTAACCAATATAATTAACATCTTTATCTCTTGCTTTTGCACCAGCTGATGTTGAATGCAATATCTCAGAGGAAAGCTCAGCAGTCTTCTTTAACAATTCTTTTTCCAAACTAAGAATATCTTTATCAACTTTTTGCAGATTAATCTTTAAAGAAAATCTTTTATCAATGATTTTTAATATTTCTTTAGCCCCTTTTATTCCCAAATATAATGGATGACCATAAGTCTCTGCTAGTAAAGCAACACCTTTAACTCCTTGCCTTTGACCAAATCCCAACAATACTCCGGAAACACCAACAATTGGACCAACTACACCAAATATTTCTTTTTCTAGAATCTTGCTTTTTTGGTGATATTGTTTTAAGAGTTCAGCATCGTTACTAGTACAATATATTTTGGGGGTATCTGGAATAGTTTGTAAACCAATCCCGCCGGTAGTTATTACCTCCGAACAATTGTACTGTTTTATGATAGTTAAAATTTCATTACAAAAAGAGTAACAACTGTCTTCATCAATTGGTTGAATGTCCCCGACTAAAAATAAAAAGTCTCTTCCCTTGCCGGTAGATTTTTTGTAAAAAATTTCAATCCGGGGCATTTCTATTAAATTTTTTTCTGAAACAAAAACAGAATGGGGAAATTTGTAAGAAAAAAAAGAATATATTCTCTTTGCTTTTAACCCTTCAACAAGATAATCAACTGCAATCTTACCAACATTTCCAATTCCAGGTAAACCTTCAATAAAAATGGGTTTGTTTAATTTCGGTAAAACTTTTGTTTCTTGAGTTATTTGCCAAGTGGATTCCATGGAGAAGCAAAGAATTTAGTTGTTTAAATATGTTTGGGTGAGGGAAAAGAAATAAAAAAATAAGAATTAAAGGTAGTTTATAACAACTTCTTCAAGATTCTTGTCCCTTAATTCATTAGGGAAACGATTTCTGATCTGAGCTTCAAGTTTTGCATAGCTTCTGCAAAGAACAAGGTCACCGGGATTTAACAAAAGTTGTTCTTCTACTTTTCGATAAACTCCGTATTTTGTTCGAACCCATTGTTTGAAGTAGTCAGGTCTTTCCGCTTCTTCCTTTGGACAGTTAGGCAAGAATAATAAATTTAAGATTTGAACTATAATTTTCATTTTATCCTCCATTACCTTGATTAAAATAAGAATAAAGATGTTGGGTTGTTGTTTGCCATGCAATCAAGTTTCATCCCCGACGCAAAAGATTTTTCGGATCCAAGCAAAAAGAGAATTTATCTTGATTGAAATTTAAGTCTAGAAAAAGCTAAAACCAAAAGCGTTGAATTGAATTTGTTTCATTAAAATTAATTAATTTGTTGGAATATAAAAATCTTTCTTGAAAAGTACATGAAAAAATGCGAGGGACGTGATTTGAACACGCGTACCCACTAAGGGACTACCCTTTTGCTTTAATAACCTCAAGGTAGCGGATTTGACCGCTCTCCAACCCTCGCATGAAAGTTGGGATAAGAGGGTGATTTAAAAAATTAACTACCTGATTTAACCATTATGTTACTCCCCTGCAATAGTTCCTTGTCAAAAAATTTATAAACTCCCCCCCGAGAATCCCAAAATGAAAGATTATTACACTACTCTTGAAGTTGATCCATCAGCAACACATGCAGAGATTAAATCAGCTTATCGAAGATTAGCCTTACAATATCATCCGGATAGAGATCCAAATAATCCTCAATCTGAAGCAATACTAATAGAACTCAATGAAGCATATGAGGTATTAGGAGACGACAGGAAAAAAACAGTATATGATCTTTCCCGTGAATATCAACCATTATCTTTATTAGAGATTATACGGATGTCAGTTGAAGAGTTTGAGGCTAGAGACAACGCATTCTGGGAACAACGCGCTAATCGCTCCAAAACTACTGCAAAAGGCCCTTCTACAAGAGATTATAAACCAAATCAAAAAAGGATGGACAGAATAGATCAGTTGGAAGAAAGATTAAGGGCAATGAAACAACAAGAGACTGAACTTGACAACATGAAGTGGGGAGCAAAAGCAACGGAAACATTTTTCGGCCTTTCTGCAAAATTATCTGTCGCTTATGCTGGAGGATATACAACTTATAGCTGTTGTACCGAATGGGAATTGGCTCCAGCATTAACGAATATAGGGATATCTTTAGTTGGAGGGCTAGGACTATTTGTCTTATCAAAATATGGGGCTGCATTCAAAGAGGAATGTACATTAAGGTTGAAAGGGCTTGGTCGAGCAATGAGTAATGTTAAAGTAGAATTAGATCGTCTTTATTATGAAGTTAATGAAGACAAATAGATGAATTATTCAATCCTACAAGTATTAAGCCATTCTTCTTTCAATAAGTCTTGTGGCAGATGATTAATATTTTCTTTCCTCCCTTCTACCAATAAAGTAAAAGAAAGAGTCTTAGCTGTGCGATCAATGAAGTATTCAATTACTTTGTAAGTAACAAAATTTTTATCAAAAACTTCCTTAATATGGTTATTGTTGATAATCTTGTTAGTAGTGAGAATCATTCTACGTTGATAAGAACCAATGCCCTTTTTTTTTAGAATATTGTCTACTATAATTATTATCCAGATAAAAAAATAGACTAATCCAGCAATAAAATATTGGCCAACTCCAATAATCAAACCTAAAATGGCGAAAGACCAAATAGCTGCTGCAGTGGTAAACCCAAAAATTTTATCTGTTGTTTTAATTAACGCGCCAGCTCCTAAGAAACCAATTCCGGTTACAATCGCACCAAGTAATGGCAGAGGATTTTCCGGAACAATAATAACAGCAACAATTGATAATGCACATGCACCAATAGATACAAAAATAAATGTACCAAAACCAATTGGTTTGTGTGACCGTTGTCTTTCTAAACCAAATAAAAGAGCAGCAACAAATGTAAGTATAAAACGTAAGATTAATTCTAAGTATTCCATCTTTAATACACCTTTTTTATTAATAGAATGGCCATAACAAAAACTGATAAATAAACCTTTAGTTTAAAATTACAACTAAACATTCAATTTGTTGAGATCATTAAGTCTTAATAATTAAATGACTAGTCAAAGATAGTTTTCTCAGTCAACAAATGTTTATAATAAAATACAAAAAACAGGTAATTATGGTTACTGCACTAGAAGAATACACATTACAATTGCATGAACATTTAGAAGGAATACGCGCCACAGTTGATGTTTTATACAACGCAATTAGAGATGGTTCTGCAATCAAAGGAAGTAAACTTGAAAAAACTATCCTACAAACTAAACAAACATTATTCGATCCTCTTGATGAAGAAGAAATTATCTCAGATTTTTATGTTTCTGATTCAAAGGAGTTTACTAAAAATGAATTTCCGATGACCTATGCAGCGATTGCATTTGAATTAGCAAGATATCACAAATTTAGGGTAGGAGAAAATTTGGGTGCAGTAATTACCCTAGCGGAACCAGCAGTGACACAGATAATCTCTGATTATTTACCACAAATGTATTCTGATCCAAATGATTTCTTGTTAGAATATAAAACATTTAAAAATTGGCATGAAACTAGCTCTGAACCATTACAACGCAATGCTTTTACATTTTGGATGGACGCGATGGTTCATTATTGTATTGTATCTGCGATATATCATCAAATCTTTGAACAGGAAACAACAGATCTAAAAGAGTTAAAAAGAATAGGTCTTGGTTTTGTAGAGCTTAGAAGGGAAGAATTAAGAATAGAACAAGAATTAAAATAAGTTAAGAAAATTAAGAGAAATATTTTTGACCAGACATTTCTATTACCACACCAGATCCTCGATCTGAATCTTCTGGATCAATAATCAACACTCCCCGCGATGATGGATGATCATCTCTTTGATCTTTAGGGATAGGAAAATAATCTGGAACTGGAAGATATAAAGGTACACCTTCAGAAGGACGTTCCCTCCTTCTCCTTTCTTGATCAATGATAATCTCTAAAGGAACTTCCAGATCAGGTAAATCCAAGTCTAATAATGCCATAATAATTAGTAACTAAAAGGGAGATATATATCCTTTGACACAAAAATAAGAAAAATGAAACACTTGACAAAAAATTGGTTTATTTAAACACAACTTGGCACTGCTCATTTAAACATTTAATCTCACCTTGGCCACAGTCAATCGTTCCGGGAACGCATTCCATTGTACAAAGTTGCCCTAAACAATTTGGTCCAAACTCTTTATTTAATGCCCCGTCAGCATGACAACATTGATTAGGGACACAATCAACATCTTTAGTACAAACTAATTCTTCATCAACACTAGAACAACCAACTATTAAAAAAGTTAATAAGACAAACATCACACCAATTACTTTTTTCATTTTATTTCCCTCTTTTCTTTGTCAATTAAGTATTTAAATTTAAATGAGTAATATTATTTTAAAAAGTTTGGTTGGTAACCAACAGTTTTTGAAAACTCTCCTCGGAAATTTTTTGACCATAGGTCTTTTATGTCTTTCCTTTCATAGTTACTTAGTAACCAAGCCAACTTAATGAAAGCCGTTTCAACAGTAATATCAAAACCATTACCTAAAATACCAACAGATTGTAACATTCTTCCAGGAGTATACACATTCATATTAACCCCACCAAAAATAGTCTGTAAAGTCATTACAACAGGCATTTTTTTTGCTAATTTACCAAGTGCGTGATAAATAACTTCATTTTCACCAGTAAATGGATCGTATTTCTCTACCGGAAAATGACCTAGGCCTGTTCCTTCCAAGATTAATCCATCAAACTTTTCATAAAACTCTATCTCTTCATGATACATTTGTGGATGTGAACGTAAGATGCCAACCCTAATTTTTTCATGCATCAACTTTAATTTAAGATCTCTTTTTGCTGTTACTGCAAAATCTTTTCTTTGCCACTCCACTTTGCCGTTGTTATCAATAAATGCAAAAGGATCAGAATTGATTGATTTAAACGCGTCTCGACGAGAAGAATGTAATTTTCTAGCCCGTGTACCGGAAATAATCGCACATTGCTCATCTCCTGCCGATGCATGCATACAAATAGCCACTTCAGCAAAATTAGTTTGTGCAATAAAATGGGCTGCACATCTAAGGTTCATAAATGCATCACTACTACCACGATCAGAACTTCTTTGTGCTCCAACCAACAATACAGGAACATTTAATCCTTCTAAAATAAAGGATAGTGCTGCAGCAGTATAGTGAAGTGTATCTGTGCCATGAGTCAAAATAATTCCTTGCGACCCGGCCTTGATTTCTTTTTCAATTTCTTTAGCGATAAGATTGTAATGAGCAAAAACCATATTTTCCGATAGCATATTAGAAATCAGTTTGCTACGTAAATTAACAATTGTACTTAATTCTGGAAACATTTCCAATAATTCTTCAGGAGAAAACTGTGCTTTAACTGCCCCGGTTTGATAATCAACCTTGCTAGCAATTGTTCCACCGCAATGTAAAATTGAAATTGTTTTTAACCCGTCTTTTGGAGAGACTATTTCTTTTTTTTCCTTAGAAATAGGTTTTAACTCTTCAATTAACGTTGTTTTTTTAATATTTTTTTTATCAAAACCAATGTTGTAACCATTAGATAATTTGATGATAACTACATCAAGATCAGGACTAGGCATCATTATACCTTGCTCTTCTCCACTTTCTGTTAATACTTTAATCTTGTCTCCAACTTTAACCATAGTAGGACTATAATTTCTAAACATTTATATATATTATGTTTCGTGAAAATATTAACTTAAACGATGGGGTGTTTTTAATGGAACAAACAAAAAATAATGATTACAAAGTTAAAGATATTTTTTTAGCTGAATGGGGCAGAAAAGAAATTCAGATTGCAGAGAAAGAAATGCCAGGATTAATGGCTTTAAGAGAAAAGTTTAAAGATCAAAAACCGTTACAAGGAGCAAGAATTACCGGTTCTTTACATATGACCATTCAAACGGCAGTGTTAATTGAAACATTAAAAGAACTGGGTGCAGATGTAAGGTGGTGCAGTTGTAATATATTCTCCACTCAAGATCATGCAGCTGCCGCAATAGCTGCTGCTGGCATTCCGGTCTTTGCTTGGAAGGGTGAATCGCTTAAGGAATATTGGTGGTGCACAATGAAAGCACTAGATTTTGGAGACTGGCAAGGGCCACAAATAATTGTTGATGATGGTGGAGACGCTACGTTAATGATTCATAAAGGTGTTGAAATTGAAGAAAATTCTTCGGTTCTAGAAAAAGATTATTCCCAAGAAGGAGAAGATTTTCAGGAGTTAATGAACATCCTCAAAGAACTTTATGCAAAAAATCAAAATATTTGGACCAGAGTGGCTAAAGAGGTCAAAGGAGTTTCTGAAGAAACAACTACGGGAGTACATCGTTTGTATCAAATGGCTACAGAGAAAAAATTGTTGTTTCCAGCAATTAATGTTAATGATTCCGTTACGAAATCAAAATTTGATAATCTCTATGGTTGTAGAGAATCTTTAGTAGATGGCATCAAAAGAGCAACCGATGTAATGTTGGCAGGAAAAATTGCAGTCGTTGCTGGCTACGGTGATGTTGGAAAAGGTTGTGCCCAATCTTTAAAAGGATATGGATGCAGAGTTTTAATTACAGAAATAGACCCAATCAATGCTCTTCAGGCTACGATGGAAGGTTACGAAGTAAAGAGAATGGATGATGCAATTAAAGAGGGAGACATTTTTGTGACTACCACCGGAAACACCGATATAATCGTAGAAAAGCATTTCTTGGCTATGAAAGATCAGGCTATTGTTTGTAATATTGGTCATTTTGACAATGAGATTGATATGGGCTGGTTGAACAAAAAGTCTGGTGCAAAGAAAGAACAGATTAAGCCACAATATGATAAATATGTTTTCCCGAACGGAAAAGAGCTTTATGTTCTTGCAGAAGGAAGATTAGTTAATTTAGGTTGTGCTACTGGACATCCTAGTTTTGTGATGTCGGCAAGCTTTACTAATCAAGTTTTAGCACAGTTAGAATTGTGGAATAAGAAATACGCACTTGGAGTTCATATGTTACCAAAAGCGTTAGATGAAGAAGTTGCCAGGTTACATCTAAAGAAATTGGGAGTACAGATGGATGAGTTAACTGATAAACAAGCTGCTTATTTGGGAATTAAAAAAGAAGGCCCGTACAAAGCGGACCATTACAGATATTAAAATGATGGAAGAAAATACAGCCATAAAAACAAACGATGTAATTGGTTTAGGAAATGCTTTGATGGATCTCTTGATTGAAGTAGAAGATAATAAATTGTTAGAATTTGATTTAAAGAAGGGAGAGATGCATTTAGTAGAAGAAGAAAAGGCTAAACTTATTCTAGAAAAAATCAATCAACAACAACTAAAGATAGAGGCCATACCTGGAGGCAGTTCTGCAAATACATTGAAAGGAATTGCTTTATTAGGTGGAAACGCTTTACTTTGTGGAAAAGTTGGAAACGATAAACATGGAGAGATCTATGTGCAAGAGATTGAAAAACATGGAGTTATTGCAAGAATCAATAAACACTCTTCAATAACAGGCCATGCACTAACTTTTATCACTCCAGATTCTGAAAGAACTTTTTCAGTACATTTGGGAGCAGCAATCCAATTAAAAAAAGAAGATGTTTTAGAGGAAGATATTCAAAAAAGTAAAGTATTACACTTAGAAGGATATCAAATAGAAGGACCAACTAGAGAAACTCTTCTTCACGCAATTGCTTTAGCAAAAAAGCATAACACTTTAGTTTCTATTGATTTAGCAGATCCCGGATTAATTAGAAGAAACAAAGAATTCCTCAAAGAATTAGTAATGAAACATGCAGACATAGTTTTTGTTAATGAAAAAGAAGCAAAAGAGTTTACTGGTTTGGAAGAAGCAGAAGCAGCTAAAGAATTAGGCAAACATTGTAAAATTGCAATCGTGAAAATAGGTAAAGAAGGATCACTAATTTATTATAATGAAGTTATTACAAAAATCCCGTGCTTCCCAGCACAATGTATTGACACCACGGGAGCAGGAGATAGTTACGCAGCTGGATTTCTTTATGGTTACTGCAACAATTGGCATTTAGAAAAAGCAGGAAGATTGGGTTCTTTGCTTGCTTCAAAGGTTGTTGCACAAAAAGGGGTTGATTTAAAAAATATTAATGGTCAAGAATTAAAAAGGGAGATTGCACATGATTAAAATTGGAATTATTGGCGGCTCAGGATTAGATAACCCAGAGATATTACAAGAAGCAAAAGATGTTGATGTTGAAACAAAATTTGGCAAACCTTCTTCTCAATTAAAATGTGGAAAGATAAAAGGGGTAGATGTTGTTTTACTAGCAAGACACGGAAGAGACCATAATCTCCCGCCAACACAGGTTAATAATCAAGCTAATATCCAAGCACTTAAAGATATTGGTTGCACACACATTTTATCTACAACTGCTTGTGGTTCTTTAAAAAAAGAAATTGAACGTGGTGATTTAGTAATCTTGGATCAGTTTATTGACTTCACTAGATTAAGAAAATTGAGTTTTTATGATTCGTTTGAACCAGGAAAGATGATACATACCTCAATGGCTACACCATTTAACAATGAGTTAAGGAACCTTTTGATCAACACTTGTCAAGAATTAAATTTAAAACATCATCCAAAAGGGACGGTAATAACTATTGAAGGTCCACGTTTCAGCACAAAAGCGGAATCAAGAATGTTCTCATTATGGGGGGCAAATGTTATTAACATGTCCATTGCACCAGAATGTATCCTCGCCAATGAAATTGATATTCCTTACGCCACGATAGCAATGAGTACAGATTATGATTGTTTATTTAATGATGTTGTCCCAGTTACTTGGGAAGAAGTTTTGAAAGTTTTTAAAGAAAATGTTGGTAAGGTGGTTAACCTTTTGGTTAATACGATACCAAGAATTAAAGAGAATTAAAATGAATCTTAAAGAATCAATTAGAACAATTCCAAATTGGCCTAAGCCAGGAATAATGTTTAGAGACATTACTTCATTAATAGAGAATCCAGAAGCATTCAATCAGTGTATTGAAATATTTAAAGAACAATACCAAAATAAGGAAATTACAAAAATTGCGGCTATTGAATCTAGAGGATTTATTTTTGGTGCTGCTTTGGCTCGTGAATTAAAGTTACCATTAGTGTTAATTCGTAAGAAAGGAAAATTACCTGGAGAAACAATTTCTCAAAAATATGAGTTAGAATACGGAACAGATCAAATAGAAATCCATAAGAATGCCATTAATGAAGGAGATAATGTTCTGGTTATTGATGATTTGATTGCCACCGGCGGAACTATTTGTGCTGCCTGTAAATTAGTGGAAAAGTTAGGTGGAAAAGTTGTTAGTGTAGCATTTGTAATAGGCCTCCATGAATTAAAAGGAAAAGAAAAGTTGCAAGGTTATGATATCTTCACTTTAGTTGAGTTTAAAGGAGAATAATTCTAATTTTTTACTTTTTCTATAGCTTTCTTTATTTCTTCTTCAGAAGATTCTTCTTGAGAATCACCATACTGTTTATCAACATCTTCATCTCCTTGCTGAGAATTAGACAACCTAACAACTTCTGATTTTACAAAAAATGGTTCTTTCTTTGTTTTTGTGTCTATATCCTTTTTAATTTCTTTATATTTAATACTCCATGTTTTATCTTTTAACTTCCCCAAAATATCGTCAAGATTATAACTGGGCTGTTTAGGTTCCCACAACAATGTTTTATTTAATCCGTCTTCGGGCATTCTTGGTAGAACATGTAAACATAACTCTCCGTCAAGATTATCGTCAGAAACTCCAGATTTCAGAATAATATTTGTTCCTTGAACTTTTAATCCTTCAAATAATAATGTTGCAGCATAAGAAGCAACATAAAATAAATGTGCAGAATCTTCACTAGATAATTTTTCAATATCTTTTGCTTCAACTTTACTGTAAATCTTAATGTGGCCTTTAACCACTCCTTTATTTGATAAAAGACAAAGCACTTTTTCGTCTTCATAAATGACTTGGCCAGCAGCAACTTTACTCTGCAAAAAAATTGATCTTTCTCCATTTCCACTATGCCAAGAACCTGGAGTTCTGGCAAAATGGTTTTGCATCATTAAAGGGAAGTTATGCAAAAGGATCTGGACTTTCTCTTCTTCTAAAGTTTGTTTCTCTTTAAATAAAAAATTAAAGAATCCATCTCCAGTTTCTCTAGGAAATAAATGTATCAAAAAATGTGGGGCTTGTTGTCCGGCAACACCGCCATTAGCAATGAATAGATTAACTCCTGTTGCAACCCTAGCTTTCTTTACTGCATTACATAATTGTGGTACTAAACCAAATAGTTGTTGAAACTCATCCGGTGGAAGATAAGGCATAATCGGATAATGCTCTTTAGTCATAAACAAAGTATGCCCTTTAATAGCAGGATAAATATCCAATAAAGCCATCGTTTTATTATCTTCAAAAACTGTTTTGGCCTGCATCTCACCAGAAATTAATTTACAAAAAACACATTGCTTCTTTTGTTCAGCTAACTGTTGCTTTATTTCTGGGGTTAATTGCATTTTTACTTTAAGTTTTGTAGTAAAATTTATACTTTTCGTTTTCCATATCTTACAGCAACATCTGGATGTTTATCTAAAAAATGAGCTCTTCCAACATCCTGAGAAACTACTGTGTAATATAATTCTATGGCTCGGTTCACTTCTAATAGTAAGCCATACAATTGCTTTACTTCTGCCCCCAATTCATTTAGTCTTAAGACTGCTGCTGTTTCTGGAGTAATCTCAGAGCATTGTCTTAAGGATACTAATGGTTCTGAGATTTGATCAACCAAACTCTTAACCCATTGAAAATGTTTGCTATGTTGGTTTTTTTCTTTATATTGGTAGTCAACAATACCTTTAAGTACAGCATATTCTGTTAATAAATCCGTTATTTTTTCTACTTTAAACCAGGGGGCATAATTTGCGTAATCAGGCAGTCTATAAGAGGGGACAATGACTTCTCCATTACCTGTCGCGACCAGTAAGAATTCTGTGTGGGAAACCAAACCCGCAACGGCATTGCCAAATCTATCCATAAATTCATTTAGCATTAATTCTTTTTCTGACAATAAATCTTCTAGTCTCATATTACAAACGGTCTTTCCTATAAACACCAATCAAAACCAGAACTTAAAAAATAAAATTTATTTCTTCTTGCTTTTCTCAACGTCCTTGCCAAGTTTAAGTTTCTTAATCAGTTCCTTGTAACGATTTCTGATAGTAACTTCCGTTACTCCAGCTACGTCAGCAACTTCTCTTTGAGTTCTTTTCTCACCATGGATTAAAGAAGCTACGTAAAGAGCAGCAGCAGCAATTCCAGTTGGTCCTCTTCCTGAAGTCAGCTCAATATCTCTTGCTTGTTCAAGAATCTCGACAGACTTTGATTGAGTTTCTGGACTTAATTTCAAAGCAGAAGCAAATCTTGGAATATAATCAGCAGGATTACTTGGTTTGATACTAATCTCAAGTTCTCTAGTAACAAAACGATAGGTTCTACCAATTTCCTTCTTTTCAATACCTGAAGCTTCACCCATCTCATCTAAAGTTCTAGGAACTTCGTGTCTTCTGCAAGCAGCATACAACGCTCCAGCCACAACAGATTCCATACTTCTTCCACGAACTAATCCTTTCTGTACAGCCAAGCGATAAATTCTTGCTGCTTCTTCTTCAACTGATTTAGGTAATTTTAAAAACGAACTCACTCTTTTGAGCTCAGCCAAGGCAACTTTCAAGTTTCTTTCAATAGCGGTACTAATTCTAATGTTCCATTTTCTTAATCTAAAGAATCTATCTCTTTCTCTTTCAGAACCTAACTTATAAAAATCAGAAGTACTTCCCACCTCGGTGCCTAAACCACGATCAAAAGACGTTTCGGAGGTCGGTGCACCAGTCCTTCTTTTACTGGCACCATCATCGTCAAATTCTCTCCATTCTTGAGAAAAGTCAACCATCCTATCTTCAATAACTAATCCACAATCCCGACAAATGGTTTCCCCTTTATCTTGATCACGATAAATATTCTTGCTTGCACATTCCGGACATTCCTTTAAGGTTTTTCTTATCATCTTGAAAACCTCCTAACCATAAGAACCACTACCTAATAGTTAAGTTTAAATACTAACCAAGCTCATAGTTTATAAATGTTTTGCTTTAAGACAAGCAAAGGAAACATTTATATACTCAAAAGGAATGCTTTTAGACTATGCAAAAAAGAGGACAATTAGGGATTATTGAACTCAAATATTTTATAGTTGGTCTGCTTATTGGTATAATTATTGCTTTTGTTTTAGTGTTTTTGGGAACAAAAGGCATTATTCCATTTAAGATACCTGCTGTATGTGGATAAAATTAAACTAATTCTTTTAACTTTTATTTTGTCTAAGTAGTACTAACTATATCTACTAGAATAGAAAACGTTATAACTAACTTCTTGTTAAGTTTGACCATCAAAAGAGAGGTTGATTAATATGGATGTAGAAAGAATTCAAAAAGTAAATAATCTTGCTCTAGACTTAATGCGACAAGGTTTAGCCGCTGACAGAGAAGAAGCCGTTGCTAAAGCAGAAACAATTTTTCGAAATAGAGATGTAGACGATTATGCACAAATTAGACAAAGAATGGAAGAAGTTCCTACTATAGATAATCCCCACCCGGCCGGCATGAATAATTTATCACAAGACCAAATCAAAGATATTCTAGAGAAAAATACTGCTTTTGTGATTAAAAAATTTAAGGAATTTCAAGATAAAATTGAATCTTTAGAAAAAGACATTACTAATCTTAAGAATAGACCATATGCTACCGGCCCAGCCAGAGATATTAACACTGGAGAACTTAAAACACAATCCCAGCCTGCACAATCTCAGGTAACTCAAGGAGCAGCCCAAAAACAAGATGGTTCCCACCCAAGATCAGGGAATTATGTAGATTCTGATGTGTCAATAGAAAAGTTCTTTTACATGGGACATAAATAAATCACTCCCCCTTTTTTCTTTTTTATAGTTTTAGTCACTATTTATTGACGAAAACCCAGATAAACTTTAAACTATATTCTGTAGTATATAAATCTTTAAAAAACAAATTGACTACTCAATAATAAAAACTATCTGGGGTGGGTTAAAATTAAAACTAAAATATTATTAGGAATATTAATGCTTTTACTAGTTGTTAATGTTGTTTCTGCTTTGAACATTGTTGAAGACAAAGTTAATCTAAGTGTGGATTATCAGGATTTTGATGATGGTGATTATAAAGATTATGTTTTAGGACAAGCAAGTTTTACTGTCAACAATCCGGATGCAAGCAATTTAACGATTGTAGTTTCAGCAAGTGGTTTACCTAGCACAAAATATGTTGCAGACACAAAAGAAGTTGTTATTGCGGCCAACTCCACCCAGGCTGTTTCTTATACCATAAAGGTTCCTCATGATAAAGACGCAGGAACTGAAAATATCGGGACTTTAAAAGTTGAAGAAAAAGGTAATGCTGCCAATACAGATAGTGCTAGTTTAGAACAAAACACTGCCATGATGCTAGACTTTGATAGATTAGAAGTAGATTACAAAAGTGAAGATGGAAGTGAAACAGATAAGTTTGATGGTAATGATGAAGAAAGTTCTTGGGACTTAGATCAAACAGTTCTTGCTGGGGAAGAAATTACATTCACATTTAAATACGCAAATTCATTTAATGACAAATATAAATATGGAACGTTTGATGATATTACTTTAACTATTGATGATAATGATGACCTGAGCCAGGACATTGATGATTCTTGGGATTTAGATGCTTTAGACGCAGATACAGATGATTCATTTGAAATCTCTTTCACACCTGATGAAGATGTTGATGAAGGGAAGTATGAATTAGACATTACTTTGGTTGCAATAGATGAAAAAAATGTAGAATACAAGATTGAAAAGACTTTAACTATTGAAGTCGATCGAGTTAGAGACGATTTAAGAATAGTCAAAGCTGAATTTCAACCTGAAACAGTTACAACTTGTGATGAAGAAGTTTTCTTAACTGTAGAAGTAACAAACTATGGCACTGATGATCAAAAAGCTGCTGCTGTTGCTATTTACAACCAAGCTTTAAAAATTAATGAAAACATTAAGAACTTGGTCATTAACGAGTTTAGTGATAAAGTTAACACTTGGAAGAAAACAGTTACCATTCCGTTAGTGGGAGTTAAAGAGGGGAAATACGATTTTGATATAAACGCTTACATTGACTTAGATGAAAATGCTGATTATGAAAGAGTTTCTTTAAATGTTGGAAAATGTCAAGTAACAATAAACCCCACCACACCAACTACTGCAGATGACTCTGAAGTTATCGTTACAGTGTTGAATCAAACTACTGCAAGTAACACAAACACCCCAACGAGTAATCAACCAACGTCTTCAACTACTGTTGTTTCCACCACAGAACACTCTTACTCCGCAAATGATTTCCTTGTGGGAGCAATAATCATTGCAATTATTTTAGTAGTAGCATTGATTATTGTCTTTTTGGTGGTGTTACTCAAATAAGTATTAAGTTAATCTTTTTTATTTTTTATTTGATTGTTCTGTGTGATTGATGTTTAAACATGAGATTTGTGTAATCATCAAACTTGAGGTATAAAAACAAAATGAAACAAACTAAAATTCTAACAATTCTTTTTGTAATTGTTGCTTTGATATTAACAACCAAAGCAGCATTAGGTATGGATACTGACGTGGTCATTAACGAAATAATGGTTGACCCAAGCACAGGAAATGAATGGATCGAGTTATACAATACCGGAGTAGATTCTGTTGATTATGATGCCTTAGGTACTGGATTTATTAGAACCAACTTAGGAGATACCGTCATTACTGGAAAAATTAATGGACATAGTCACCTAATTTTAGAATTAAATAATAAACTAACTGATTCTGGGGACAAAATTGTTCTTAAGAATTCTCCGTCTGGTTTCATTGACGCCCTTACTTACGGAGATTACACTCATGCAGCCATTGCAACACACACAGATACTCTATTAACAGACGAACTTATTTCTCGTATCCATGACGGCAATATAGAATGGATTATATCTAATGAAGCGACAAAAAATTCTGCAAATAATAGAAAACCTGTTGGATCAATTCTATCCCAGAACTTAGCAGAAGTAAATAATGAATTAATAATCCTAGAACTTACTGACTTATTCTCTGATGCTGACGGAGACGATTTGATTTATACAAAAATTTCCCAAAAGGGCGGAGTTTTGTGTAAGGTTATTACAAATGAACAATTACAATTAAAGTTAGGTGTAAACTGGAAAAAGGACGCAAGCTGCACCATCTCTGTTGATGATAGTTATGGTGGTGTTGTACAAAAAACAGTTAATATATCTGTTACCCCCGCACTGGAGATCAAATCTCTTAAAGTAAATGGAGAAACTGTCAATTCAGGAGATTTAGCCCAAGAGTTAAAACCACTGGACCATGTAACTCTTAGTGTTGAAGTTAATAATCACCTAAATTATAAGTTAACTGGACTGGCTTACAAATTGGATGTAAATGGTGCAGTTGTTGAAAATGAATTTAACACAAATTTAAATCCAGGAGAAACAAAAACTATTTCAATCGATTTTGATGTACCATTAGTAGCAGTAGAGCAGGTGTTTAACGTTGATTTGATCATAACTGGTAAGGATTATCAAAATCCATCCATTCTGAGAAAGGATTTATTTAATTTTAATTTAGAAGTTAGCAAAGATGCCGCAGATATTATCATTAATGCCGTAACTTTAGGACAATCAGAATTAACTTGTCGGGGAGGGGCTTGGTTAAATATTGAGTATACCAATCTTGGCAAAAACACAGAGGACGATCTTAAATTGCTGATTCAATCAGGAGATTTAGAGATTGTTAAAGAAGTTCCAGCCATAGATTCAGCAACTGCTGCACTAATAAAAATATGGATAAAAACTGAAGATTTAAGTGAAGGAGATAACACTATTTATGTTAAAGGGTTGTACAGAGACGATTCCACATATAGTAATGTGTTGTCAACAACAGTAAAAAGAAATAATTGTTTATTATCATATGCTCCAGAAGAAGACACCTGGATTATAGGGTTAGGACAACCAGATGATGAATTAAGTGTCACTTTAGCAGAGGATGGTTTTGATCAAAGAGTAATGTGGTATGTAAATGATGAAGCTGTTTACCAAGGAGTAAATTACCCCTTGCCATTTGATCAAGTTGGTGAATTTGAGGTTTACGCGGAAATAAATGGAGAGTATACCCAAGTTTGGACTTATATCGTCACTGATGAACCGGTTTCAGAATCTGGATTAATTCCAGAAGGTTATTGGAATGGTAGTTTTGATGGTAAGATAAGAGATCCTGCAAGTGTAGATGAGTTCACAA
The DNA here is from genome assembly GCA_002792115.1 of Candidatus Woesearchaeota archaeon CG_4_10_14_0_2_um_filter_33_13. Lineage (GTDB taxonomy): Archaea > Nanobdellota > Nanobdellia > Woesearchaeales > GW2011-AR9. The sequence continues at coordinate 47,568 of PFNQ01000013.1, read as the reverse complement.
TTGAGAATAACTTTGCAAAGATTGTTTTTGACGGCAATCTAGATTTGACGGGAATCTTGAATATAGATGAAGTTATTGTGGTTAATGTTAATAAAGTTTCAGTCGACACTAGTGATAATGCTGCACCAGAATTAAATGTTCCAGCAACAATTACTATAAAAAAATCATTTACTAACCCGAGGATTCTTCGTGCAGAAGGGTTTGATAATGATGCTAGCGAATTTAGTACTTGTCCAGAATCCATTTGTGTTATAACCAATAACAGTAATGGACAAATAATCTTTACAGTAACAGGTTTTTCTACATATCTTGTTGTAGAAGACCAACCTGCTACAATAGATATATCGCCGATCGTTATAAGCAACGTTGATAAAGGAAAAAGTGGAAGTGTTCAAGTTACTATTAAGAATACTGGAACTTACCAATCATTAACAGGATTATCAGTAGAACTACTTGATATTAATAGCAAGTACAAAGCAAATTTTTCTGGAAGCGTTCCAGTAAGTTTGAGTGCAGGACAACAATTTTCCTTAACCTTTAACTTTTACGTTCCTGAAGGAGAAGATTCTGGACAACATCAGATTGGAAGAATAAATGTTACTAGCAACGAGGATTCAAGTGAGCAAGATATTTACTTAAGTCCAAAAAGTTACTTAACAGTTGATAACATCAAGATTAATGGCAAATCCTCTGGAAAACTTTCATTGCAAGACCTAAATGAGATAGAAATTAAAGTTAACAATGAGTATAGTGAAGACATTAATAATGTGTTTGTGATGGTTAAGATTCTAGATGTTGACGGAGAAGACCTTGAAGAAGAATCTGATGAAAATGATATTAGAGATGGAGACAGTGAAACCTTTACAGTTGATTTTGACCTTAAAGGAGAAACCATTGATGAAGATACTTACACATTAGAACTAACTATAGAAGGAGAAGCAGATGATGGGTCTACACATACTACAACAGAAATTAAAACTGTAGATGTAGATTTAGAGACACACCAAGTTATCATCAACTCTGCTTCCTTGTCCTCTAGCACTTTACAATGTTTAAGACAAACCACTATGCAAGTAATGGTTGAGAATATTGGAAAGAGTAATGAAGATGATGTTAAGATTGTTGTAGAAAACTCTGCTTTAGACTTAAGTTTGAGTAAAACTGCTATAGACTTGGAAAAGTACTCCAGTGGCGACAACGATTACAAAGCCACGTTCAATCTTAATTTGGAAGATGCTAAAGCGGGATCATATCCACTTACAGTAAAGGTTTACAGGGATAATGACATATTGGAAGATAGTACTGATGTAACATTAGAGTTAACAGATTGTTACGCACAAAGTTCAACCACACAAGCGGTTAACCAATATGTTAACAAAGATCAGTTAGCTTTGCAGTTGCAAAATGAGTTAGATGTAAGGAAGGTGCAAAGCCAGAAAACAATAGCTTCTTTTAGGGATACTACTGCATACACATCATTATTAACAATAATGGTAGCATTAGTATTTATTGCTGTGTTGATGGGCCTGATTGTTTCCTTAAAAAGAAAAAGACGTTAACGGGAGATTCTCATTTCTTTTCTTGTTTTTTCTTATCTTTTCTTATTTGTTATTTCTTTTTAAACTAATGGACGATGATTAGAAAAAGAGCAAAAATAATATAAAGTACTATTTTGTTTTTAATTGATATTAGTTTAATTGGTTTAAATAGTTTAGACTTTTCGGAGAATAAAATGCGTAACATAAAAAAGATATTAATTGAAGAAAGAACTTACAAAAAATATTTTGTTAAAGAGCTAGAAGATAATTTTCATACCTCTTCTGGAGTAATATCCAGTGAGGATTTACGCTCGGATAAAGAAGTGATCATATCTAATAAAGGAAAGAGATTTTTGTTACTAGAACCAAATTTTGCAGACTTATGGGAATCATTACAGCGGGGCCCGCAAGTTATGATTCAAAAAGACATTGGTTTGATTATAGCTAAAACTGGGATAAATAAAACCACTTTTGTAGTAGATGCCGGTGGAGGTTCTGGTTCATTATGTCTCTCTTTAGCAAATATATGTAAAGAAATAATAGTCTATGAAATTAATCCTGAACACCTTGATGTTATTAGAAAAAACATAGAGATGTTTGGAGTTAAAAATTTAAAACTTAAACAAGAGGATATTTACAAAGGGATTAAAGAGAAAAATATTGACTTATTGACTTTAGACCTACCAGAACCATGGCAAGTTATAGAACATGCGGAAAAATCATTAAAAACAGGCGGTCATTTAGTAGTATATCTTCCAAACCTAACACAAGTTAAAACCTTTATTGACTCAACAAATAAAACCAGGATCAAAGTTCTACAAATTATAGAAATCTTAGAGAGAGAATGGAAAATTGAAGATAAGATTATGCGTCCGGAATTCCAAATGTTGGGCCACACGGGATTTTTAATATTCTGTCGCAGATTTTGAATCGGAAACAATAAAATGCCAATCAAGATTAAAAGGATTGATCAAACTTTACCCTTACCAGAATACAAAACCTCCGGATCTGCGGCATTTGATCTTTATAGCAGAGAAGAAATAGTCATACCTGCAAAAGGTTGGGCTTTAGCTCCAAGTAATATAATTATGGAAATTCCGCACGGACAAGGATTAATTATAAGTGCGAGAAGCAGTTTAGCAAAAAATTATCCCGGTTTAATATTAGCTAATGGGATAGGATTGATTGATTCTGATTATCGAGGACCAAAAGATGAGATCAAAATCTCTCTGTATAATATGACTGATAAAAACATAACTATCAATCGCGGAGATAGGATTGCTAACGCATTTTTAGTAAAGTATGAACGAGATATGTGGAATGAGATTGAAGAAATAGAAAATTCTGATAGGGGCGGTTTTGGCAGCACGGGGTTAAGATGATTTTTTAATAACAATTAAAAACTACTTTAACTTTAATTCAAGTTTAATTTCTGCGATGTCCTTCTGCAAGTCCAATAATATTCTATGGGAACTCTGGTCAATTTTAAGGTCTCTCAAATCTTTTTCAAGATCCATTTCTGCTCTTGCTTGATCTCTTTTTGCTGCCCTACTTTGACTCATTAATATTACTGGGGCCTGTATCGCTGCTAAACAAGATAAACACAAATTGAGAAGTATAAACGGATAAGGATCAAAAGGTTTAGTGGCAAGAACAAAAATGTTTATAATCATCCATACAAGGATAAACAATAAGAAACTAACAATAAATTTCCAACTTCCACCAACTTCTGCAATCTTATCTGATAATCTTTCAAACCATCTCAAATCTTTAGTGTAAATCTCCTCAATTCTCTTTAAGGATTGTTCAACCTTCTTAATTTCTTTTGTAAAAATATTCAAAATCTCTGAAGAAGTTCCTTTAGGCCTATCTGTGTTAATCATAGATACAACTGAAACCTTCTTTACTTTTTGTTTCATTGGATTGATTATTGGATTGATTACTTAATCACAAACCCACTATTCTTTTTAATGAAATTAACTGCTAAATCTAATTTAAATTTACTCTCGGCATAAATAGTATACAACAACTCACCTTTTTTTACTACATCATGTGGTTTCTTGTTAAGGTACAAACCCGCACCCTTGTCTGTGGGAGCACCAGCAATCCTAGCAACTTTAGCAATAATCTCATTATTTATTTCGGTTACGTGGCCAAACTTCTTGGCTTTGACATAGTACTTTTCCTCACCCAACTTTGGCATGGGTTGTTTACCTTGCTCTTTAATGATATCTAACATCTTTTTATACGCTCTGCCGTTGTCAAGGATTTCTGTGGCCATTTGGTAACCCTTCCCTTTCTTACACTTGCCAGTCATCTCAAAAAGTATTCCTGCCATATAAAGAGCTTTTTTCCTTAAATCGGAAGGAGCAAGAATTTCGTTTCTCAGGACGGCCATCACATCCTCGGCCTCCAATACCGGTCCAACACCGTTTCCAATTGGATGCGTACCGTCGGTAATTATGACTTTAACATTCATATCCAAACGTTTACCAATCTTTTCAAACAACTTTCGCAATCTTTTTGCCTTGTCCCAGGTGTTAGCTTTAGTGCTCTTACCCATGGGAATATCTATTAAAACATGGTTGGCACCAACAGAATACTTTTTGGCCATTACAGAAGCTAAAAGTTGTCCTTCCGCATCTATTGACAATGGATTTTCTACATCAATAATCTTATCATCTGCTGGAGCAAGATTCATTGATCCGCCATGAACTATACACGCCCCGGTTTTCTTAACAATTTCTTTAATTTTTTCTTGTGGCAATTCTACCTTTGCTAAACATTCCATAGTATCGGCCGTTCCAGCTGGAGAAGTTATAGCTCGAGAACTGGTTTTAGGAATAACAAATCCTGCAGCCGCAATTATTGGAATAACCACCATCGTAGTCCTATTTCCAGGCACGCCACCAATACAATGTTTATCTAAAACTATCCCTTTAAACTTCATCTTTGTGCCGGTTTCTACCATTGCCTGAGTCATATCGACAATTTCTTCAATGTTCCAACCATTACTAAACCCTGCAGCAACAAAGTAAGTTTTTTCAATATCTGTTAATCGATCATGGGTGATGTCATCAATTATATGATACAATTGTTTGTAAGATAATCTTTTACCGTGTAATTTTTCTCTAATATGTTTTACGGACTCTGGCTTACCAGTAAAACTAACTTCAACTAAATTGCCTTCATGTATCCCTAAACGATCTAAAACTTCTTCAAAAAGACCAATCTTTCCCTCAGGAACAGCCACGTCACTTTCAGAAATATCTAAAATACAGGTAATAGAACTTTTTTTTGCTTTTACTAAAATCCGGTCTCCAGAATGAAGATCTAGTTTTGTGGCATCATTGTGATTAAGAATAACTATAAGAATCCCGCCAGTAGCGATATCCATATCTTTTACTTTAAATTTCATTCTATCAACCTCTTTTAAATCATAATTAAGAACCCAGAATTTATAAAAGTTACTTTATTATTATTTTTATTCTGACCATACTTCTTTCAAGAAATGTTCTAATGGTTCTACATCTTTGATACAACCAAGATCCTTCCAATAAGTTAAAACCCTTAAAACCTTAACTTTATTCTTTTCTGCCATCTTAGCAATCGCACTAGTTAGTTCTATCTCTCCCCTTACAGAAGGAATAACATTCTCTAAATATGTAAACACTTCAGACTTAAACTTATATAGCCCAGTATTAATCAGATAACCAACAAACTGTTTTGGTTTTTCTTTAATGTCTTTTAATAAACCTTTTTCTTCAACTAAAACGCCATACTTTTCTGGATTTTCTACTTCCAAACCACTGATATAATTAAATTCGTCCTTTTGATTAATACCTTTTAAATCATCAACACCCCACAGATTGTCTCCACCCAAAACAATAAACTCTTCATTATTAACAAAATTTTTGGCTTGTAAAACGGCATGGCCTGTTCCAAGTTGTTCTTTTTGTTCTATCAATTCTGCTTCAAAACCATACTCCTTCAGAAAACTCTGAATTTTATCTTTTTTGTAACCAACCACCAAAGAAAACTCAGAATAACCTGCTTTCTGCAGATTTCTCATCAGATAATACAAAAATGGTTTGCCATTTATCGGCACCAATACCTTGGGAAATGTTTCTGTTAAGGGTAACATTCTAGTCCCTTTCCCTGCTGCTAAAATAACAACTTTCATTTTAATAATTTTTTCGCTAAGTTTTAATTAATTTTCAACAATTTCTTTAAGTTTAATAATATTCTCAATTGAATAATCAACTTCGTTGGGATTATAACGGTGATTTTTTCCACGGCCATGTCTAAAATGCACAGTCTTAAGTCCTAATTTTTTTGCCGGTAAGATATCACTACTGTATTTATCCCCACAAACAACGATCTCTTTCTCAGAGAGACCATATTCCATTAATAGTTTTTTATAAACGTGCCCTTTATCATATCCTTCGGTAAAATCAACAATTATGATCTGATCAAATAATTCTTTCCTAATGCCTGATGTTAGGATCTTTTTATGCTGCTCAGATTTCATCCCATAAGTTACTAGAACAAGAATGTGACCATTTTGTTTTAAATAAGAAATGACTTCGTTGGTATGATCTAACAAAGGAATTTTAAACTCATCAGCACATGGACCATAATATGCTTCTTCTCCAACCTCAAAAAGACGAGAATTATTTCCTGCAGAATATTGAGTTAAGAAAGACTTTATAGTCTCTCTACCATTAGGAGAACTAGTGTCAATTTGTAACAATGCTTGAAACAATTGCTCTTCTTTTTTATCCCCCGTCTCCAACCCAGAATTAATCATTGCATCTAAAGCCTGACGCAGTTTTAAAGGCAGATAATACCCAGAAGTATCAATCAAAGTATCATCTAAGTCTAAGATAATCAGCATTTTAACATTTCTCATCCATTATATTCATTAACACTATTGCAAGCTTTTTAGGATCATGACGAATTAATGCTCTAGTTTTTGCCAAGGCATCACTAGAACTATATTCCGCAGATTCTTTATCAATCAAATCTGTTTCAAGGACTCGAGAATCTTTAACTAGATCATTATCAATAAATTCGCTCTCTTCTGAATACTTGAAAATTAACTCTTGATCTGGCCTAGCATTATTTATCAGAATGTAATCAAAAACATCTTTGCCCATAAATTTTTTAATTTCTTGCAAATAACTGTTTGCTTTAAAATTTGGAGTCTGGGCTTTTTTATTCATCAGGTTAAGTACAAAGACTTTCTTGGCTTTAGTTTCCCTCAGGGCCTTCCCCACACCTTCAACTAAAAGTAAAGGAATTAAACTAGTATACAAACCACCCGGACCAAAAACAACTAAATCGGCGTTAAGTATTTCATCAATAGCATGAGGATTGGCTTTAGGAAATGGTTCTAAATATAAACTTTGAAAACCAACAAGGGATTTTTTCGACATCAATATTTCACTTTCTCCCCTTAAGATCTTACCATTGGGTAAAAGCATTTGTAACCTTACGGGATTAGTAGTTACGGGAATAACTTTTCCTTTAATGGAAAGAATTTTTCCTGCTTCTTCCACCGCCTTTTCAAAACTACCAGTAACCTTCTCTAAAGCAGATAATAATAAATTACCAAAGCTATGGCCCTGCAAACAACCATTTTCAAAACGATAGTTCATCAAGCTACGCATTAACCTACTAGAATCAGATAACGCCACTAAACATTGACGAACATCTCCTGGAGGCAAGACTCCTAATTCATCTCGCAATATCCCTGTACTACCACCATCGTCAGCCATAGAAACAATCGCAGAGAGATCAAGATCATATTTCTTAAGTCCTCTTAGAACAGTAAAATTGCCAGTTCCGCCACCTAAAGTAACTACTTTACGCATAATCAAAGTAAAGAAAAATTTCGTTTTTAAAGGTTATGGAATAAGCAGATAGATTAGTGAAGAAAGTTAGAATTAAAAAAATAAAGAATTAAGAAAAATAAAAATTTAATCAGAGAACCTTATGTTTATTCCTCAACAAAATCGTCAATAGGAACAGATAATTCTTCGTTGCTCTTTAAATCTCCTTTTGTATGAAGATATTCCCTTGCAATTAAATAAAATACTAAACCAACAGATTTCTTACCTTTATTGTTACAAGGTACAACTAAATCAACATTGTTGGATTGATTATTAGTATCACACAATGCAATTATTGGAACACCAACACGACGGGCATCATCAACTGCATTTTTGTCTGGCCAAGGATCACAAACCATAATTACTCTTGGTTCGATAAATGTTGCTAAATTTGGGTTTGTTAATATTCCTGGAGGATATCTACCAGCAATTACTTTCATCCCAGTTATTTTACTTAAAACCTTTAATGCCTTCCAACCATTCTCTCTTCTACAAACAATTAATATTTCTTCAGGGGAATAGTTTGATAAAAAATTTGCGGCTAACTTTACTCTTTCATCAATCTTTTTAAGGTTCAATACGGATAATCCGTCTGGCCTGGTTTTATAGATAAAATTGGCCATATACTTCGTTTTAAACTTAGTTCCGATATGAATTCCAGACTTAAGGTATTCCTTGGAATCAATCAACAAGTTCTCTTGTTCTTCGCTCATTTTATTGCCTCATATTAATCAGATAAGAATAAGTCTTATCTGCGATTTTTTTTGCTTTGCGTAGTAAAGCCTAAAAATGGAAGTCAGAATTAACTGACTGCGATTTTTTTTGCCTCACGCAGTTATGCTTTATCCTATAACAGATAAGCGTCGGCTATAGAAACAAGTTTTGTGGACTTATTTATAAAGATTTGCTTTAATTTATTGATTCTAAGCCCGATTGCACAATTTTGAAGGTAGTGCCTAATCCTTCTGGTAAGGAGCGATGTTTTCGTAAAATGAACTCTCTAGAGTTATTATTTCTCTTTAGTTCAATTAAACATTTTGAACCATACCTCAATAAATCTCCGCCCACCATCTTAACCTCATTACGATCATCAAAATCAGAATAAACTTGATTTGTAATCAAGACAGGAATTTTTCTTTTTCTGGTAATCTCCACCAATGTGGCGATTTGTCTACCTAAAGATATGTTCACATCATAAACATCCTCTCTTTTTCCCAATTCTAAACGATAGAGCATAGAAATAGAATCAACTACAATCAAACCAATATCTTCATTAATCAATTCTTTCAATTTGTCCATTATCTCATTTTGCTCAATAAAATTAAATGGGTTAAAAAATAACATATTAATTAAAGCATCTTTATAAGAGGTAGAAATTTGTTTTATTCTTTCAACAGCAATTCCCCCTTCAGTATCAACAAAAATAACTTTTTTGCCATTTTCAGCTACTTTAACAGCAGCCATTAAACAAAAATTAGTTTTACCAGAACCGGAAGGACCATATATGGTAGTAACAATATCTTGGTCATACCCCCCATTAAGGAGTTGATCTAAGAATAATGCCCCGGTGGATAGTTTTTCCATAAAATTAATAGTATTTTAAAAGATATAAATATATCTGAGCTTGAACATACACATTTATAAAAAAAAGTGTCTTTTTGTTAATGTTTATGGGTAAAAATACCAAATACTGGTTATTGGCAATATTTATGCTAACTTTAACGATAAGATTAGTCCTTGCTTTTTTTATGCCAAACTTAACATACGATTCTTACTTTCATCTTAGACAGGTGGAACATATTTCTTCAACAGGATTGCCTTTATACAATGACCCTCTATCTTATGGAGGAAGAACTAATGTATTTCTACCATTATTTCACTATCTTGCAGCATTTTTTGCTCTAATCCTTCCTTTAGAACTAGTTGCCAAAATTTTACCAAATTTGTTAATCGCTTTAATTGTTCCATTAGTATATTTGATAAGCAAGAAATTAACAGATAACCAGCAAGCATCAATATTATCGGCCGTAATAGCTGGATTCCTACCAATATTATACTCAACAGATTCATTTACGCCACAAACACTATTTTTGCCGCTTCTGTTTCTTTCAATCTATGCCTTCTTAAATATTAAAGAAGAATTTTACTTGTATTTGTACATCTTTTCCATGTTTTGCCTTTCCTTAACCAGCTCTGGGACAATCTTAATTTTAGGAGGATACCTAATCTATTTGGTTTTGTTAGCAATTGAAAAGAAAAGAATAAACCGGGCTGAAACAGAAGTCATTATCTTCTCTTTTTTCCTTTACCTTTGGACGCAATTTCTATTTTACAAACAGACATTATTGACAGAAGGGATAAACTTTATTTGGCAAAACATCCCACAACAGATTCTAGCTCAATACTATCCACAATTATCATTAGCACAGGCAATAGTTTTAGTTGGTATAATTCCCTTTGTTACAGGAATATATGTGGTCTATAATTCTTTGTTTAATCTTAAAAATCAAAAGGCATTTTTATTGATTAGTTTTGTCATTTCAACAACGATATTATCATGGTTAAAGCTAATAGAATTCAAATTATCATTAAGTTTTTTTGCCATAATCTTAGCAATATTGTTTTCAGTATTTTATGTTGACCTTACAGATTATATTAAAAAAACAAAATTCTACAATTACACTAAAAAGATAACTTTAATTTTAACAATCATATTACTTTTGACAATTGTTCCCCCAGCATTAAGTTTTTCTCTTGATCAAGATACTCCAACAACAGAACAAGTAAATAGTTTTGTCTGGTTAAAGCAAAATACTCCTGAAAAAAGCGTGGTGGCATCTAATCTTAGAGAGGGCAGCTTGGTAAGCTATTATGGAAACAGAAAAAATTTGATGGATGACCAGTTTAATTTAATAAAAAAAGTAAATCAAAGATTTGATAATTTGAACGCTCTGTTTACTGCTAAATTCCAAACACAGGCCCTAAGCATTTACGATGCGTATGGAATTAATTATATTGTAATAACCTCAAAATCAAAACAGAGGTATGGAATTGAAGAATTACCTTACTTAGATAAGAATTGTTTTGAATTGATTTATAATCAAGAAACAAAAATTTATTTAATAAAATGTAAATTGATCGGAAAATAAAATGAGTCAAACCGAAGATACTAAAATTGAACAAACCATTATTAGCAGTAACAATAAAATATTCAATTTTTTTCTAAAAAACCAAAGAACATTTTTCATATGTTTATTTTTAGTAGTCTTGTTACTTCCTTCACTGTATAATCATTCATTGGGCAAACCAATATTGATGGGAGAAGAAAGTTATTACCATCTCTTAAAGGCACAATCTTGGGACATTAACACATTTTATTATCTGCCGTTACAGTTGGCGACAGAATTATTTTCCACGAGCTTGTTAATATTACTGCCATTAGGACTAGCCATCGTTTCATTATGGCTTTTCTTCAAAATAACTGAAAAAACAACTATCTCAGATAAAGTTATTTTCTTCTTTTTGTTAATGGTATCACTATCTCCAACATTTATTTACACATTTAGTACATTATCAGCATATTCCTTTTACATTACTCTTGTATTATTAGGATTTTACTTTTACCAAAAGGAAAATTGGCAACACCATTTATCAATAATTCCTTTTCTTTTGGCAACTTTTTTTGACCTATATAGTAGCATATTTATGATTCTGATTTTAGCTTGCTACTTATATTTGATAAAAAAAGATTTTAGTTTGCAGGGCTATGTGATTATCTCTTCAATTACAATAATTGCTTTATTTAATTATTTGGTTTTAAAGATTCCATTCATTCTAGGTCCTTTCAACTTTCAGATGAAGATTGCCAGTTTAATATCTGACTTTGGTAGTGTTAGTGGCATAAAAATATTTACCTTAGCCTTAGCGTTAATTGGTTTAACCACAACTTGGAAGAAGAAAAATTTTTACATTTTCTACCTTTTCTTACCTCTCGCCTTGGGAGCATATTTGTTAAACAGCCAAGCAATTTTTCATTTAAGCCTGTTAACTTCTTTCTTTGCAGCCACAGGAATTATAAAACTATTTCAACGAGATTGGAACTTAATTTCTCTTAAAAAGTTCACGTTTTTGTTATTAGTGTTAGGTCTGCTTTTCTCCACAATAACATATTTAGATAGAGTCAAAGAAAATGGACCAACTGCTGGAGACATAGAATCTTTGTATTGGGTTCAGCAAAACATACCTCAAGAAGGCAAGGTCTTATCTTTGCCGGAGAATACATTTATTATCAATTATTTTTCTGGAAGGGAAACGTTGTTTAAACAAAAAGATTCTTCTTCCTTAGATCTAACGTATAAAGCATTAGCATCATTGTATATTACCGAACTTTTTCCAATACTTGAAGAACACAACATTTCTATTATATATGTTAACAAATATATGAAAGAAATCTTGCCCAAAGAACAAGGTCTGCTTTTCTTACTTAAAAACGAAAGATTTAAATTAGTCCATTCCAACGAAGATTCTGAGGTGTGGGTGTTTGGGAAAGCTGACTAAGCTTAAAACTTTTGGAGTACAAACTGATGAATATATTTGTAAATATGCTATTATGGATTGTGTATGCTATATCATTGTACTTTTCAATATTCTTATTATTGGTTTATCTGGATAATCGAGAATTTTTCAAAAAAGAAAAATCTTCCACTCAAATAAACAAATTTCCATTTGTCTCTATTCTTGTCCCTGCGTACAATGAAGAGAAAACAATACTGAGAACACTACAATCAATCAATGAAATAGAATACCCAAAAGATAAATTAGAGGTTATTGTTATTGATGATGGTTCTAAGGACGATACAAAAAAAATAATCGCGGAATACATTCAAAATAAAAAACATTTTCAGTTAATCTCTCACAAAAACATAGGAAAGGCTGCATCTATGAACAAGGCCTTAGAATTAACGAAGGGAGATTTTTTTGCTTGTCTGGACGCCGATTCTTTTGTAGATCCACAGACATTAAGAAAAATGTTAAATATCTATGATCAAGAAAATGATCCCAAATTAGCTATTGTTACCCCCGCAATGAAAGTTGACAAACCAAAGAATTTACTACAACGTGTGCAGTGGTTAGAGTACTTAGTAATTATCTTGATTGCAAGACTTTCTAGCAGATTAGATTCTTTATATGTGGCACCAGGCCCATTCTCATTATACAGAACAAAGATCATCCGAGAATTAGGAGGATTTGATGTTAAAAGCATAACTGAAGATCAGGAGATTGCTTATAGACTACAAAAACATCATTACAAAATAAAGCAATGTTTTGATGGTTATGTTCATACTACTGCACCAAAAGAAGTTAAACCCTTTTACCGACAAAGAAGGAGATGGTATTTGGGGAGTATAATTTGTGTTAACCAATACAAGGAATTAATCGCCAATAAAAAGTACGGTGATTTCGGCATGATGCAGATGATTAAGAATGTTGCGGGATACATATTGGCAATAACAGGGATAACTATTGCGGTTTATTTAATCTTCTTGCCAATGATTAATCGAGTAAAGAATTTGATTGCAATAAAATTTAACATAATACCTTATCTTAAAACATTAAGTTTCAAATTTAACTTGATTAATTTCTTGCAGATGGATTTTAGGCGCAGTTTTTTAATTATCTTTATTTTTGTCGTTGGTGCATCTTTTTTTTATTTAGCCCATAAAAATGCTAATGAAAGAATGACTAAGTTTGGATTTATTCCTTTAATCCCCTATTTCTTTTTTTATTATTTGCTTAAAGGAGTGATATTACTATTATCACTATTTGAATTTGCTAGAGGTAAAAAACTAAAATGGTAAGTGAAAAAAAACAAGACAAAACTAATGATCAAAATAATTTTAGAAGAATAAGTAAGGATAAGTATATTATCGCAGGAGTGATAACTTTGTTAATATTCTCATTAGGAATAACATTAGGGTTTGTTTTAGATGATTATAGATATAACTTAATAGAAGACGTTAATTTAGCACAAGAAACTAAATACTTAAGTTTACAGATGCAATATCTTTATCTCAACGCATTTAATAATGCCGATAATTGTCCAATCTTATCTACAACTCTTAAGGAGGCCGTTGTCGACCTTTCTGAATCACTTAGTGAGGTTGTTGCTTATGAAGAAGAACAAAAAGTTTCTGATGCCAGAAAAACCATTATCATGCGGCGTTATGCCATCGACAACCTCCGTTACTGGTTATTAGCCTTAGAAAGTAAGAAAAAATGTAATTTAGATATTGTACCAATTATTTACTTCTACTCCGCTGACTGTCCTTCTTGTCCAAACCAAGGAACCATACTTACATACTTCAAGAAAAAATTTGGGGAACAAGTATTAGTCTTTCCAATTAATGTTGATTTAAAGAACAGTGAACCAATGGTAGATATTGTAATGGAACAATTTACTGTTAAGAAATATCCCACCCTAATCATTGATAACAGAAAGTTTGAAGGTGTTGTAAGTAAAGAACAGTTACAAGAACAGATCTGTAACTCACTAGAAAACTCTGAGATCTGTCTAACAGAAGAAAATTAAATAATGAAACAATACTTGCAAAGAATGTTTAACCTAATTAAACAAAAGCCTTTTTTTTTTGTTCTAGTATTTAGTTTTCTGATCAGAATCTTTTACTTATCAATTAATTGGCCATTGTGGTGGGACGCCCACGTGTATATTGGTATGGGCAAATATATCTTCACTGGAGGAGAAATTGGAATTTGGGAATCATTTCGTCCGTTGATCCATCCATTCTTAATCGGTTTAATTTGGAAACTAGGGTTAAACCCAATTGCTTTTGGAAAAATTTTGGACCTATTATTTTCTCTAATCGCAATTGCTGCTTTTTACAAGATTGTTAAACAGGTCTCTGACAAGAAAACCGCATTCTTCTCATCATTAATCTTTAGTGTAACTCCTATATTCCTGATGCATACCGGAATGATTCTTACTGAACCATTGGCGATGACTTTTGGGTTACTTGGCCTTTATTTGTTATTAGGTCATCAACATAAAACAAAGATATTTCTCGCTGGAGTATTATTAAGTTTGGCTTTCTTAACTAAATTTACGCTTTGGACGTACATTGCAGGAGTAGCAATTGTTCTTTTATTCAACAAAGAAACGTTATGGGGGAAGACTAAAAATATCTTCTTTTTGGGCGTTGGTTTTTTATTACCATTAATCCCATACTTAATCTTAAATCAGTATAAGTACGGAAACATTTTGGAACCATTCTTGTCTGGATCAATGATTGTAGGAACAGCAACCTGGTTATATGGCCAAGGTTGGAGTTACTACTTCTTACATTTCTTTTTAAGTAACCCAATATTCCTATTCTCAATTTATTATGGATATCTTTTCTTTAGGAGGAAAATAGATGTAACAGGTCATAGTATAATCACGCTAACAATAACGATCCTCACTCTAGTTTATTTTATTTTTATTGTTCCAAGAAAGGAGCCACGATACTTGGTGATAATTATACCCTTCTTAGCATTCTTTGCTGTAAAAGTAATTCTAATGATTTATGAGAATTTAAAACAACAGCAAAAGCCATTTATTAAACCAAAAGCATTTTTGCTTGTTGTATTATTGCTATTACTAGTACCAATGCCAGCTAACCTTAGTTTTGAAAGTGCTCCGGCCTTCAGGACAGAGATTCAACAGATTATTACCGAAAAAAATATTACTGGAACAATTGTCTCGTCAGACCCATCTTTTGTTTCTTTTTTAGATAATAAGATTATCACTTTAGACGGCATGGAATTTGCAGCAAAAATCTACGGGAAATTAGAAGAACCATACCAACTTATTTTTATCAATGATTGTGATCTAATTTGTAAGCCTAAGGATAACGAATGTGTATCTGAAAAGGCAGAATTATTGGCCCAAATTGAGATTGAGAACAAAGAAATCTTTAATAAAACCATTAAAACGTGCAATTATAAGATTTATCTTCCTCTAGAAAATGACTAAAATCAAAGATTATTTGAACCTGATGCGAATCAGACAATGGTACAAAAACCTAGTTGTATTCCTGGCGATTATCTTTTCTGAGAAACTTTTTGATGGAGAACTATTCTTAATTTCCATTTTAGCCTTCTTCTCACTATCTTTTGTTTCTTCGGCAGGATATATTATTAATGATTTAGTTGACAGAAAAAAAGATGCCCTGCACCCAGAGAAGAAAAACCGTCCTCTTGCTTCTGGAAAGATTGGCTTAAATAAAGCAATTTTGGCATTATTGCTTTTACTAATAATCGGTTTGTTGATAGCAAAATCAATTAACTTAACATTTTTATTAATTGTAATCTTGTTATTTGTACTAACGCAGATTTATACTCTTTACTTAAAGAATGTTTTGTTCGCAGACATCCTGACTATTGCTAGTTTGTTTGCCTTACGAGCGTTATCTGGAGCTTTAGCAGTTGATGTTTGGGTTTCTCCGTGGTTGATTTTGTGCCCTTTTTTCTTAGCATTGTTTTTGGTTGTAGGAAAAAGGCAGGCAGATTTAAGCTTAATGAAAACCGATGGTAAGAGAACAAGAGCAATATTAGAACATTACAACAAACAGCTGACGAACCAATTAGTGAACTTCTCTACGATATTATTAATTGTTTCGTATTGTTTATACTCCTTTCTTAGTGAACACCCAACTCTCATCTATACTGTCCCTTTAGGGATCTATTTAATCTTTGGATTCTTGAACTTAATAAATAATGGTTCTGATGTTGCTAGACATCCGGAAAGGGTATTTAAAAATAAGCCTTTAGTTATAGGGATGGCAATATGGGTGGGATTAACCTTATCAATCATATATTTATGAAGAAACGAATAATTCTCAACTAATTATTCAGAAAATTACTTTTTACGAATTTTGATAAAGTCTCCTAACGTGAACTCTTCTGCAGCCTTTTTATTCTTTTGATTTGAGGTTAAGTCTTCATCACCTTCACTAGTGTCTTTGTTGTCCTTAACAACTAAGTTCAGATTTAAAATTTGTTCTAGTTTCCTTGCTACATCAATTCTAGGTTTAAGATCGCCATTCTCCCATTTTTGCAATACGCTTTCCCGTTCATTGATAAACTTTGCAAATTGTTCTTGAGTAAAATGTTTCTCATCTCTCGCTTTCTTAAGTAAAATAGAGAAGTTTTCAATGATCTTCCATTCAACTTCTTGCCGATTTGAAGACTTATCTTGTTTAAATCGGTCTCGCGAGTTAAATCTACGCTCAAGGGAAGGGTTTTTGGTACCATACTTACTACAATTAGGGCAAACTTTTAGTTCTACCCCTTCAACGTTTACACTAGATAAATACGCATCCTTTCCACACATTTCACAAACAGCCATAAGTGATTTAAATTTAACCAATATTAAAACTTATCGGCGAACACCTGCTTCAAGTATCATAAAATGCGGTAAAATCGTTCCATTCTGCCTCAAAGAACAGAGTATCACAGAACGATTTTCAACACACCGCATTTTTAAGATCTCAATAATGGTGCAGTGCCAATTTCTAGAAAAATTGGATGTAGCACCTTATTGAGGATAATAAATTTTATAAACAAAGCTCAGTTTTGCTACCCTTATGGATTATTGGGGTGGAAAATTGGCTAAAGATATTAAGATTGATTCTAATACTGAGGAGCAGGAAGAAACAAAAACAGAAGACACTTTGCAACATCATAGTGACAAAAAAACGATCACTCTTGGGAAAGTAGAAGTTGTTAAAAAAGAGTTTCATAAGGATAATGAGGATTTATCAATAGATTTTTCTGAGATAAAAAATAAAGCTAAACGATTTTTTAAAAGCTTAACTTCTTCTGATAAAGATAAACATTCCCATCCGGAACATAAACATCACAAAAAAGAAGTTAATGATGACGAACTTTCTGTAGATTTTTCAAAAATTACCACTTTTGCTAAAACTAATGCTAAATGGATCATCCCCGCATTATTTATTTTAATTGCTATGTTTGCTTCTGTTTATCTACGAACCATGCCATTAAGAATGTCAATAACCGATGAATGGGCCGACAATACAGTTAATAATTTTTATCAAAATCAAGTTACCGCCCAGATCAATCAACAGTATCCTAACTTGCCACAACAAAACAGAGATGCATTAGTCCAGAATGAATTGCAAAAATTAAAAGAGAAAAACAAGGACCAGGTTAATAATGATATTAAGCAAGTATCACAACAATATAAAGATCAGTTTAGAGATGATCAGGGAACTTTATATCTGTTAGGAATTGACCCTTATTATTTTTACAGACAAACAGAATATAGATTAGAAAATGGTCATCCGGGTAATTCAATAAAAGATGGAAAGTATTATGATTCTTATCGAGCCTACCCAACTGGTTCACCAGAAGGGGGAAATTTTCACACCTGGTTTGGAGCATTTTTACATCGATTTTTAAGTTCTTTTTCAGACGTACCATTGATGTTTAGTTTCTTTTTAATAGGAACTATCTTCTCAGCATTAACAGTTATTCCTGCATTCTTTATCGGTAAAAAAATCACTAAAAATAATGTTGGTGGATTTTTTGTTGCTATTTTAATTGCAGTCTCAGCTTTTTTTGTTTCCAGAACCACCGGAGAAAGTTCAGACACAGATGTTTACGTTGTCTTCTTTCCAATACTGATTTTGTGGTTATTAATTGAAGCGATTACTTGCAAGGATTTAAAGAAGAAATTAGGTTGGACTGTCTTAGCTGGTTTAGCAACAGGATTACTTAGTTTTGTGTGGGGAGCTTGGTGGTATTTCTTTTCCATATTTGCAGTATCTATGCTTTCATACTTTGCTTATGAATTAATTAGAAATTCTAAGGCTCTTAAAACTCTAATTAAGAAAGATGATTTTTTCTCAAATGTGTCCCTATTTGGAACCTACCTCATAAGTTCAGGACTTTTTGTTTCTATATTTAGTTCGTTTAACTCTTTTTACAGCGGATTGTTTGAACCAATAAATTCATTAATCCACTTAAAGGCAGTAGCAATAGATTCCTTATGGCCAAATATCTTAACTACAGTAGCAGAGCTTAATGTTGCTCCATTCTCACAAGTAATCAGCCAAGTAGGAGGAAAACTAATTTTTACTCTAGCGATAGTAGGAATTATTTTATTGATGTTAAGAAATGTTAAAGATAAATCAAACAATAATTTGATGATTGCATTAATTTTATCTTTTTGGTTAGCTATAGCATTATATACTACAACAAGGGGAGTTAGGTTTATTTTAATGGTTGCACCGATAGTGGCAATATTATTCGGTGCATTCTTGGGATTAGCTTGGAGTTATATTAGTAATTGGACTAATAAAGAACTAAATCTTAATTTAACTATTTCAAAGGTGGTTGTATTTTTATTGTTAGGAGTGCTATTAATTCAACCAAGCATGGCAGGATATTCAACTGCATACAATTCTGTACCAGCGATGAATGATGCTTGGCATAACACTTTAACTAAGATCAATAGCGAAGCTCCCGCTGAAGCAGTGATAACTTCGTGGTGGGATTTTGGATACTGGTTTATGGCGATAGCTGAGCGACCAACAACCTTTGATGGAGGTATGCAAGTTGGATGGGATGCCCATTGGGTCGGGAAATCACTTTTGACAAGCGATGAAAAAACAACAGTAGGCATAATCAGAATGTTAAATTGCGGGCAAAACAGTGCATTCATAGAGTTAGATAATATTTTCAATGACACGCCAAAAGAGATTAAGATAATCAACAAAATAATCGTAGAAAAGAAAGAAGCTGCGATTGAAACCTTAAATGATTATGGATTAAATGCTAATCAAGTGGCTTCCGTTATTCAATACACACACTGCGAAGCACCAACCGATTATTACATCACCTCAGAAGATATGGTGGGTAAAGCAGGAGTTTGGGGACATTTTGGAAGCTGGGATTTTGATAAAGCAGTTATGTATCAAAATACAAAAAATATGAAAAAAGATGATGCAATTAATTATTTAACTAAAAATTTCTCCTTAACTGAAGATGAAGCAGACAGGATTCGTTATGAAATACAAACCACAGATGCCGATCAATGGATTGCTTCATGGCCAAGCTATCATTCTGGGTTAAATCAATGTCAGAATAGTAGTTCAGCAAATGTAACCTGCCAGATCAATACTCAGCAAGGATCCATTACATTAGATATCAATTTAAATGAAGCCATTGCTAAAGTTAGAACTAATAACGGACAAAATGTTTCCCCAGCATCTTTAGTTTATGTACAAGGAAAAGAGTTAAAAGAACAAAAATTTGATGGTCAGACTATCGGTTCATCTTTAATTCTGATTCCAAATGGTAATGGGTATGCTGCGTTGTTATCTGACACGTCGCTGGCGTACAGCACCTTTACCAAGTTATTCTTTTTTGATGGTCTTGGAACGAAGTGCTTTGAAAAGTTTGATGAAGTACAACAGTTTACTGGCGGGAAAATTTCAACGTGGATCGTTGATTACAACTGCTAGGAAACGTTATTTTTTATTATCTTCTTACTTCAGAGAGGTTTTATAGTTCATAATCTTTATAAAGCAATATTTTGAGTTATGATCTATGAATGAATGGATTGTTATTCCTGCTTATAATGAAGAAAGAAGGATAGTTTTTACTTTAGAAGAAACAAAGAAATATGCCCAAAATATTATTGTAATTGATGATGGAAGCACAGATAATACTTCCAGATTAATCAAAACCATTCCAAATGTCCATTCTTTACAACATATCATTAACTTAGGCAAAGGTTCTGCTTTAAAAACTGGCTGTGATTATGCAATAAAGTGTGGGGCTAAAAAGATTATTGTCATGGACTCTGATGGGCAACATGACCCCGCAGAGATCCCTACATTCGTCAAACTCTTAGAAACTTATGACCTTGTTTTTGGTGTTAGAAAAAGATCAAAAAACATGCCATTAATATTAAAATTTGGCAACTGGTTTCTTAATATCTGGACAAGATTGTTGTTTAAAATTAAATTAGATGACACACAATCTGGGTACAGGGCATTTACTGATCACACTTATAAGTTAATCAGATGGCAATCCAGTGATTATTCTGTAGAAACAGAAATGATTGCCAATCTTGGTAGATCAAAGTTGAAATATACCCAAATCCCCATTCAAACGATATACCATGACAATTATAAAGGTACAACCTTCTTAGATGGAATAACAATTGCTTTTAATATGCTGGTGTGGAGGTTAAGAAGATAAGATGGTATCGACAATTCAAATTGTAGGAATTTTATTTGGTGTCTTTATGCTTTACGTTACGTACTTAAAATTTAGAAAAAACGAATTTACTGTTAAGGAAATGATCGGGTGGTTTTTGGTTTGGATAAGTTTTATGCTTTTAACTCTATTCTCATACACATTGGACTATTTCATCAGGAAAATGTCTTTGTCTCGTCCGATTGATTTATTGACGGTGTTAGGAATACTTTTCTTGATTGCCCTATCTTTTTATAATTATACAAATATTAAAAGATTACAACTAAAGATGGAAGATATGGTTAGAAAAATTGCTTTAGAGAAAAAGTGAGAAAAGAGAGAAAAATGAAGATACTGTTCTTTACCACTAATTTTTATCCTTATGCTGGAGGATTAGAAAATTATGTCCTAAATCTAAGCACGGGTCTTATTAAAAGGGGCATACAAGCCGATGTCCTAACTTTTAATTATGGTAGGCTTCCTTCTTATGAGAACTATCAAGGCATTAACATATACCGCATTCCATCAAAAAGTGTTTTAGGGAAGACTTATTCTATTCCTAGATGGAACAAGCAAACAAAAAGAATGTTAAAAGAATTAGGTGATCAGAAATATGATTATATTAACACACAAACAAGGTTCTTTTTAAGCACACTGTTAGGATGGTGGTTTGCTAAGAAAAATAAAATTAAACTAATACATACGGAACATGGTAATGTTTTTGTAAAACATGATAACAAATTAATACAATTAATTGCGTGGATTTATGATCAAAGTTTAGGAAGGTTAATCTTTAAATCGGCGTGGAAAGTTATTGGCATAAGTAAACCTTGCTGTGATTTTGCCATTAAAATGGGAGCAAATCCAAAAAAAGTGGTTTACATCCCTAATTCTATTGATGTTACAAAATACAAAAAAGTTAAAACAGATTTAAGACAGAAATTAGGAATTCCAAAAGAAAACAAAATAATTACTTTTGTTGGACGATTAATTTATGCTAAAGGAGTACAGGATCTAATTTTAGCTTGTAAAGGTATTTCTGGTGTAACTCTTTTGATTGTTGGAGATGGTCCTTATCGCAAAGAATTAGAGAACTTAGCTAAAGAACAAAGAGTCAATGCGCTTTTTGTTGGTAACAAAGATCAAAAAGGAGTAATAGAATCGCTTTCAATAACTGACATTTTTGTCAACCCTTCTTACTCTGAAGGGATGCCCACTTCTGTGTTAGAAGCTGCTGCTATGGGTCTGCCGATTATTGCTACGAATGTGGGGGGAACTAAAGAAATTGTTGGGGAAGGAAACACCATTAACTTAATTACTCCAAATCAACCAGAAGTGATAAAGATTAGAATTAAACAATTTATTAAAGATAATTATTTGTTCAGAAAATCATCAAAAATAATTAAAGAACGTATCAAAAATAGATTTAGCTGGAAAAGAACGTTAGAATTTTATAAAAGATTGAGTTAAAATGAAAAGATTATTACTTAACTTAATATATAAATTGCACCAGAAAATATTTAATAATGAGATTAGCTCTGGCGAGAAAGCTTTTCTTAAGAATGTTGGCCTTGTTTTACTGGCAACACTTTTTGCCAAAGGATTACTATTTATGGTCCAAACAATTGGTGGCAGAGTTTTGGGTCCAGCAATATATGGTAAAGTTAACTTGATTATATCTATTGGAACAATATTATGCCTACCAATAATTATCTTTTCTGGGGGAAATGCCTTAACTAAATTTTATCAAGAAGAAGAAAGCCAAGTTAAAAAGACAGAATTACTCTCAACAATAACCATTTCCTACTTTGTAATTTTTATTTTCTCTGGAATAATTTTATTTTTGATAAAAGGTTTGTTAAGCATTGTTTTTAAAGTAGAAATAAGTACAATTATTTTGAGTATTTTTTACGCATTACTAGTCGCATTATCTAGTTATTCTGATAACTTTCTCAAAACATTGTTAAAGTTCAAAGAGTTGTCTACAATACAAATAATATCACATAGTGTATTGTTTATTACATTTGTGTATTTATATTTCACAGGGAGAGGCATTTATTTGATCTTGCTTCCATTATTTAGTATACATATCATTAGTTTCTTTTTGACTACTAAATACATTATCCCTAAAATAAAGATCACCTTTAATCAGAAAGTATTTAATAAAATTAGTCAATATAATCAATTTATTATTTTTGCTTCAGTTTCTGGAATAGTTTTGGCCAACGTTGACAAGATAATGTTAAATTATTTTTACGGAACTGAAAGTGTGGGGATGTATCAAGCTTATTTCTTAGCTTCAACTATAATTATTGCAACCATCACGGGTGTGTTCATTAATGTTTTATTCCCAACAATAACCCAGTTTAAAGAAAAAGGATCTGCTTTTAAGAAAATAAACAAGCTATTGCTATTTTCTACCCCTCTTGCTTTTATGGTGCTCCTGCCAATCACATACATTATTGTTGTTAAAATATATGATTACCCCTTTTTAATTAATTCATGGATCATCTTCTGCCTAGCATCAACATTACTTTCAATAAACATGGTTTATATGTCATTACTCACTGCAACAAGCTTAAGAAAAACAAAGAACTATTTTTATGGGATGATATTACAAACAGCAAGTAACATACTCTTCAATGTTATCCTGATACCAAAATATTATATCACCGGAGCAGTATTGGCTACTTTGTTAAGTACTAGTTTGGGGATAGTTTACTTTTATTACGCACTTAAAAAAAAGAATTAATTTATTTAGTAGTATAAAATAATACTTAGATATATCAATTAATTTATAAATAACCCCTTCCAAAAGATAAACATGTTAATTGTTTTTGCACGGCATGGAGAAACTGAATATAATTGTGAAGGTAGATTACAAGGGATATCAGATTCTCCATTAACAAAAAAAGGAATAGAACAAGCAAAAAAACTAGCAAAACTAGCTAAGACCATAAATGTAATCCAAATCTTCTCTAGTCCTGCTACTCGGTGTATAGAGACGACGAAAGTCATTGCAAAAGAATCCAACATTCCAGTTACAATTATTAATAATTTGAAAGAGATGTGTTATGGTTCATGGGAAGGTCATAAAAAATCTTTGTTAAAGGCAGATAATCTTTGGCAAACAAGAAACAAGGACAAATATAATTTTGTTCATCCCGGAGAGTATGAAGGATTAGCTGGAGAAAGTTATGCCATTATTTATCCCCGCGTTGCTAATTTCTTGAAGAAGTTAATCAAAGGAAACAAAAAAGATGTAATTTTAGTGATTTCACATTTGGGAGTAATGCGTAATACAAAAAGGTATTTTGAAAACTGTTCTGAACCAGAAATAATAGCTTATAATCCTTCTAATGAAGAGGTTTATGCTGTTTTAATCAATCCGAAAGACCATACTTCCAAAATTGTTACTATTTAATTTATAAACTTTTCTTCAAATATTTTAACATCCTCTGGGGTGCCCAAACCCCATACTTCGTCACAAACGGCAGCCATAATCTTAGCGCCACTTTCTAACAACTCATTATAAACTGGAGCAACATAAAATTCATTATTCACCCGTTTATTCTCTTTGATCATCTTTTCAGCAGCCCATACGAAATCTTTCCCGTATCGAAAATAGTACGCCCCAATATTAGCATAGTCTGAAATCCTTTTCTTTTCTGCTACTTGTAAAACTACATTATTCTCATCAAACTTTGTAAAGCTCCATTTCTCACCATCAGCCTTAAAAACAGGGATTATTCCTTTAAGGTCATCAATCTTGCTAGTTACTAAAAAGTTGTAATGGGTGTTCCTAAAGAAATGGTCACAATCCGTAACTATTAGTTGTTCATCGTTGTTAATAAATTCTTTAGCTAAAAGTACAGTACATGCAGCTCCCTGAGTAACATAATCAATTTCAATGATTTTACATTCGGGGAATAATTTCCGCATTTCCTTGTCAAGATTATGAGATTTAACATGTTCTTTTCTGAGAATAAAAATAAAGTCTTCCGGTTTAGCAAAAGGAATGGATTTAGCAGACCATTTTGCCATATGGTTGTTAAGAATACTGATTAATGGTTTTGGAGTATCAATCCCCACCTTAGTAAATCTTGAACCTAATCCCGCAATGGGCATAACAATTTTCATTTTGCATCACCTAAATATTTATCTCCTTTCACACATGGAACTTTTACGACCACGGTAATAGTGTCTTCAAGAACTTTAAAGTTAGTACTTTCTCCAGGAAGAATTATAATAATATCATTGGTTTGATAACACTGATTATTCATCTCAACTTTTCCAGAGATAATTAAAGTTATTTCCGTAGCAACTTTATGATGATGTTTTTCTTCAAAATCATCCTTTTTATATCTTTTAACCGCTACTTCCGCTTTATCTGTCTTTAATGCACTTGGCTCAAAATCTCCAACAAACCACCCTTTAGTCATTTCCTTAAAATCTTGCCTTTCCATGGAACAAAGGTTACGCTTTTTATTTATAATAATTATGAAAAAAAGCGACCTAAAGTTATATCTCTTGCGAAAAAAATATAAAAAACAGTTATAAGGAGAGTAGTATGAAAATTTTTGCTCATCGCGGATTAATGCTTAATTATCCAGAGAATACGATTTTATCTTTTACACACGCCCTAGAACAAGGGTTTGGTCTAGAGATTGACATCCACCGTACCAAAGATGGCAAACTAGTGGTCATCCATGATTCTAATCTTAAACGCCTAGCAAGTATTGATAAAGAAATAACTAACATAAATTTTGATTCTCTTCAGAAAATTGGCATTAATTATATAAAAGCAACTGGAGTAAATAACACTGGAAAAATTCCTTCCTTGAGAGAAACATTAGAATTGTTTAGAGCAAAATCCTTACCTGTGGTTGAATTGGCAATTCAAGTTAAAGATTGTTCCGAAAAGGATATTGAAATATTGATAGTTAAGGAACTAGACCAGTTTGAAAAAGATTTTCCAGATTTTAACATTTATAAACGTGTTTTTGTGTTTGACATTTTGATTAGTTCTGCTAAAAAGTTTCAAAAACTCCAACCTAAGCTTAAACTATCTTTATCGATTGGAGAGAATATACTCTTTCCGGACAAAAGATATCCAACAATCTACAACTACCAAGAGGCCATTAAAGAGAATTGTTGGGAAATTGTCTGGGCAGATGAATGGGTTCATGGATTATATAACAAAGAGTTTATTGATAAATGCCATAATGACGGCAAATTAGTCTACGCAATCTCACCAGAACTGCATAAAGATACTATTCCTAAGCACCCACTATCAAAAGAAGGATTTGAAGAAGTATGGGAACGCCTCATTAGATTGAATGTTGATGGAATCTGTACTGACTATCCCAATAAATTAAAACAATTATATAAACACATCAAGGATGATAATACCTTTTAAAGTGTTCTACATCTTCTGGTGTTCCTAAAGGCCAGAAAGTTTCAATTAAGGTGGCTTTTATTTTGTCCCCGCGTCCAAGCAATTCATTGTATACTGGACAAACAAAGAATTCATTCCCTCTTCTAATATCTTTAGATATCATTTGTTCTGTGGCCCACACAAAATCTTTTCCATGGCGGAAATAGTAAACTCCTGCAGTTGCATAACTAGAAATTGGAATCTTTTCTGCCACTTCTATAACATCCATACCCTTATCAACTTGAGCGTAACTAAATTTTGTTTGTGTTGAATGAAACACAGGTATTAACCCAGAATACTTTAATGGAAGATTACGAATCATTTCTATAATGTTTTCTTTGAAGTTCTGGTCTCCATTAAATATTAAAAGTTCTTCTTCGGTATCGATAATGTCTTTTGCCTGAAGAAGAGTTATTGGAGCCCCTTCGGTAATTTTATCCACAACAACAATTTTGATATTAGCGGAGAATATTTCTCTTAATTTCTGATCTAATTGATAATTATCGATATGGATCTTGAGAATGAAAAAAATCAAATCTTTATCCTCAATGTTAAGGTTTTTAGTTGCCCATCGAATCATTGGTTCTTTAATAATAAGAACCAATGGTTTTGGCAGGGTATAACCTGCTTCAATAAAGCGTGAGCCACGTCCTGCGAGGGGGATTAATACTTTCATTTTTCTATAAGTTTTTTACTTCGTATTTCCTCTTTTCATTAATTGTTTTGAGTAATTCATTTCTGTACTTAAAATTTTCTTTATTGTCTTTGTATAATTTTTTGAAAAGGTGATAGAGTTGTTGATATTTGATATGGTTATCTAAATTAGGAATGAACCTTTTACTGATAGAGAGATTTGTGGGAAAAACTTTCTGTGTTTCATTACCCCCTAAAGCAGAAGCAATAAGCATAAAACATCCGAGAGCAGTTGTTTCAACCTCATCCAAAAGATGAACTTCTTTCCCAGTAATATCAGCCTTAATCTGACAAATTAACTCATTTTTTCCTAAGCCGCCAGAAAGGCGAAGATTTCTGACTAACACCCCACCTCTTTCCATAGATGTGATAATATCCCAAGATAAAAACCCAATGGCTTCGTAGATTGATCTGATAATATCTTTTCTATTATGGGATCTTTCTAATCCAAAGAACATACCTCTAACCTCAGAATCAAAGAAGGGGGTTCTTTCTCCAATAAGATATGGCAGAAAGATTAATCCTTTTGCTCCAAGAGTACTAGTGTTAGCTTCTTGCTCCATCAAACCAAAGATATAGTCATTATTATCTGAATAAACATCCTGATAAAATGCGTCCTTAGCCCATTCTAAAAGACCGCCTGCAAGATTATTTGATCCACCAACAACATGAGCATTTTTATTTTCAAAATATTGAGATAATAATCCAGCAGTTTTTTGTTTTAGCCCTTCTTTAGAGTAAACTCTAATGGAAGAACACGTTCCACAAACAATGCATGCTTCTCCTTCTTCTAGTGCTCCCGAACCCCAGAATGAAGCTAATGCATCATAAGTTGTAAGAACCACACTAACGTTTTGGTTAAAAGCAAACAAAGTTTTTAGTTCAGGAGAAATTTTACCAATAATTGTTCCAACATTCTTAACTTGAGGAAAGTTTTTTTCAGTTAGACCTAAATATTCTAATAATGGAGCAGGGTATTTATTCTCAGGCATGTAATAAAATGCTTTTTCAGCATTAAGAGGGTCAGAAACAATAATCCCATTAGTTAGTTTCATCAAAAGGTAAGAATCAGAGCTAATAAAATGTTTTGTATGATAAAATCGATTTGGATCTTTATCTTTTATCCAAAGAATTTTTGGAGCTAAGAAACTTGAAACTGGAAGAATATTATGTGTATCAAACAAATATTTTATTGGTTCATGTTCAAAAAGTTGTTGTGCCTGTATTAAAGACCTTTTGTCAGAAACCATTAAAGAATTACCCAACGAGTTTTTATCTTCATCAACAAGAACCAGATTACAAGATGAACTTGTAACAGTAATATATTCCAAATTATCTTTTATTTCTTGGCTAGTAGTAGCTTCGTCAATTACACGTAAGGCAAGTGACCACCACTCATTTGGATCTTGTTCAACCATCTCATCCTTAATAAAAGTTCTTACTGGTAGCCAGCTATGTGTTAACTTTTTACCAGTATGATCAAAAACAATTGCTCTAATACTCCTCAATCCTAAATTTAAAACTAATACATATTTGTTATCAGGAATCACTTGGGTACACCACAAATTCTGTGTAACTGGGCTTATATAAAGTTTGTGAATCTCTGACAATTTTACAGATGTTAAAGTATCTCACTTAAAGAATCGTTTCTTAAGTTCAAAAAATACAAATTTAAATTCCCCATATGACAACAGCTTAAACATCAAATTTAGAGCATGTAAATTATTATCAAAGCTTTCAAACAAAGAAGGGATATGGCCAAATAAACTCTTATGTTTGAGATGAGATTCATGTGAGTACAACCAAAAAATAAACTGGTTGGGGATGAATTTTCTCCCAATGAGGTAATAATATGCCAATTCAGGATTATTCTCAAATTCATTTTTTGTTGCATATTGTGTTCTAATCTTTCTTGAATACCCCGCAACTTCCTGCTTTGATATTATTTTTTCTTGGAGGGCCAAATTCGTAATTTTAAATCCCGGATAATATGCCAAATTATTATGATTTATATGAAACGGTTTAGGCAAGTTTAGTAACAGATGTAATGCAACGTCAAAGTCCTTTAGAGTGTCAAATTTTGAAGTGATGATGTCATAATGAACCTTAATTTTATGTTTGTTAATAATTGTTGCTGCTTCAATTATTTTGTCGTTAGTTTCGTGACGATCGTAAATTTCTCTTCTAACCCGCGGAGAACCACTCTCAATCCCAATAAAGATCATCTTAACACCCATCCATTTAAGAATTTTAATTGTTTCATCTTTTACAAACATTGGGTGGCAATAGCAAAAAAATGGGATATTAATCTTTTCTTTATATACTTTGGCAAATTCTTTTAACCAAGGAAGATCCATTACAAACACGTCATCCCAAAAATAAATTGTTTTTAATTTTGGATGCATCTTTTTTACTTGGACTAACTCTTCTATTACTGAATTAACTCCCCGTTTACGAAGAAATTTGTTATGGAATAAGTTAAATATAAGAGAATTCATACAATAACTACACCTGAAAGGACACCCTCGAGAAGTCATTAGTTGATAAACATACTTTCTAGAAGGAATTTCATACTTTGTGCTTATCCGAGAATCAATCAGATAATATTTATCCACATCAGAGTAATCCGGAAATGGAAGCATGTCCAAATCTTTAACTAGAGGCCCAAATTCGTTTTTTATTACTTCTAGGCCCCTCTTAATCCAAATGTTCGGAACTTTACTGCAATCCTCACCTGCAATAAATTTCTTAATTAGTTCTGGGAAATAAACATCGCCCTCACCACGACAAATGAAATCTGCGATTTTAATACTTTCTTCAGGCATTACAAGGGTATGGGGGCCCCCCCAAATAAAAGGGATGCCAAGTTCCCCTCTTATTTTTTCAGTAATATCCTTAGCATCAAAGTAATTCATTGAATTTACAGAAATGTTAATTATTTTAGGATTAATCTCTTTAATCAAATTTGAGAGTATTTCTAATTCATTATTTGTAGGAGGTTCGCTCCGAGGCTCATATTCTCTAAAGTGAATAGTTTTAACTAAAATTCCCTCACGTTTCAATAGAGCATGCAAATAATTAGAAGTCATATGTAATGGTCCATTGAGGTTAATTAACACCACATCAGTATTATAATTTTTCATTTTTAAACTTGTTTTTCACGAGGACAGAATAATTAAGCAGCTTTTTTCCAATTAAATAATGAAAAGGACCACTTAGTTTTCCAAGTTTCTTTTTGTTCTTTTTAAAAATAAGTTTACTTGATGGATGTCTCCAGGTTAATGATTCACACGTTGAATAAGGATTGAACCTAATTAAAATTCCGTGCTCTGTTTGATCATGACTAAGCTTAAGATCTTCTGCTTCATTCCAAAATAGGTTTTCATCCCATTTAACTTTTTCCCAGACTATTTTTTTTAGGATAATCGCCCCACCATCAATGTAAATCCACTGGTCCCAATCGGAATATTCTAAATAACCACCAAAATATTGTCGGCTTCTTGGATCTTTATAAGGGTATCGAGAAGTAATCCAATCATAAGTCCTAATTGTTTTATGATCTATTTTGCAAGAGAGTACTTCAAAGTTATTTCCGTATTTTTTCATTCCTGCAAACCATCCCGGATTAAGAACAATCCTATCGTGCAGAACAAACAAATTTTCAAATTTGGCTTTATCACAAATCAAATTTTTTTTTTTAGTTATCCATCCCCGATGGTCATTTTCTGTAAAGTGAATGTATTTCGTGTCTTCTTCTATTAAACCACCATAAGTTCCACAAATAATAATCTCATAATTAGGAATATTCTGGTGTCTAATAGATGCAATTATCTTAGCTAAGGCATCCATTTTCTTTCCATTGGTAATTATTCCAAAAGACCAATTATTTATTCCTTCTGGATAATACGGCCCAGAGATATTTTTATTAAGAACCAAAAAACAACTCCCGCCATCTTTCTTATTCTCTTTTCTCTCAAAAATAACCGATACGCTATCGCCAAACAAGAGTTCTACTTCTTCTTTGAGAAAATCAGATGAAAACCAATCTGATTCAATGAACTTGATTATTATTTTTCCATCCTTTTTAAGCGCATAAAACCATTCTTTTAATAATATGCGATAATACTTAGTAAGGTTGATCACACCATCATTATAAATGAAATCTAACTCTGTTTCAACTATTCTGTAGGTATTATCGGGAACGATGAAAACATGTTTAACATCCGAAAGACTGCTTTTCTTAGATACGTCTATACCTTTCCCGGATAAATATTTAGCTATGCTAATCATTTAATTCCTCCACTATTCCTGATTTAAAAGGTTATCTGTGGTTTAGAGTATAAACTACTAGTTCATAAGTAAGAATACCTAAAAGGAAGAATGAATATGGAAAAATAAATAAACTGTTTACAAGATTAGTTAAAAAATGAAGGGAAAATATTTTATGAACGGATTTGGTCCGGGTTTTTTGTTAGACACTTTTAAAAAACATATGAAAGAATGGGATTTTTATTATTATCAACCAAAGAGTGGGCGTTATGACTTTATAACCCATTACCTTCATCTTAAAAAGATGAGAAAAGACGAATTGTCTCGATTTGATATTTTACATTGTAATGTGTGGTCAAACATGACTAATATGGTACCAAACCAGAGGCAAGTTGGGATTGCACATTGGCATGGTTTCTCAATTGGACTTAATTCTAAGAACTCTTTAAAACATAGTCAATTTTTTAGTCATCTTTTTGGAACAATATTAAATAGAATAGTTGAGAATAAAATTATTTCTTCAGTTAAAAAGTACGATATTGTTTATGCTGCAATCCCTAGTATTCTTCCAACATTAAAATATATTAGAAAAGATGCGCAATGGTTGCCAAACCCAATTAATACGGACATATTTAATCCAACTGGTGAAAAGATACAATTAGAAGGTAATCCAATTATCTTATTCCCAACTCGTTTGCACAAAGTCAAAAGTCCAGAGTTCGGGTTCAAGATATTTTCAAAAATAAAAGAAAAGTGCCCTTCTGCTAAATTACATTTGGTTAAATACCCAAAAAGGTTTAGCCAATATGGCCGTTATAAATCTTTCTTTGAAACATATAAAGACGATATCATCTGGCATAATTTCTTTCCACGCAATGATCTTCCAAAGTTGTATCGTTCTGCGGACTTAGTGCTAGGTTCCTTCTGGCAAGGTGTCTTAAGTTTAGTTGAATTAGAAGCGATGGCATGTGGAACTGCAGTTGTTTGTAATGACCAATGGGAAATAATTAAGAAAAAAAATTCTCAACTTCCAAATCTGGCATTAAAGTTAATTAAAAATGTTAAATTTAGGGAAAGTTTTATTAAAAAGTGTACTCAATATGTTCACACTACACATAGTGAACACAATGTTTGTTTACAACATCTACTGAATATTAAGAATGCTCAAATAAAAAAGGGGATTACACATGGAAAAAAGAATTAAATTGCCGGTTCGAGCAGCACCAGGGGTTCATGAAACGGCTAGGGAATTATTAAAGGGTGAGCGAGGGAAGATATTGGATATAGCTGCAGGATCTGGCGCATTTCTATCAAGTTTAAATAAAGAGCATTTTGAAAGGAAAGCATGCGAATTATTTAGTAAAAAATTTAAATTGAAAGATGTACCTTGTTGTTCAGTTTACCTAAATGAAGGCATTCTACCATATGAGAACAATAGTTTTGATTTAGTCACTGCAATAGAAATAATTGAACACATAGAAAACCCATACCAGTTCATTAGAGAAGTTCATCGAGTTTTAAAGCCAAGAGGAAAACTTGTACTAACAACCCCAAATGTTACCAATTGGTACTCTCGATTATTGTACTTGTTCAGTCTGAAATTTGCAAATTTTTTTGATAAAGAAGATTATTTAGACCTTGGTGCTGGCCATATCACTCCAATATTCCCTGCCACCATTAAGATGTTGATTAAAGATAAGTTTAAAATTATAAACATAATATACAATAGAACCCACATACCCATTCTTAATATTAACTTGCCAATTAAAAGATGTAGGCTATTGGGAGAAATAACTATCTTGAAGTTAGAGAAAATTTAAGAATAATATTAATAAAAATACAGAGAACTATTAGGCACTTATTGGTTCATTACTCAGAAATTATCTTTAATCCCTGGCAATTTAATATCCCTGAGTTGATAGTCTGATCTTTAACTACATAAAATTTATAACTAATAATTAGAACATAATCATAATACGTTTTTTGCAAAATGGGAGGAGTGTAGCAAATGATCTTGTTGAATAATAAAAGAGTATTAGTTACAGGTGGGGCTGGTTTCATTGGTAGTCATATTGTTGAACGCTTAATTTCTCTAAACAATAATGTCATTATTTATGATAACCTTACTACTGGGAAAAAAGAATTTGTGAATCATTTAAAAGAAAAAGTAGAACTCATTCAAGGAGATATTCTAGATAAAGAAGCATTACACAAAGCAATGGAAAACATTGATTTTGTATTTCATATGGCGGCAAATGCGGACATAAAAGATAATCTAAAAGACCCAATAAAATGTTTAAATCAAAATACCATTGCAACAAACAATGTTCTGGAAGCAATGAGACGATGGGGAGTGAAGAACATTGCTTTTGCTTCATCAGGAGCCATCTATGGAGAACCAAGCGTGTTTCCAACACCAGAAAATGTTTCATCTCCAATTCAAACATCTATTTATGGAGCTTCAAAATTTGCATGCGAGGGCCTCTTAGAAGCCTATGCTAATGGATATGGATTTAATGTGTATATATACAGATTTGTTTCGCTTATGGGAGAAAGGTACAGCCATGGGTGTGCATTTGATTTTTATAAAAAACTATTACAAAACCCCCGCCAGTTAGAAATTCTTGGAGATGGAAAACAAAGGAAATCATTTTTGTATGTAACTGACGCAATAGATGCAATGTTTTTATCCATTGAAAAATCAAACGAAAAAATAAACATTTACAACCTGGGGAATGATGATTTTGTAGAAATAAAGACAATTGCAAAAAAAATTTGTGATGTACTATCTCTCAAAGACGTCTCTTTTCAATATACTGGTGGGAGTAGAGGATGGATTGGAGACAGCCCCTTTGTTCATCTTGATACTTTAAAAATAAAATCTTTGGGGTGGGCTCCAAAATATTCCATAATGGAATGTGTAGAAAAAACAATCAAATGGATCAAAGAAAACCAATGGGTTGTGAAAAAATAAAATTGTATTTAATAGAATTCTTACTATGAGAAGATGAAAGCAGTAATAATTGCAGGTGGGAAAGGTACTCGAATGGGAGATATATCAAAAGAAATTCCAAAACCAATGATACAAATAGGGAGTAAACCAATATTAGAACACCAAATAAACATCCTTAAAAGGTATGGAATCTCGGAGATTATCCTAATTACTGGGCATTTATCTAATGTAATTGAAGAATACTTCAAAGATGGAAAAGAATTTGGAGTTAATATTGAATATTATACAGAAACAATTCCCCTTGGAACAACTGGTGGATTGAAAGAAATTGAAAATAAATTAGTTGAAGACTTCTTAGTATTATATGGAGATATTATGTTTGATATAAACATAAATAAGTTGATACAGTTTCATAACCAGAAATCAAGTAAATGCACACTAGTTATTCACCCAAACGACCACCCCCATGATAGTGACCTTTTAGAAGTTAATGAAGAAGGAAGAATTATTGCATTTCATCCTAAACCACATCAAAATAAAACATATTATAACAATCTAGTTAACGCCGGAATATATATATTTTCTACAGAGATATTTAAACATATTAAAAAAGGAAAAAAAGAAGATTTTGGTAAAGATATTTTCCCCCGCCTACCACAAAGTTTACTGGTGTATGGGTATAATACTGCTGAATATTTAAAAGATATGGGTACAAAAGAAAGATTTGATGAAGTTAAAAAAGATTTGGAAAATGGAAAGATAAAAAGGTTAAATGCTCAAAATAAAAGAGGGGCGATATTTATAGATAGAGATGGAACTATTAATGTTAAAAAAGATCACATTTATGATATAAATGAATTTGAGTTGATTCCTGGAGTATCTGAAGCCATTAGAAAAATTAACCACACTGAATTACTTGCAATCTTAATTACAAACCAACCGGTTGTTGCAAGAGGACTTTGCTCAATTAAGGAACTAGAAGAAATCCACAAAAAGATGGAAAGCATGCTTGGACAAAATGGAGCAAAGTTCGATGCAATATATTACTGCCCTCACCACCCAGACAAAGGTTATCAAGGAGAGAATATAACTTATAAAGTAAGATGTAACTGCCGAAAACCAGATATTGGACTTTTGCTTAAAGCAAAAGAATATTTTAACATTGATTTCAAAAAATCATTTTTTGTAGGAGACTCTCTTAGAGATATAAGTTGTGGGAAAAACGCAGGGATTAAAACAGTTGGTGTTAAGACTGGAGAGGGATGCATTAATGGAAAACCAGATTATTTGTTCCCAGACTTAAACGCGGCAGTTAATTTTATAATCCAAATATCTAATAGTTAATTATCTTTTGGATTACTTTAGGAGAACTTCACTTAACAAAATTTATAAAGGATGTTGGCGTGATTTAACGAAGTATCTTGGTAATAAATAAACATGATAATCACAAAAACACCGTTCAGAATTAGTTTTGTTGGTGGGGGCTCAGATTTAAAACGTTTTTATCAGAATTCTCCAGGTGCAGTGCTCAGCACAAGTATTGACAAATATATGTATATCACTTCTCATCGTTTTTTTGATGAGAATAAAATTAGGATTAAATACTCCAAAACTGAAACAGTTGATTCTGTAAATCAAATCCAGCACCCAATAGCAAGAGAAGTGTTAAAGAAATTTAATATGAACGGAGCAATTGAAATCAGTTCTGGTGCTGATATCCCTTCTGGTACAGGAATGGGCTCATCATCGTCTTTTACTGTTGGGATGTTACATAATCTTCATACTTTTTCTGGAAGAAATGTTACAAAAGAGCAACTTGCATCAGAAGCATGTGAGATAGAAATAGATACTCTTAAAGAACCAATAGGCAAACAAGACCAATATGCTGCTTCATTTGGAGGACTTAATATAATTAAATTCTATCCAAATGGTAAAGTAGAGGTAGAACCTATTAATCTTGCAGAAGAAACCAACACGAGATTACAAAATAATCTCATTTTGTTTTATTTAGGAAACCAAAGAGAAGCGTCATCTATCTTGTCAGAGCAGAATGAAAATATGAAAGAAGATGAAAAAGTTGAGATTCTTAAAAAGATGGTAGAGTTGGTTTGGGATGCAAAAGATGCTTTGTGTAACAACAATTTAACAGAATTTGGAAAAATATTACATCGAAATTGGCAACTTAAACAAAAGCTTGCATCAAAAATTACAACCCCTTTCATTAATGAAATGTATGAAAAAGGGATACAAAATGGAGCAGTAGGAGGAAAACTTTTAGGTGCAGGGGGAGGGGGTTTTCTTTTATTTTATTGTGAAAAAGAAAATAGAGAAAAATTGAGATTGGCATTACACCAATTAAAGGAGATGAAATTTAAATTTGATTATGAAGGATCTAGAATAATTTACATGGGTGATGAACATGAACAAAATTAAAGAAGAAACACAGAACTATTTAACTCAATTACAAGAAGCGATAGGAAAAATAAATCAGGGAGAGATTGTTTCTTTTGCGCAAGATATTATTAATACTTATAAGAATGATGGCACAATATACATTTTTGGTAATGGAGGAAGTGGTGCGAATGCGTCCCATTTTTGTGGAGATATCTTAAAAGGATTGTCTTGCCAATTGCATAGAAAATTCAAGTCTATTTGTCTTAATGATAATTCTCCAGCGATGATGGCAATCGCAAACGACTTGTCTTACGAGGATATATTTCTTGAAAGTTTGAAAGTATTTTTAAAACCAAATGACTTGGTCATTGGTATTTCTGGTAGTGGAAATTCTCCAAATATTGTAAAACCGTTAATATACGCCAATAAAGTTGGTGCTTTGACTATCGCATTGTGTGGTTTTTCAGGAGGGAAAATAAAAGAGATTGCTTCAAAATCGGTTCATGTAAACATAAATAACATGGAAATTTGTGAGGATTTGCACTTAGCTATCACACATTGTGTGAAAAACGCAATTATTGCTGTTATGACTGAAGAGGATAAACCACAAAAAGAACAACTGTAATTAAAGGATTGTTTATTCATAGAATGTGGAATAATCTTTCTAAAAAAAACATTTAACCAGTTTATGGAATAATGAAAGGGTGTAATCTTTTAATTTAGATGGTTATTACTTTTGAATAGCATAAATCATTTCACCACTCAACCTCGTCTTAAACCCATTATTTTTAAAAAAATG
This sequence comes from Candidatus Woesearchaeota archaeon CG_4_10_14_0_2_um_filter_33_13, assembly GCA_002792115.1. GTDB lineage: Archaea > Nanobdellota > Nanobdellia > Woesearchaeales > GW2011-AR9. Next base: position 10,307 of record PFNQ01000013.1, on the reverse strand, counting down.
GATTAATTCTCTATGAGTGTGATGATTTATAGTATCATGATATTCCATAGATATTCTTTTGATTTTAGATAGTTGTTTCTTAGGCAAGCTAAATAAAATATCATACTCTGCCCCCTCACAATCTATTTTCATAAAATCAACCTTGCTAATTTTATATTTCTCAAAAAAATCTGTCAGTGTTATTCTTTTAATAGAAACAGTATCCTTTGTATTACGATAAAACAAACTGCTGCTTCCAGAATGAGTTCCCTTGCAAAGAAACAATTGTCCAACCCCCCCCTTATCAGAAACAGCCTTTTGTTCCAGATGAATATTACTTAATTTGTTTTGTTCTATGTTACTTTTGAAAATCTGATAATTTTCAGGTAATGGCTCAAAAGAATATACCTTTCCTTTTGTTGCCTTGATCGCAGCATACATTGAAAAAGAACCAATATGTCCCCCAATATCAAAAACAATGTCAGTCGATCTTATCTTAAAGCCAGGTGGTGTATAATCTTCCATACCCCACGTTTCCATTAGCATAGTAACATCAGACATATAAGGCCGAACTAAAACTTTTAATCCCCCCCTTAAGGTTACAACCATTAATCTTTTACTTTTTCTAAGATGGGCATACAAAAACTCAGGCCAATTTTTTATTTTTATGATAATATAAGTCAACACTCTTAATTGATGCACCATAGCAGAAAATTTCATTTAAACCACCTTTTTTTCCGTTTAAGACATTCTTTCTTATTAATCAACAATTTTTTCATTTCTAACTTTACTGTTTCATAATCATACTTTTCTTGGACTAATCTTTTGTTTTCATTAACATGTTTTTTTGCAATATTTGGGTTGTTTAAGTAAAACTCAATATTAAAAGCAAGTTTCTGATAATCGCTGGGATTATGTCTTAAAACATTTCCTCCAAACACCTCGAAGGAAGGAATATTTGAAAGACACTCTGGAATCCCTGCTGCAGCAAATTCAAATGCAACAATACATTGTCCTTCAACCTCTGAACTTTGAATACCAATTTGAGATAAATGTATTAAAGCCCTTAATTCTTCATCTTTAACTCTTCCGGCGCAGATTATGTTTTCTTTTACGCCAATCTCTGTTGCTAATTCAACAAAACTTTTGCCTAATCTTTCTTTAAGTAAATCTTGTCCAACTTGTAATAATTTTACTTTGATCCCCCTGTCTTTCAAGACTTTGATTGCCTTTAACACGGTATCAGCACGTTTTTGCTCCCTCAATGCTGCAAGGAAAATCAGTATCACTTCATCTTTAGCTATAAAATATTTACTCTTTAACTCCTTAAGCAAATTTGAATTCGGTTTTTGAGAAAAATAATCAAAATCGATAGGAATGGGAATTACAAAAATTCGGTGGGAGTTAATTCCGAGTTTCTCAAGCAACCTCTTTTCAGCATAACTTTCAACTTTGATAGCATCAAATCGCTTTAAAAAAAAAGATAATATCTTTCTTTCCAACCAATGAGTAGGGAGATTACAAGTATGACTCATAAAAATCCTGTACTCCCCAAAAAAACAAGTTGTTAAACCCACTATAGTCCTTGCATTTCCAAAAAAAGTTGCGGAGTTATATTTCCTTGCAAACATAAAATAATTTAAGACTCTCTTAAAATTATAAATTTTTACTTCAGGAATAGTGTTTTTTTCTTTTGGGTGTTTAAGATTACCAAGTTTAAGAACGTCAATTGCGACAATAATAGATTGATATCCATTCTCTGCCATAATATTCGCAGACAAAGCTACACAATCCTCCTTTTTACGCATCCCTAAGGTTCCAAAATAAGGACTTGAAACATTTTGAATAAACACTTTTCTCACCATTTTTGTAATTCAACTCCTCTGAACAATATCTGCTTAAAGGCGTTTTAAGCTGACAAGGATTATATCTGCGATTTTATCCCAATTCATTAATTCTTTCATTTTTATATACCCATTCTCACCCATGGCTTTTAAATCTTTATGAAACATCGAGATTATAGCTTCTGCTAGAATTTCTGGGTCTTTTGGCTTAATGATTAATCCAGTCTTACCATCATCAACAACCTCAGGCAAACATCCAACATCAGTTACAATTACCGGTTTCTTAAACGAATAAGCAACATGAAGTGGCCCAGACTGAGTCGCATCATCATAAGGAAGAACAACAAAAGAACATTTTTGAAATAGTTCAGCAACTTCTTCATCAGGAACATAACGATTGATTATTTTAACATTTTCTTTAATGTCTTTTGTTAAATACTGTCGATAAGGGGAAAAATCTCCTTCTCCGGCGATAATAACTTTAATCAGGGGAATCTTTTTCTTAACCAAGGGTATTGCTTTAAGTAAAGTATCTACGCCTTTATACTTAACAATCCTACCAAATTGTAAAATAGTATAGGGTTCTGTTCTAATATTAGGGAGACTATATTTAGTGAAAAAAGAATAATCTCCGTGTGGAACAACCAAAATTTTTCTATCTGAAACCCCATATTTTAATAAGACTTTCTTTAATCCTTCACCATGCACAATTACTCGATCTGCTTTATTTCTAAGAACTTTGTTAGTTATGCTAATCAAAAATGATCTTATTCCCCTTGCTTCACCAGAGTGAAGTTGAGGATCATGTTGAGTAACAAAAATCTTATATCTTTTTAACATATAAACATAAGGCAGGTACCAAGGATGATTATCCATAAATTGAACTATTGAAGGATTGAGTTCATTTATTGTTCTAATTAACTGTAAATGTTGAATTATATTGATAGAAGAAAACAGTGTTCTGACAACAGATAAAGGAGCATTTATCTTGATTAACTTTACTGAAGAATCAAATAAACTTGTATCTGAATAAGATGGTAATATTACATAAACATCTACTTTCTTTGACAAAGCGTTAGCATATTGAGAGGTATAATGAAGCATTCCCCCTCGTCCATTTAAGCCAAATAAAACTATTTTCATATTACTTTGAAGAGAACAAACTCATTTGTTGAGTGTGTAAGTTTAAACAACCCATCCTCTTTAACTAGTTTCTGAATTACGCTATTTGTTTGATCCACAGTTGTTTCATTTCTGGCACACCATCCATCAAAAACCAAATAAGAATAATTGTGATTATAAAGAAAATAATGCATCTCCTTTGGTTCTTTAAGATGATAATCCCTCTTAAAAGCCCGAACTTCACTTTCCCAACTTCTTTCTTCTAAATTCATTCCTGAAATTTTTCCTTCAAAGGTAGAGCATGCTATCAAAACGGCTGTTCCTGGAGCAAGATTGTCTTTCATCCAGAGATATCCAGATAGTTCTTCCCCTGATTGCCAGAATGCTCCTGGGGGCCATTGGGCAGTTTGTACCACATATTTTGGATATGCAGAAGAATATAACACAAAGAATAAGACTAAAAACAAAACGGCGTACTTTAACACCTTTTTGTTGATTGAACGCCACAGTACACTAAACGCAAATGCCCCAATAATCGCAACAGAAATGGATAAGTAAACCCATATCCTATGGGGGGTCAGTTTATAAGGAAACGCGTTACTCTCGGTTAATAAAAAAGTTATGGCACAATATACTAAAAATGCTAAAATTAGATGTTGCTTATTTTTAAGTAATTTTTTATATTTGAAAAGAACAATAATAATTCCGACAACCAGCAAAATAAATATCATCCACCCAAAACCTGTTGCTTGATCAATTTTATTTGCAAAAGGAGAAAACATGTAATCCATTAAGGAGTAAATAACACCACCAGAACTATCCCCCGCTCCCCCCTCAAGGATACCAAAACCAATCTTTTCAGCTACGCCATCAAAACCAAATTTGATGAAAGTAGGAATCCAATATAATTGAGATAAAAACAACCCACCCATTAAAGATAAAGAGTAACCTTTCCAATTATCCTTCACTAAGTATTTAAATATTAATATGATTACTGCTAATAACAAAAACATCGCCGAAGCAATTGGCTGCACCAAAAAAACTCCAGAAATAATTAAAGAACAAAAAAGGATTGTTTTCCACCCTTGGTTTTCTTGCTCGGTTAAAAGCACGTACAACGCTGGAAAAAATAGAGCAACGGCATATCCTGTTGAAAAGATAAAATGACTGAGATAAGAAGGAATTGTAGCAAGTAGAAAAGTAGAAAATAATGCAACTCCTTCATTTTTAAAAATAGCCTTGGATAATAAAAAGAAAAAGAACAAACTTAAAGAAATAATTAAAGAATTAAAAAACTTTAAAACCCACATCAGATCCGGTTCAATCTGATGCAGAATCCCGTTTAAGACTGCGTAGAAGGGAGGATAGGGTTCAGTATAATGCAAAATTTTTTGGTCTTCTTTTGCTAAACTATAAGTTCCGGTAATTGAAATGTAGTCGGCAACTTCCGCATGAACCCAAGGATCTCCATCCTCCAAATAAGGATAAGCATTAGACCCTTCCAGAAAAACAAACAAATGTACTGAAAAAACAAGCGCAACAATTAAGAAAATACTGATGCCACCAAAAATATAACTTTTCTCTTTAACAAAAAGAAAGTTTCTTTTTTTGATTAGATCTAAAGCAGGCACAAGTAGGGCTAAAGACAAAAATAAATGCCACCTTAAAGGAATACCAATGGAATTAAACAAAATAGAAATTAAAGGAAACACACTTAATCCTAATCCCATATTAAGGAGAATATCTTCCCAAAACCTCTTTAATTCTATCTTGAAAAGAGATCTTAAACTATACCCCAAAGAAAAGAACAAAACAAAAAAATAGATTATGGTTAAGTATTTCATTTTTAGTCAACAATCCTATAATCATTAAAATAGCTTAATAATTCAACCCACTGAGAATGACTTTTATTTTCTGTTTTAAGATATCTCACAAACTTATAACCCATATCCAAACAATGATCACAATTATTATAATTAAATAATCCCATCCTTCCTAAAGAGAAGAGATTATCAAAAGTATTAAGATATTTCATGACAACACTTAAATTTTGTTCATAATCTAGTGAATAAACAGGATATATATCTTTAACCCTAATTGTAAAGAATTCTAACACGTCAACTTGATGTAATAGATTGGCTTTCTCAAGATCTTTGATTACTAAATCAAATATTTTAGTGTCACTTTGTTCAAAAAAAGTACTATTTTTGTCACAAGTTATTTCCGCAATGATTCCTGTTTTATTAGAAGGAAACAATTCCGAACTAAAACTTTTTTGCTCAGAGAGACGATTAAATATGTACTCTTTTTCTGGGAAAAAAATCCAATTGTCTTCCAATGCTTTTGGTTTATTAACAATTATGTAAACTAATATTAACGATCTAAATTTAAGATTCTTAGCTGCAGAAATCACTTCAGGATTTGGTTTTGGATTTAAGAGCGTAATTAATTCCGGCAATCTGATTGTTGAAATCAAGTTATTGACAGATAGGTCATAATTCTTATCAATCACTGAGTATCTTACTGAGTCTATGTGGTTATTAGAATGATTGATAGAATTAAGGTTAGAGTTTGTCAATATTGTAGACCCGTTGTTTTTAATCGTGTTAGAAAGATTATCACAAATCGCTCCAAACCCTTTTTTTGGATAGAAAAAATATTCCGCGTTGACGTTAGGATTGTTTCTCTCAAAAATCATCTTTTTGACTAGGTCAAAAACACTTGAAACTGGTGACCGCTTTTTAGCTAACTCTGGTGAAAGATCTTTTGGATTCCCCCAAACTTTCTTAGCAAATCCATAAAATAGAAGTTTATATCCAACAGGACCGAAACCTTTGATGAAATAATCTTCATAATTTTTTATTTTCCTTTTGCGCACTAAATTATTTACTAAATTTAATCCAAAGCTTGTTAAGAACTTCAAGCTTAAAAAAGGATTTAAACCAAAAACAAGCTCGGTAATCTTAACAGGAAATTGAAAACGCTTTCCTTTTAAAAAAACACTATTCTTCTTTTTAACTTTATTATAATTCCCTTCACCAACAATACGTAAGAATTCTTCGTTAATTCCAAATAATTGAGTATAAAATTTGTGAGGACCTAAGTCAAAGAAACAATCTTTATGTTTAAAGGTTGAGCACATCCCACCAATCTTTTCACGCTTCTCTAATACCACAACGGACGATTCTTTAGATAAGCGTTCTGCAACATATAACCCCGTTACTCCGCCTCCTAGTATAACATTATTACTATTTATAGACGGGGTTATGGTTGTTTTCACTGTTCTTCCTTACTTTTCTTTTTTGCAACAATTAAGGTTTGTCCAATCCAATAAGGCACTTGTAATTTCTTAACTCCAGGTAACTTAATAAATAACTTACCAACCGAATGCAAAATTTTGCTATATGCTTTTATTCTAAGAACTAAATAGTCTAAAGACAATCTTTGAAAATGAGGGGATTCTTTTATTACATTATACCCTGTTTTATTCAAAATAAGCTTAATTGTTTTTGGAGTAAAATAATATAAATGCACTGAAAGTAAGAACACCCACCTTCTTCCCATTAACTTTGCAATCCAACTTCCATAGTCTGGATAATTAATAACCAAAAGTCCGTCTTCCTTTAACACACGATTACATTCTAATAAAACCAATTTTGGGTTAGGAACATGTTCAAGTACATCCCACAGAGTTACAACATCAAAGTACTCGTCTTTATAGTTTCCATCAAAAATTGTTCCGGGGGTGATTTTTAAATTATAATGTTTTTCTGACCATTCTGTTAACCATTTATTGGGTTCACAACCAGAAACGTCCCAACCATCTTTTTTCGCAACGTGTAAAAAAGATCCCCCGGCAGTACCTACATCGAGAATTCTCCCACGTTTATGGTTTGTTAAATTATTAATTCTCTTCAAGGCGTTAGAAAACGTGATCTCTCTCCCTTTTGATTGAGATACAAATGTTTCATCAGAACCTAAAGAATAACCCTCTAAGATTAATTCTGGCTTCAATCTCGGATTAATGTACACTAAACCACATCGTTTACATTTTACTACTTGATCAATCAATGTTTCGTCTCCAGAAGACCTCTATATTTTCTGACTAAATCGTCTTTCGATAATTTTCCATATTTTGCTGGATACAACGTTGTCGACGCGTAACCACTGCAAATATTACAATTAATGTCCTCAAACCAATCTAGATCCATTATTATACCTCATTTATCATCCCTCATCAATATTTAATAAATATTTCCATACTCAATTAGTCAATCTATATTTTAATAACGTCCATATGGCCCGTATACCATCTCTCCAATTTATCTTCTTTCCTTCTTCTACCGTCCGGGGATAATAAGAAATAGGAACCTCTTTAATCTTAATTCCCCGTTTAAGGATTTTTGCTGTAATTTCTGGTTCCCATTCAAAACCATTGTTGGTGATATCAATAGTTTTAACTATGGCTGATCTAAAAGATTTGTAACAAGTAGGTTCATCAGTTAAATGTGATCCAAATAATAAATTAGTTACTTTAGTAACAATCCTACCACCAAGATAAGCCATCCAATACGATTTATGGTGTTTCACAAAGACCTTATTTGACTTGTTTTGCAAACTAGAGAGGAAACGGGATCCGTAAACGACATCCGCACGACCTTCAACGATTGGCTTAACGACAAAAGGAATTTCTTGTGGATCATACTCCATATCAGCATCCTGAACTATAACTATTTCCCCAGTACAATGATAAATCCCCGTTTTTATGGCTGCGCCTTTTCCTTTATTTTTGGAATGATTTAGTATGGTAATATCAGAAAGCGACCTTAAAACATCAAGAGTTCTATCAGAAGAACCATCATTAATTACTATAATTTCAGAAAAGAGTCCAAAATCTTGAAATGGAACTGCCTTTACTTTAGATATTAATGCAACAATTGTCTTTTCCTCATTAAATGCCGGAATAAGTATTGATAATTTAATCATGATTCTTAGAACCCCACAACAATCTTTTTATTTTGAAATAGCGATACAGCGTCATGTCTATCTTCGTATAAAAATTTCTGGTCACCAGACCCCTTAAAATTCTGATTAAGTTTGAGGGATTGTAGAACAAATTCCACCAAAAGAAAGACATATATAACTCGCGTCGTTTTTTAGTTAAATAATCAAAGTCCTTTCTCCAGGAAGGAGTAAACGTTAATTGAGATATTGAACCATATCCTTTAAAATCCGATTTGAACAGCATAGAACCCGGGGCAGGAGTGATTATAAACAAAGCAATTTCACAAACACCCGCCTTCACAAGTTTGTGGATATATTGTTTTGTTTTAGCAAGATCTTCTTCTGTTTCTCCAGGAAAACCTAAAACGAAACATGCTTGAACTGTAATATTATTTTTACGCATACTACGAACCATTTTTAGTGCATAATCATGCTTAAAATATTTGTTCATTAAATCTAAGACTCTCTTTGAACCAGATTCTGGAGAGATTGAAATGTACGAACACCCCGCCTTGGCCATATTAATGATAGTATTTTCATCAAGAGTCTCTACTTTGGTTCCAGAACCAATTTTCCAAGAAATATTTAGATTACGTTTAATTATCTCTTGAGAGATTTCTACCATACGTTTCTTATCCACAGTAGGGTTCAAGTCTTCTAAATGAAACTCTTTTACACCATATCTTTTAATAGAAAATTCAATTTCATCAACAACATTTTTAGCAGATCTTTTTCTCCAAACTCCATTATTAAGTCCCGGTGTAACACAAAACTTACACTTTAATGGACACCCTCTTGAAGTTAGTAAAGGGAGATACTTTTTTGATGATAGTGGTGCATGAGAATATCCAAGATTCCAGTAATGCTTTAGATTAAAAAGGTCCCAGGCGGGAAAGGGATAACTATCAAGATTCTCAAAATAATCTTTAATTGGTCTAATTAGATTATTTTCTCCAAACAGAATTAACCCATCCATATCATCTTTAAGATTATTAGGCGATTTGAGAATGCGCAACATGTTCTCTATTCTTTTGCCATCGCCATTAAGAACAATCCCTTTAACACCATACGAAGAAAGCTCACCATTAAGTTTCAGCAGAGAATAAGAGGTTACAGCTTGAGAATTCTCGACGAGAACGACTGGACAAGAAAATCTAGAGGTAATATTTTTTATTATTTCAACTAAGCTACTATGGGCTACAAGACGTTCCGCAAATATTAAAATTGCCTCAGTATCATCATAAACTAGGTTAACAATTTGTTCAGGAGTTTGTCCTTGGTAATAAAAATTATTTTTTGAAATGATTTGTACAGGGTTATTACCAAAACTATCAATCACTTTTATGTCGTATCCCTTCTCTTTTAAATATGATGCAGCATAAGCCATCGTTATTGGCATATAAGGGATACCACTACCAGAAAAATCTCCTTTCTGCATTACAACATTTGG
>PFNQ01000013.1:0-881 GCA_002792115.1 Candidatus Woesearchaeota archaeon CG_4_10_14_0_2_um_filter_33_13 | reverse complement strand
ATTTTCCCAGTTTCTTTTTCAACTCTTCTAATCAATTCCAAAATTGTAATCCCTCTGCCACTTCCCAAATTAAAAATGTTCGAATTATTCAAGTTTAAAGCAGAAAGATGGGCCTTTACTAAGTCTTTCAATTCAATATAATCTCTAACACAAGTACCATCTTTAGTATCATAATCATTACCATAAATGATTAACTCTTTTTTCTTACCATTTACCACATCAAGAATAACAGAATAAATATCTTCTTCACCGTCTTTAGGATAATTCAACCCGGCATCGCCGATAACATTAAAGTATCTTAAACAAACTCCAACAATTCCTTTAGTTCTAGAATACCAATTAATAATTTGTTCACATTCTAATTTAGTAAATCCATAAAAGTTGATTGGATTGGTAGGATGATCTTCATCTATTGGAAGATACTGAGGATTTCCGTACACGGCTGCAGAACTAGAGTAGATTATCTTTTTAATACAATATTTAACCATCAAATTGAGAAGGTTAATTGTCCCAGTAATATTCTGAGAATATTTAACGGGATCTTTATCTGATTCAGGGACTGATTTATATGCAGCAAAGTGCATTACTGCATCAATTTTATTTTCAAAAAAAACTACATTCAGAAAATTAACATCGCACAAATCACCGTGGTAAAACTTAGCTTTTTGATCAATATATTCTTTTTTTCCTTTAGAAAGATTATCTATAACAACAACAGAATACCCTTCTTCAACAAGACGCTTGACAGTAGCACTGCCGATATAACCAGCACCACCAGTGACTAATATATTCATTTTAAGATAAAAGACTAAAAATCTATTTAAAAGTGTTGTGGAAGTCTAGCTCTTAGAGTAGAAAATGCCACAAGCCAATTTATCACT
>PFNQ01000044.1:47062-47325 GCA_002792115.1 Candidatus Woesearchaeota archaeon CG_4_10_14_0_2_um_filter_33_13 | reverse complement strand
CATTTATATTTTTTCTGAAAACAATAACAAAACACTAAAAAAACAAAGAAAGAAAAAACACACACAAGCAAAAAGTTTATTAAAGAAACATCAAATTCCAGAGTTCATGGAAGATAACCAAACACTGGATTCATTCTCAGAAAAAACTGAAAAATCAGACAAACCTGAGAAGAAAACAAAATCAAGTGATGCTAAAGCGCACGAGTTAGCGAAATCCCAAAGAGAAATATCAATCGCGGAATTCTTTGAAAAGAATAGACACT
>PFNQ01000044.1:0-46975 GCA_002792115.1 Candidatus Woesearchaeota archaeon CG_4_10_14_0_2_um_filter_33_13 | reverse complement strand
GAATACTTCCAGAAATTAATGTAGAGATCATCCAACTTTCTGAAACAAGATACAGGGTTGTAATGGAAGATAATGGTCCTGGAATCATTAAAGAACAATTACCAAAGATTTTTGCTAAACTTCTTTATGGTTCAAAATTTCATAAATTATCACAAACTAGAGGACAACAGGGGATTGGTATTTCTGCAGCGGTGTTATATGGACAACTTACTACAGGTAAGCCAGCAACAATCACTTCAAAAACAGCTAAAGATAAACCCGCTAATATCATCAAATTAAAGATTGATACAAAAACAAATAAGCCAGATGTAACAGATGAAAGTCAAACAGCTTGGGAACATAAAGATCACGGAACTAGAATTGAAATTGATTTAGAAGGAAGTTATCTTAAAGGTAGACAATCAGTTGATGAATATATTAAAGAAACTGCTATCGTTAATCCTCATGCAACGTTTATTTACACCAATCCAGAAGCGCAACAAATTATTTTTCCTCGGGCTACCGATAATTTGCCACCAGAACCGAAAGAAATTAAACCCCATCCATATGGAGTAGAATTAGGAATTTTAATTAAGATGTTGCAAAACACAGAAGCAAAGACCTTACAACAATTTCTAACTTCTGAGTTTGTAAGGGTGGGAGCTGGAACTGCAAAAGAAATTTGTCAAAACTCTGCTCTTCTACCAACTACAAAAACAAAATCCATTAGTAGAGAGATGGCTGAGAATTTACTTAATGGAATTCAAAAAACGAAGATTATTGCTCCACCTACCGATTGTATTTCTCCGATTACAGATGAATTGTTAGAACGAGGATTAAGAAAAGAAATTAATGCTGAATTTTATTGTTCAACAACAAGACCCCCAGCTGTTTATCGAGGTAACCCATTTATCATTGAAGCAGCTTTAGCTTATGGTGGTGATCAAGAAGGAGATAAAGCAGTCAGGATAATGCGTTTTGCTAACAGAGTGCCTTTACTTTATCAACAAGGAGCCTGTGCGATTACTAACTCCATTCAAGGGACTGCCTGGAGATCTTATGGATTGAATCAAAGTAGAAATTCCTTGCCAGTAGGACCTTGCACAATAGTAGTGCATATGTCTTCCGTTTGGGTTCCCTTTACTTCAGAATCTAAAGAAGCATTAGCTCATTATCCAGAAATTATTAAAGAAATTAAATTGGCTTTACAAGAATGTGGAAGAAAATTGTCTATGTTTGTTAAAAAGAAAAAACGTATTAAAGACGAATCAAAGAAAAGAAGTTACATTGAAAAATATATCCCTCATGTTGCAGAAGCATTACAAGAACTATTGGCATTTGACGAAATAAAGAAAAAAGAAGTAGAAGATAATCTTTATGAAGTTCTTGAACAAACTAGGGGGGAATTAGAAGAAGTAGGCGTTGATAATCCTGATTATGATCCAGAATTGGCGATGATCGGCCAAGAAGACGATGATGAAGAAGATGGTGAAATGAAAAGAAAAAAGCATTCTGATGATGAAAATGACGAAGATGATGATGGTAATGATAATAGTAATACTGACGATGAATATGCTAATGAAAGCTATGGTCAAGAGTATAACGATGATGTAAAAGATAAGAATAATAAGAAAGAAAAACAAAAAAAATTAATTGGTTAATCAAAATAACAAAAATGGCTAAAAAAGAAAATTCCGTTTCAGAGAAAATCAAAGAAGTTGCTAAAGATGTTTATGATAAAATTAGATTAATCAAACAACCACAATTAGAAATGCCAATCAGAGCTTTAAGCAATGTTGAATATGATGATGATGAGGGATATTTTAAATTATTAAGAAAAGTTAAAGCCAGAACTCTTACTGCTTCAACAATTAAAACATTTGCTCAGACATTAAGAATGATGAGCCTTTCCAAGAACTTAATTGAAACAAGTGACATTGCTACGAAAAGGGAAGCCTATTATGTTAGTAAAAACTGGGGGGATGCTCGGTTTAAAGAACAAGTCGAATCCGACACAGTTATGGATGACGTAGAAGCAATGATGCAAGTTAACAGAGAACAGATTGGTTTTATTCCTGAAGAGAAAGGTGGCGATGTTGCAGGAGAGTTAGTGGTTTTAGATAAGGATGCTGATACAGGAAAAGAAATTAGAATTGATTGTACGAAGTTTGGGTCAGGAGCCTATTCAGTACCAAGTTCTGTTGAAGAATTAAAATTTGAGACAAAGGCTAAATTTGTTTTAGCAATAGAAACAGCAGGTATGTTTCAACGTTTAGTTAAACATAATTATTGGAAAAAAGCTAATTGCATTTTAATTTCTATGGGGGGAGTTCCAACCAGATCGTGTAGAAGATTTATTAGAAAATTATCTGATGATAAAAAATTACCGGTTTACGTTTTTACTGATGGTGATCCTTATGGATTTGGTAGTATTTACAGAACCTTAAAAGTTGGTTCAGGAAACGCTGCACACATCAACGAATTTTTTTGTGTACCCCGAGCACAGTTTATTGGTATAACACCACAAGACATTATTGATTACAAGTTACCAACACACCCTTTAAAAGAAGTTGACGTCAAGAAAATCAAAGATTTAATCAAAAATGACCCATTTATCAAACATCATCGCCAATGGCAAAAAGCCCTAGAACAAATGGCTAAGATGAAGGTAAGGGCAGAACAGCAAGCTTTAGCTAAATGGGGATTAAATTATGTTATTGATCAATATCTGCCAGACAAGATTAAAGACCAGAAGACTTGGTTACCTTAAAAACAAATAATTTTGGATTAGGAATTATAAAATTTAATAAATAAATAAAAATTAATTTAAGCATTTACAAAATTTATAACCGGCATTCAAAGCTTTAACTTTAGAATTAAAAACAACTTTGTTTTTAGGTTTAATATTCTTTGCAAATGGACAATGTGTATCGTGAACTTTACTCCCACCTTTAGTAGCTAAGAATTTTTTTGCAACTGAATGATTGGCAACTCTCTTAACTGTTTTAACAATAACTTTTCTTGGTTCGGAAAGACGAGTTAATTTCTGAGTTAAATATACATTCTCTTGCTTTAATTTTTCTACTTGATTTAGTAAATAGTGAACACTCTCGTATAACTTAACAATATCTTGTTTAGCTAATCGAAATGAGTTAACAACATTAGTTTCAAATTGATTCATATCCATTTTGATGCCTCCTATATCTCTCAAAGAGAGAGTGATTTATAAACCTTTCGTTAAAATTATCACTCACTAGTGATTACTACGATTAGAAAAGAATTTAAACTTAATAATGTAAGAGAAAAGAATGAAATGGCAATTAATAATAGGACTTAGTCTTATACTCTGTATAGGAGTACTTTTGTCTTCTTGTGGAGGAAATCAGATGAAAACAGCAGTTTTTGAAACTAACGTAGGAACTATCGAAATAGAATTATTTGTTGATAAAATGCCGATTACTACTAAAAACTTTATTGATTTGGTAGAAAAAGGGTTTTACGATGGAACAAAATTTCACCGAGTAATTAGTGGATTTATGATCCAAGGCGGAGATCCCTTGTCTAAAGATAATTCTAAAAAGAATGCGTGGGGTACTGGCGGCCCAGGCTATAAAATTAAAGATGAATTTGATAATAGCTTAAGTAATGTTAAAGGGACCATTGCAATGGCCAATGCTGGACCAAACACAGGTGGAAGCCAATTTTTTATTAATTTGGTGAAGAACAATTTTTTAGACGGAAAACACCCTGTTTTTGGTCAAGTAACTAAGGGGATTGAAGTAGTAGAGATGATTGGTAAAACCAAAACGGATTCATCTGATAGACCAATTGAAGAGATTACTATCATCAAAGCAACAATAAAATAAAGATTAGAAAAGAGGATTAGTTATTAGCTTTTATTTTATTTTTCTTCTTTTATTCCAATGATCATTTCCCCGTAGGAACTAAGTTCTAAGGGTACTGCAACTGTAGAAAGATTCATTTCTTCAAAACCAGTGTCACTAATTATAACTCCTCCTTTATTTAGTTTTGAGTAAATCTTTTTTTCATAATTTGGAATTCTATCTCTCATGATACGAAAAGCTTTTTCGAAATAAATGCTAAAATTTTCTAAATTAGGAAGATAATCTTCAATTGGAGAGGTAAAAAAGTGTAAGGTAATTAGCTTTTCTTTCCAATAAAAGGATAAGTAATCATCTTTTTCTGAAAAACTTACTCCAACTTCATCTAAAACTGTTTTGATTAAACCAAGATTATCTTCTGAATCAACAAAAATTAATTTTGCTTTAGTAATTGTAGGAAAAAGTTTTTCTAAATAGATAAGAGGAAAAAATATGTCCGCGCCACAACCAGGATAAAGTAAAGAAACATCCAAAAAGGTATAGTTTAAGTTGATTTTATCCAGTAGAGCAAGATTTTCAAAATCTTCATCAAAAAAGTAACTTTTTAACTTTTCTTCGTCAATAACCTGCTCTTTATTTAGCCCTTTGGCCTTAACATTGCGATAGTCATACGCGATCATTGTTCCCATAAAAAATCCACTATTGGCGAAATATTTAAAAGTTGCCCATAGTTTTAATCATAAATGGACTCGTAGCCTAGCCTGGATAGGGCGACAGGACAATTGTCCCGCTAGAGCCTTCTAAGCTGTAGACCGGGGGTTCGAATCCCCCCGAGTCCATTTTTTTATATTTTTACTAAAATACTAATTTTTTACTAGAATTTTCTAGCACAACCCACTAGACAGGTGCGGAGAAAGTTTATAATCCTCTGTCTAGGGTAATGAGTTATGCAAGCTTCATTATTATGTAATCCAGATCTCGCTCGACTTGTTGCAGATTTAACCGGCGATGGGCATTTACAAATAAACGGCCACAGACACATTGCTTCGTTCTATTCTAAAGATTTAGATGAGATTAAAGAGGTAAAAAAAAGATTTTATGATCTATTTCAGATTAAAGGAAAAATTCATGAAGACAATAGGCCCGTCGGTAAAACTCAAAAGCCAGTCAAAAGATACAAAATCTTCTTTATATCAAAACCAGTTGCCATATTTCTTAAAGATATTGGTACACCTGTCGGAGACAAAACAAATGTACCTTTTCTAGTTCCAAAATGGATTATCAAAGGACATAGCACACTGAAAAAAGCATATTTACAGGGTCTTTATGATGCAGAGGGTAGTATTTTTGTTGCCAATAAGAGATGGCAAATTGCATTAAAGATGGCTAAAAATGATTTAATTTTAACAGAAGGAGTAAAATTCTTTAAACAAATAAAAGACCTTCTTAAGGATTTTGGAGTGGATTCCTCACCGATTGTGTATCACAAATTAAATTTAAGAAAAGATGGAAGCAATAGTAGTTACATTCGAATTTGCATAGAAAAACGATCATTTGAAAATTTCTATAGGAATATTGGATTTAAACAAAGTAAGAAACAAATGAAATTGATTGAAGCAATAAACCTAAAATAAGTTTATTCTTAAGTAATTCAGTTGATTTTATTAAAGATAAGCTTAAATAGTAATTTTACTGATTTAAAGTTAAATAGAGGTAGAATTAGCTTAATGGCTAATTTGCGTAAAATAAATGAACCAAAATTGGTTAGAAAAAGAAGTGAAAAAAGATGGACATCCGCAAAACCAGAACTTGTGAGAAATGTAAAGCTGTTGTGACCTTAGATAAGGTTAGATTAGTGCCTAAAGATAAAGATACAAATAGTCTTGTTTGTGAAGATTGTTGTAACGCAATTAAGAATAAAACTGCTAAAACCCCGATAACTAATACACAACCTGTAAAGAATACTCTTGGTGAAGTAAAATTATTATCCTGTTCAAGATGTAATTATTCTTTCAGAATAGACACAATCAAAGCGGGAACATTACACAAAGTTTTCTGCCCATATTGTGGAAAGGCTGATCGTTTAGAGAATTATAGTAGTAAGGCTAGGATGGACACTACTAACGCTACAGTTACAAAACAAAGCAATCCAATCAGTAAATTATATAAATAACGACCTTCTCGGATGTTTTAGTGCGTCCGTGGCAAAGTGGCTAATGCGAGAGCCTGCAGAGCTTTAGATCGAGGGTTCGAGTCCCTCCGGGCGCTCCATTTTTTTGTTTATCTTAATATTCTTTAAATCAATTGAGTTTATGGTTTATGTTGTAGTTTATTTCATAGTTTATTTCATAGTTTATTTTACAAAACTATATAAAATCAAACAACAATTCTAGTTTTATGGCAAAAATAAGCATATCTTCCTTAGAACTAGCGGCAGTAGTTAATGAACTACAATTTTTAGTTGGGGGAAAGTTAACACAAATTTATCATCAGGAAAAGAAAGAGTTGCTTTTTCAGTTACATGCTCAAGGAGAAGGTAAAAAGTTATTAAAAATTATTCCTGGAAAATATCTTTGCTTAACCAAAATTAAGGATGACGCACCATTAAAACCCTCGTCTTTTTGTATGCAATTACGTAAATATCTTAGCAACGCTACAATCAACTCTATAACACAATATGAGGCAGACAGAGTAGTTGTAATAGAGTTAGAGAAAAGTCAAAAGTACATCATGATTATAGAACTATACGCCAAAGGGAATTTGGTAATGACTGATTTGGACAACAACATTATTGCTGCTTTAGAAAGACAGACCTGGAGAGATAGAGTTGTTAAAGTTGGCGAGAAATATGTATTTCCATCACATGGAGTAAATTGGAAAGATATCACTGATGAAAAGCTTTTGGGATTGTTAAAGAGTAGTGAGAAGAATAATTTAGCTACATCTTTAGCTATAGAACTAGGTTTCGGGGGAGTATATTCTGAAGAGATTTGCAAACTTGCTTCTGTAGATAAAAGTAAATTGCCAGGAGATGTTACAGAAACGGAAGTCAAAATTATTGTTAAAACTATTGGAGAGATGTTAGAGAAGCTTAAGAAACCGCAAGGTTATCTCTACGATGATCAGATTACTCCTTTTTCCCTCTCCGAAATGACAGAGAAGGAAAGGTTTGATTCTTATAGTGCTGCTTTAGATACAATTGACCCATTTAAAACTACTTCTCCATATAACAACAAGATAAAAACCATTATGACCATGATTAAAGCACAAGAAGGATCAATCAAAAAACAAGAAGACAGCATTACAATAAATACAAAAAAAGGAGAAACTGTTTACGCACAGTATCAACCTTTGCATAAAATGTTAGATTTTGTCAAGCAATCGCGAAATGATGGCAAGGAATGGAAAGAGATTGAAGAAGAGCTAAAGAAGATTAAAAAGATTAAGAAAGTTGATTTGAAAAGTAAAAAGATTATTATTGATTTGTAGAGAATCGAAAATGGTGTTAAAGATAAAATCTGTTCTTAAAAATTAGTTAGTTAAGTTTATTAATCTCAAAATAATTGTTTTGATATGGAAGATTATTTTATCATGTTTGTAAACAGGTTCTTGGAACTTTTAAAAAGTCCGTCTACACATTCTGAGATGTTTTGGATAATCATCCCATTAGTTATGGTCATGGCATTAATGACAATTTACTTTTCTAAATATACAGACGAAGAATTAGGGTGGAACACTGCTTTGGGCAATAGTTTAATTTTAATTTTTGTCTCAATGAACTTGTTTAGAGAAATATTTGAATCAACCACTCCCGGAAGCGTCCAGAATTTTGTTGATTTTGGTGGTGCAACAATTTTAGTAACATTGTTGTTAGTCGTAGGATTGATATTATTGTTCATGAACTTTAGTCATTTTGTTCCTAAAAAAACTGCCTACATCATTTCTTCACCATTGGCTATCAATCTAGTTTCTTATGTAACAATAGCTATAATTTATTCACATGTTCCAATTGATACCATCACAATCTTAGCAGCAATATTATTGTTGGTGGTTTTATTTTTAATTTTTACGGGAATCGGTCTTCTTACAAAAAAGTGGTGGGCAAGATTAGCTAACTTAAAATCTAAGGAGAAGATTGAAGACATTAAAAAAGAAAAAAAAGTTCTTGAGAAGAATAAAGAAATTGTTAAAGAAGAAGAACAAAGGATTGATAATGCAGTTAAGCAAGGCGTTAAGGAAGTTGAACAGAAGAAAAACGAATTAAAGGAAATAAAAAAAGTTTTAAACCGTAATAATCATATGATTCGCAATAAAATTAAAACTCAGAATCGATTGAAGAAAATCATTAAAAAAAATAAAGTTTATTTATTTTAGTTATTTATTCTTATAAAATCCTTCAAAAGATTTTAATATTTCTAAAGGAACTGCAAAGACCACCGTATTACTTTGATCGGAAGAGATATCATTAATACTTTGCAATGTTCTCAGATGTAATGCTCCAGGAACCTTTGAAAGCATTTCTGCAGCTTTAGACATGTTTTTAGCAGCCATAACTTCTCCTTCTGCAGTAATGATAACGGCTCTTTTTTCTCTTTCTGCTTCTGCCTCTTTAGCCATGGTTCTTTTCATGTCATCTGGCAATTCAATATGTTTTAGTTCTACAGACTCTACTTTAATACCCCATGGATCGGTTGCTTTATCAACAATTTGTTGAATACGATGAGAAATCTTATCCCTTTCTTTTAGTAATTCATCTAAAGTCACTTCACCAACTACATCTCGCATAGTCGTTTGTGATAATTGGGATGTGGCATAAAAATAATTTTCAACTTTTATAATCGCTTTTTCCGCTTCTGAAACCTTAAAATATAAAACTGCATTAACCTTTACAGAAACATTATCTTTAGTAATACAATCTTGATCTGGAACATCAACAGCCTTAACTCTTAAGTCAACCCTTTCCCAAGCTTGAATTACAGGAAAAATCATCCTTAACCCAGGACCCATTGTCCCAGTATATTTACCTAAAGTGAACTTAACTCCGCGTTCATACTCTTTAACAACCTTTAAACTGGATAAAATTATTAACACAAGTATAATTACTATTGGATTTAATTGGATTTAAAATCCCAAACATCAAAAAATTTACCATTATAACCACCCCTTGAATACTATAATGAAATAAAGGTATATAAGATTTGTTGTACGAGAGAAGAAGTATAGAACAAATTATAAAATTAATAAATATAGAACTAATATTAAAAGAAATTTACTGTTTGCATCCGAAGTATCTCAACACAAGCGTATCTAAGATCCGAAGATCAAAGGTCGGCAAGTGAAGATCAATTCTCCTGCAAACAGTAAACAGTAGTAAACCACGATTTTATTTAAAGTTTCTTTTTAATCCTAGAATGACAAACATAACTATTATATACAATATTGCTCAAAAGACAGCCATGATTCGGAAATCTTTCATTTTTCTAGAAAAGGTAAGCAGTAAAAAAGAAAAAAGTATTTGGAAACAGGGAGTTAAAGACTGGGCTGACTTTTTGAAATGTAAAGAGATTAAAGGAATTGCTATTGAAAAGAAATCTTATTATGATCGACAGATCAAAGAAGCACAACAAGCGTTGATGGAAGATAATTCTGCTTATTTTGTCGGAAAATTTCCGAACAAAGAGATGTGGCGGATTTACGACTATTTCCGAGAAGAAACTGGTTTTTTAGATATAGAAATTGATTCTTACGGCAAAGTTATTTTGGTGGGAATTTCTGATTATTACAACTCAAATTTCTTTGTTAAAGGTGCTAATTTATCTAAGGAAAGTTTGGAGAAGGAGTTATTAAAGTTTAAATTACTAATTACATTCAATGGTTCTTCATTTGATTTGCCAAAATTGAAGAAACAGTTAGATTTTGATGTCAAAATAAAGATCCCACATCTAGACTTAAAGCCATTATGTGTGAGTCTTGGTTTTGTTGGAGGACTTAAGGAAGTAGAAAGAAAACTTAATTTGAAACGTCCTTCACACCTTTATGGCAATCCCGTAGAGTTATGGAAAGCTTTCCACGCTTCTGGCGACAGAGAGTATTTAGACTTACTTATTGATTACAATCGAGAAGATATTGAAAACTTAAGAATGATTGCCGAAAAGGTTTATTTGTTGAAGGCGAAAAAAATTCAAGTCTAAGTATCAAAAGATATATAAACAAAAAAATCTTTTCTAAAGATATCAACAGAGGCAATAGTAGATTATGACAATAAAAAAACTTTCTTCCAAAAAAGCAATTATTCTATTTGAAGAAGCAGTATCTTTAGAAGATATTCCCAACATGACCAATATTGCGGAATTGGAAGAGTTAATTGATAAAGCTAAATTTGATAAAAAGACGGAAACAGAATTAAAAAATCGTTTAAAACTTTTAAGGACAGAAAGTGTTGAACATTCTAAGGCCTTTTCTGGATTAGTTAAATATGCTCTCAAAAAAGAAGATGGATTATAAAAAAGAATTATTAAAAAAACTGAAGTTTCAATATGATTTTGAGAAGTTAGCTAGAGATGTCTATAGTAAAGATATCAAAAAATTAACTGACAAAAAAGTTATCAAAACTATACAGAGCATCATTGAAGATGAAAAAAGGCACATGATTGCGGTTGAAGAGATGATTGATATTGTCAAAAAAACCGATTTAAAAGTAAAGGAAGTTAAAGCAGGGAAAGGTACAAAAGGGAAAAAATTAAAAATTAAAAGAGAATCTACTGAACACATAAAAAGCAAAATATTTTCTGTCGTTAAGGAGTTAGAAAAAAGAGATTGTATTCTGATAAGTGATACAGTAGGAAATTATTTTAAAGACATAATTGATCTGCTAACTTTAGAAAAGAGTCACAGATTCTTGTATGTTTCATACAATAAAGTTCCAAAATATACAAAAGCAACATTAAAAGAGCATGGTGTTGATCCAAATAAGATTATCTTTGTTAATTGTAGCGGAATACCAAATAATGAGGACATAAATCTTAAACCGGAAGAGTTAGTCAAATTATCTATTGTGATTACTGAAACGGCTAAAAGAATCAAGAATTTATTTGTTTTATTTGATTCCCTTTCATCCATGCCAACTTACCACACACCACAAGTAATTACTCGATTTGTAAGTTCTGTAAATGATCATGCTAGAGAAAAAGGATATAAAATTATTTGGATAGTCATAAATGAATCCATACCAACTACTTTGTATAACCAATTATGCCCTTTGTTTGACAAAGTGATTTCTTTAAAATAAAATGTTATTTTTAATGATTTTCAACTCAACTTTGGTTGTTTAAACCAAAGTTAAAATATAGATACTTTTTTAAACCTTAAAATATTATCTTATATAATCTATGAGGTGTTAAGCCTTAATGAAAAAGATGGTGATAGTTAAAAAAAGTGGGCATAGTCTTTACTCTGAAACGAATAGAGCTCTTTTAGCAGTTTTAAATTCAAGTATTTCTCAAGAAAAAAAAGAGATTTCTAGGTTAGAGAAGGAAGAACAGCAAGCTAGTAAAGTTCTCAAAGCTGAAGAAACAAAAATTAGGCATCAGCATCTTAGGAAAAAAAAAGTAAAAGTAAGTAAGACTTTACACCAATTTCATAATTCTCTTAACGAAACTAAGAAACAACTGCAACAAAAACAGCAGAATCTTAAAGAGATGGAACAAACAGTTTCTGCACTTAATCGACAGATTTTAGCTAAAGACCAACAACAAGAACAACTAGATGAAGATTTAGAGTTAAGATTAACAAGATTGGTTAAGAATAACCAGGATGAGATTAACAGGATTGTTAAGGAGAAGAAAACGCGAGATTTACACATTATCTCCTTAAAGAAAAAACAAGACCTGATTAAAAAAGATATCGAAAAAAAGGAAAAAGCCTTAATATCACAGGATAAAAAAGAATCGGTTTTAGAACAGCAAAAACTAAAGCAGTTACAAATTAATCAAGAAAAGGAATTGGCTAGAAAAGGCCGAGAATTGAAGTTATATCAAAACAAAATTGAAGTGCAGAAAAGAAAGATAGCTTTACTGAATTCTGAAAGAGAGAAAATTGAACAGTTTGTTTCCACATTAACTTTGTCTACCCCAAAATTGATCAAAAACGGTATTAATTACCCTCCACAATTAAAAGGATTATTCTTACAAGGAAAGAAAGAAGTTTTAGCTTTTGAAGCTAAGAAAGACGGATTATCACAAAAAGGTAAACAAACTCATCAGCAACTTATCAATTCTAAAGAAAAGATTATTACAGAGATACAAGGATTAAAAAAGCGTAAAACTTTATTAGAAAACGAGATACAGAAAGATAAAGTAGTCACGTTAAGAATTGATGATTTAAACAAACAATTGAAAGAAGAAGAAGGCTCTTTGCAAGCACAACAAAACAGATTTAATGAACTATTAAACAAAGTTAAGGAAGGGAAAACTGCGCTTAAAGGGATTAAAGGGAATATAGTTCAAGAAAAATCAAAATTATCTCAGGAAGATAGCAAAAAACAACATTTTGAGCTTGCCAAAGCCGAAGTAGTTGGATTATTAAATCAATACAAACAAGAGTTTGATGATCTGCAGAATAAGAAAAAAGAGTTAGAAAAGAAAGCAACGTTGTTAGAAAAGAATAAGCAACAGATGTTAACTCAAGTAGAAACTGATTCTTTAAAGTTAAAAGAAACTAAAGAGAGGGCAGAAAGTTCCTTAGTCGATTTAGAAAATAAAAAGAAAAGTGAACTTGCTCAAGTTGATTCATTATTGAAGAAAATAAAACAACAGGAACAAAGCATCTTTTTAGACAATAAAAAAGTAGAAGAGATTAATATTTCATTAAATAAATTCAAATCTTCTCCAGATTGGACAGAAGTAGTGTTAGGTTTCCGAAAACAGAAAGAAAAGGTTCGGAATGAAATAAACTTAACCCAACAGGCCGTTGATAAAGAAAGAAAAGAAATCGGAGAAATAAAACAAGGTGCTGAGCAGTACTGCACTAAGATTAATCAAAAAATTAAAGCTATCAAATCTTTACAGGGTAATATTCTAAAAGAAAGATCGAAACATAAAGCCAAACTAGAATCAATCAACCAATCATTATCTCAAATTAAAAGTACAGTAGACCATATTTCTGAAAGGGAGAATCTGATTAAGAGTAAGAAAGAACCAACACTTAATACCAACATTAAAGGAATACAAGAGAACATTTCTCGAATGGTTGAAGATATTTCAAAGATTAAACAAGAATATAGTTCTTCTTTAACTATCAAACAGGACATTGAAAAGGAGATTACAGAATTAAATAAAAAACAGTTAGAACATTCATCCAAGATAAAAGAAACACAAAAATTATTATCCTCCAACCAATACTCATTAGAGAAAGAAAAAAGAAAATATGTGGTATTATTAAAGGAAGAAAAGGCATTGAATCAAGTTGTGGGATTAATCCAATTAAAACTTAAAAAACTTGATAATGTAAAAAAAGAATACATTCAGGATAAAAATCAGATTAGTTTAGCAAAATCAAAGATCAAAGCAGAAGTTCGTTCTTACTTAATGGGTTTGCAAAAACAAATTAAACTTGCTGGGATTAAACGAATCTCCTCCATTAGAAAGAGAGTTGCTTTAGAAAAATCTAGAACAGAAATCAATAAACAGAATAAAAGTGTTGAGAAGAAAGAATTGGACCAACTTATTATTGAAAAAGAAAAACAGTTCCAAGAAAAACATAACCAGTTCCAATTATTATTGAAACGGCAACAAGATAAAATTGATTTGATCAAAAAGGTAGGATTCAATAGAATAAATATGATCAACAAAGACATTGCCAAGATCCAGCAAAGTATTAAAGCGGATGAGAACCAGATTAAAAAACAACAGAAAGATAGTTCGCTCAGAAGATCACAAGTGAAGAAAAGATTGTCGGAAAGAAAACATCAACTAGCCAAGGAAGAAGAAAAATTAAAATCAAACAAAAGTAAATCAAAAAATACCACTACTTCAATTCAAAGGCAAATAGCCCACTTAAATGAGGAGATTAAGTTTATTATTAATCATTCTGCGCAATTAAAAACCGAACAGGAAAGAATTGCTGCTGAGTTTAAAGCTAAGGACGACCAATCCAAAATGTTGAATAAGATTGTAAATGAAAAGGTCAAGCGCATTAAGGAAAAACGTAAGTTAAAACAAGAGTTAAGGCAGTTAGAATTAATCCTAAGTGATGAACTTAAAGGGAAAATAGAACAGGAAGCACAGAAAATAGCTAAAGTAGATACTGCTGAGAAGGTAAGAGAAATTCGCAGTGTTAAAAATAAGGAGTTAGCTGAACAGAAAAAACTACTTAATAGCTCTGCTAATAAAAGAATTGATATCCTCCGCAAGAATAAATCCAAAGAGTTGGCTGAGCAGAAAGAACTGCTTGTGAAAGCTAAAGCTCATCCAAAAATAATTGTTAAAATAAAAAGAATCAAAGTTAAACCTAAAACTATAGTGAAAACTGTTGTTAGGGTAAGAAAAGTACCGGTAATCAAGAAAGTAAGGGTGATAAAAAGAGAACTTTCTCATAAAGATAAGAAAAACATGCAGGCTTTCCTTGAGAATACTGATAATTTATTAGGAAAACTTTCTGATAAAGAAATTAGCAAATTTGCTCGCTCCAAAAACTTTATTAGGTACAAAAAAATAATGGAAAAATATAATATTAAGTGATACTGAGTAAAAATGGCTAAAAAATCTAAATTAAAACCGTTAACCGCTAAGAAAAATGGAATGTTAAATAAGTTGAAGGTATCAAAAAAACCGATAGCAACACCAAAAAAAGTAAAGGCCGTGAAGAAAAAAGTTCCGGTAAAAAAAAGAAGTGCAGTGAAGAAAAAATCCTCTGCAAAGAAAATAAGTGTAATTAAGAAGAAAGCTCCAAAATCCTCAGATAGAGAGAATAAAAATAGAGGTAAAACGTTACAAAAATTAACTGAAGATAAAAAAAAGTATATTCATCACGTTCCTAAAAATGTTAAGAAAGTAATTAATTCTGAAATTAAAAAACAAAGAACCATTCTAACCAAGGTTCCGATTAAACAAGAGCCAAATAAAAAAACTACATCCACAAAAAGAGAAAACACAGCCAAGACTTGGGTTAGCAAGAGAGAAGATAAGAGAAAACAAGATTTAGGTAAATCAGTTAAACAACTAAAAAAAGAAGAAGCAAAGGAAGTAAAAGAAAATAAACTTGCTGGAAAAGTAAATTTATCTGCAATCAAAGATTCTATTCAAAAACAGTTATCTTCCCTGAGGGGCAAAGAAAAAGATAGCCCCACTTCAACCCGAGGAAAAGTTGAAAGCAAAGAATATATCTTTTCTTTAGTCCCTGGTTTTGATGATCTATTAGATGATGGGATACCAAGAGGAGCTTCAATATTGTTAGCAGGAGGAGCTGGAAGTGGTAAAACTATTTTTGGTCTACAGACTTTATACGAACACGCTAAAAAGGGCGAGAAATGCCTTTATATGAGCTTTGAAGAAAATGAAGAACGTTTAATCAAACATATGGAAAAGTTCGGCTGGGATCCAAAAAAACTGATTAAAAAAGGAACTTTAATGATTAAACGGTATAATCCTTTTGACATAACTAGAAGTGTTGATGCTTTATTAATGAAAGTTAAAGGGGAGTTGTTGATTGATGTAGATCCAATCATTTTCCCAAATCATTTTAAACCAACAATCGTTGTCTTAGATTCTTTATCGGCAATCGCCTCAGCCTTTTCCGGTAAGGAAGATTCTTATCGTATTTACATTCAACAATTATTTCGCTTGTTTGAAAAGATTGGGGCAACGTCTTTCTTAATAACAGAAACTGAACAAGTCCCTAAAATCTTTAGTACTAGTGGAGTAGAAGAGTTCTTAGCGGATGGAATAATTGTCATCTACAACATTAAAAGAGGCAACATCAGAGAAAGAGCTGTAGAAGTTTTAAAGATGCGAGGAGCAAGTCATCAAACTAAGATCGTTGCTATGAGTATTGGAGAAGATGGTGTTGAAGTATTCCCAGAACAAGAAGTCTTTGGAGGAGTTGATGGAGAATCTTAAATTAAGGGGTTTAAGATGAAGATCGCTTGGACTAAAGATATGTCTGTTAATGATAAAATCATTGATGATCAACACAAACAGATCTTTAATGAACTTGATGAAATTAAAAAGAAATTGTCTGACAATGCAAGTATTAATCAGTTAAGAAAAGAGGTAGTTGTTTTTGTTAAAACAGTTCCTGGGTCATTTAGATTATGAGGAAGCGTATATGAAAAAACATAAATTTCCGGCCATTGCTGGTCATAAGAGATTACATGATGATTATAGAGCATCTGTAGAAAAGTTTAAGCAAGAGTTTGAACACCCAACATCTAAAGGAGTTCATCTAAATAAAAGTAGAGAAGACCTGATGATCAGAACCGATGAGTTCCTAACCAATTGGTTATCTGAACATATATTAACGGAAGACCATAAATATGCGGCGTATATTAAAAAGCATTCAAAGTAAGGTTTAATATTTTTGTTTAATATTTTTTAATTTTAGAACTAGTAAATTGTTTTATTTTTGATTTACTTTGATGCTAACTGTTTCTGTAACTTGCGAATAATTTCTTTAAGTTCAACCATCTTTAGTTCTCTTCCGACAACCATACTTTGAAATTTTGCTGCTTCTTCAAGCTTTTCTGTTAATTCTTTGGTCTGTTTAGCTATTTCATATTCAAGCTTAGTTTGATAATTTTTCATTAAGACTTCGGCAGTCTTACTTTTGGTTATATCATAGAAAAGACCAATCACCCTAGATTTATTAGGATTGGAGTTCTTTAACAAAGTCATATTTGCGACCATATTTAATTTGCCTTTACCTTTCTTGACAAAAGTTATTTCTTCTTGACCAACCTTTTCTCCTTTTAAAACTAGATGCATAATATGATGAAATTTAGTGATGTACTTTTTATTAATAAATGAAATTATTTTTTTGCCAACAATATTCTTTAAAGGAAAACCCAAAAGAATACTGGCATGATCACTAGCTTCACTGATAACTCCTTCAGAAGTTAAAGACATGATACAATTTGAAGAAGTTTGAAAGATTGTACGGTATTTTAACTCGCTGGCTTCCAATAAAGATTTGTCATAATATTCTTGAGAAATGTCTTCTATGGCTAAAAGAATTAATTGATCTTTTGTTTTCGGATCAACAACTAGTTTCCTAGCGTTGAGAGACATTACTTTGTTGCCAATTTCCTTAAACTTGTGAGATACAATATAATTTGTGATAACATCTTTTTTAGGCAGAATTTCATGTAACAATTTCACTAATTCTGGAATTTTCCATTGCTTATTACCCAAATTAAAAATCTTTTCACCAATAGTATTTTTTTTATTAACTTTAAATACTTCATAAAACGTCTTATTAGCGAAAATAACGTTTAAGTTTTTATCAAGAACTAAAAATCCTTCTCTCAATGTATCAATAATAGATGTAAAATTCTCCAGACTTTTAAAAATAAGTTTATTTTCCATCTAATAACTCTCTTTAACCGCGCCAGGTGATAGCAGTTCTTATTTAAGGAGATATATATTCTGTAGTTTATATAATGTTTGATGGTCTTGGCAGTGTTAGGTGGTCTGGGGTAGTCTTTGAAATGGTTTTAATTTTAAAAAAATATAAAATCACTGCAAATTAATTGTGAAACCAATATACTCTCCAAGTATACGATCCTTACACGATGACTATAAGATGATAATTACAACTCAACTACTTGATCAACAAATACTTCCACTTCTTTAAATAATTCTGAGTCCTGATCTTTACTAGATAGAGTCAAAATTAGATGTAAATTCGTATTTTCCCTAGTTTTGTTTATGATACTATGAACAAATCTAGAAATTTCTTTAGGTTTATGGTAAATTAACATTGTTGAAAGAGAATCAAAAATCACACCATCAAAACCAGCCATAATGAGTTTTGTTGTTGCTAGAGATAATTCTGTAAGGGCCTTAGGAGAAGAAACATAGATACAATTGTCAACCTTTTTAGGTTCTGTAATTGTTTTAGTGACACAATCTACGAAAAAGAAGTTTTTAAGGTTAATTTTTTTATTTTTGAATGATTCTATCAAAGCACTATATCCCTTATTAACGCTAACGTAACCAAAACTTTTTTTATCCAATTTCTTAACAAAATTTAAGACCGAAGAATTATAGTTATTATTCGGAACAACGACCAAAGTTACGTTATTACTATTAATCTGGCCAACAGACCTTCCTAATCGGCCTTTTAGGGCTGATCGAGCTTTGACCTTGGTGGATTTAGATTTGTTAGAGGATGATTTATTTTTTGAAGAACTTTTCTTTAGGACAGGTTTCTTTGAAGTGGTTTTACCTGACTTAATTCTTCCCTGTTTAATTTTTTGTAAGAGTCCCATTGTTAATTATTCATTCTTTTTATTATGGTTTTTATTATGGTTTTTTATGCAAGGCCTTTTTAACCCTTCTAACTAGATCTGCGTTATTAAATGGTTTCTCAATGTAATCTACCATATTTTCTTTCATAATGTCCTTTTTTGCTGCTTCTGAAAGGCGAACAACAGTCAAAAAGATTATGGGAATTTTTATTTTTCTTTTTTTTAATTCCGCAAGAACCTCTCTAGTAGTTAACCCCGGCATCAGGACGTCCAAAAGAATGAGATCGGGTTTGATTTTTTCCAATCTTTTTAACATTTCTGCACCATTACTCGCTGTTTCTACTTGAAATCCAGCATCCTGCAGAACTTCCTTTACAGAAATACAAATGTCATCCTCATCATCAACTGAAAGGATTAATGATTTTTTCATCTTATCAAACCTCCTAATGCAAATAAATTATCTATCCTTATATATTCTTATATGTCCTTATGTATTGTTACTTAATCTTTTTGCTTTTATTAATCTTGCGTTTGTTTTGTTTGCTTTGTTTGTTTTGTTTGCTTTGTTTGTTTTGTTTGTTTTGTTTGTTTTATTTATTCTTTTTATTCTTTTTATTATTTTCATTCTGTTTCTTTTGAGTAATCAGTTTATTTTGTAGACTATGTTTATTCTGTGTGTTCTGTTTCTTTCCCCAGCCATACTTATGAGGGGTGCTGATTGAATGTTTTTTATCAATCCTATAACGGTTATGTTTCAAAGATGCTTCTTTTTGAACAAAAGGCAGGGTAAAGCAGAACATCGATCCTTGACCAATTCTAGTATTAACTGTAAATTTACCACCATGTTCTTCCACAATTCCCTTACAAATAGAAAGACCTAAACCTGCGCCTTTAGCATGAAATTGTCCTTCTTGACCAACATAAAATAATTCAAAAAGATGTTTAAAATCTTCCTCTTTAATTCCTTCACCATCATCTTTTACACAAACATTAATCTTATCTCTTTTTAATTTAGCAGAAATAGTGATATTCTTCCCCGCACTATGTTTAATGGCATTATCAATCAAATTTGTTAAAACCTGTTGAATTCGATATTTATCATACATAAATTTAGGTAATTTAGTTGGTGTGTATATCAATTTCATTCCTTGATTAGTAGCAAGTGGAGTAGCAGTGGATATGATCAAAACAAGATCTTCGTTAAGATCATTTTTACTTTTAGCAAGCTTAAGTCTTTTTGACTCAATCCGAGAAATGTCCAAAACGTCGTTAATTAACCGATCTAAACGAGTAACATTTCTCAAGACCATATCCAAACTGGCAATGCGCTCTTTTTTGGGCAGATCCTGGCTTAATAATCTTTGCAATTGAGCAGTGATTGGAGTTAAAGGAGTTCTTAATTCATGCGAAGCAAAAGATAAGAATTGGGTCTTTAACTGTTCCAGGCCTTTCAGTTTAACATACGAATCTTTTAACTTTTTTCTAGCTTCTTCTACATCATCAAGAATGTTTAAAGTGGCAACTCTTGATTTCTCTAAATCTGCGGTTCTTGATTTTACTTTAAATTCTAATTCTTTTTTTGATTTTTCTAAAAAGTTTCTTTTTTCTGTTTCAGATTTTATCAATAATTGTTGCTGTTCTTTCATCTGGTTAATCATATGATTAAACGCTTTTCCTAACTGATGAACTTCATCTTTTGTTTTAATATCCACCTTAACATTCAAATTGCCTTTTTCCATCTCTTCTGTAGCTTTGTGCAATTGATGAATTGACGATGACAAAGAGCGAGAGATAACTATGCCCAAATACAAAGATAAAATTGTTACAACAATCGAAATAATAAACAAATCTGATTTAAGACCTGCAACGGGAGACAATAATTGATCTTGGTTATATTCCAAAATTAAATTCCATCCTAAATCAACAGGTTTACCCACATTTATTATTTTAGAACGCGACTGAACTACTAACTTTTTATCAATACCAGAGGCATTATTATCTAAAATTAAATAAGGAGTTTGATGCTGTTCTAACATCTCTAGTTCTTTTCGTTCTTCTGCAGAAACTTCTTCTAACATAGTAAAGTTCCCTTTTTTGTGAATTATTCGATGTTGATTATCCAAAAGGGTGAAATCAACATATTGACCCAGTGATAAGTATTCTACAATAATTTTCTCTTCAAAATCCTTAAAGAAATCTTGTGTGTCGATCAATAATTTTAACACCCCCGAGAAATTGTTGTTTGTATCGTAAACAGATAATGCAATCACTAGAGAATATGTCTCAGAACTAGCATCATACTCAACGTCTCCAACATAACTCCCCTCTGCTTTTGCTTCTTTCCACCAAAATTCATCGGCCTGATAATAATCAGTAATCTTCCCAGTCATAGCAATAACTGCCCCATACTTGTTAGTCAAAAAAACTTCTGGGAAGACTGGATAACTCTGGTCTCGTTCATAAAAGAGTTGTCTAACTTTAATTCGCTGAGACAAATCATTGTTTAACAATCCTTCCATTAACGGAGTAATAGTTTCGTTGGAAGCATTGACCCATTCTTGATCTCTTTGCTGAATCAAAGCAGAAACACCTTGAATATCATCAAATTCTTGATTAGATTTAGAGACAGTATCCACCACCAAAGGAGTAATAACAAATTCTCGCCATCGTTGAACTCTAAATTCAATGGTCTTTTCAATATCGTGCATCATCTGCCGATTAATATGCTTTAGATTGGTATTAATGTTATCAGCAAATTTATTTTCTGTGGTAGTTATTACAAGTAGAAGAGCAAATACAAATAGAGCAATCACTGTTAAAAACCCGATTATTAATTTTGATCTTATTTTCATTTATCTGCTCTTTAATTTAAAAGATTACTTTGGGACTATCCTTTATTTCTTATCTTATTGTCATATAATTGTTATCTTATTGTTATCTTATTGTTATCTTATTGTTATCTTACTATTGTCTGATTTTGCCTTATTTGCTTTTTTAACAGATTGCAACCTTTTTTTCAGTTCTGCCATCTTTAACTCTCTATTTACCATCAATTGATTAGTTTTTTCTATTTCTTCAACCTTTGATTGTAATAATTTATTGGCGATATTCATTTCTTTTTTACTCTGTTCTAATTCCCCTACTCTTTGTTTTAATTCTTTAGTTCTATCTTCAACGGTTTTCTTTAGGTTAGCACGAGATTCTTTTAACGAATTCTCTGCTTTATCTTTCTTAGAGATGATTGTTTTAAGTTCATAATATCTCCAGAAAAAAAAGCCTAAGACCAGAACAAAGATAACTGCCCCAGCAACCAGCATTACTAATTTTATTGTCAAAATTCCTGGCGAGGGAGAATAATATTTTTGATAAATATCTTGATATTCCTTTGATACGACAAATTTATTAACTGCTGGTTGCAAGACACTTAACAATTCATTGCCCTTTTTAACTGCAATGCCACGTTTAATTTCTTGCACAGGTTCTCCAACAACTTTTATTTTATTTAAAATAGTCATTTCCTCTGCTACAGATATAATTACTGGTTCTGGATAAACAAAGGCATCAACATCCCCGGAAAGAAGAGAAAATAAGGCAGGGATGTGATCTTTAAAAACAATAAGTTGAACATCTTGAAACTGATTGAGGATATTTACCACAGCATTTGTTTCAACTACAGCAACCTTTCTTCCATTTAGATCTTCTAAATTCTTGATATCATTTTGTGTACTACGGACAAAGATAGAGATTGGAAATGTTTCTACAGGTGAAGTAAAGTCAAAAACCTGCTCTCTTTCAGGAGTGATTCCAAGATTAGGAATTAAATCTGCTTCTCCCGTAGTCAATGCTTCTATAGTATCAACCCAGTTATCTTTTATCAAATAATTAACTTTTATTCCAGTCAGATTAGCAATGTTATCCATCATATCTATGGCTAATCCGGTCGGTTGATCTTGTTCATCAACCCAATATTGTATAGGAAAATGTCGAGGAATCGCTGCGGTCAAGGTTAAATTGTTAGAATCGGCTTCTGAAGAAGACAATGATAAAGATGAAAATAAAGTGAAAAAAATAATGCCCCCAACTAAAAAAAATGCAATCGACCCCCCTATTTTTATGTTGAAATTCATCTTTAAGATTCACATTTAAGACCTACACTCAAAATTAATGTTTAGTCTATTTTATTATTGGTTTGTTGTTTTGATTGTTTTGTTGTTTTTAGTTTTTTATTGGATCTTTTGATTGTTCAACTTTAAGTTCTAAACTTTTAACTTTCTTTTTAAGCTCAATCATTTTCATCTCTCTGCCAATTGTAAGTTTATTGAACTTTTCAAGATCTACTATTTTCTGCGCTAACTGATCGTTGGCTCGTTTAATCTCCAATTCTGCTTCTTTTTTAGTGGTAATATTATTAAAAGTCTCCATAATGGCGTTCTTACCTTCAAAAATCATCCCAGTATGCAATATTTCAAAGGTTTGACCACCCATTATATTCTCAACAATAAGTGATTTAGTTTCACCAACCTTTATTTTATTTTTGAGTGGACAATTATGACATTGTTTTTTATCGTCGTTGTATAATTCATAACATTTTTTGCCGATAGCTTTTTTTCCAAAAATCTTTAGAAATTTGTCTCCCAACCAAAGAATGTTACAATCTTCATCAACAATATCCATCCCCTCTGGAATGGTTTTAATGATAGTACTTAATTGGTTTTTACTTTTCTTTAACTGCTCTTGAAATGTCTTTTCTTTTGTGATATCTCTTACAGTAGCTTGCAAAAATGAGTCTCCATTTATTCCCACCTTACTCAAAAGAACAGTGGCAGGGAAATCTTCCCCTTTGTATCTTTTGTGTGTCCATTCAAAAAAGTTAGATCCTGCTTTCATGGCTTTCATAATCATTTTTTTTGCTTTTACTACGGAAATTTGCCCATCCGGTTGTTTTTCTGGAGATAATTGCCAAGGGCCGAGAGAAATAAACTGTTTTTCATCTTTAACATCAAATAATTTAAGTGTTGCCTTATTACAAGAAGTAAATTTCCAAGATGGTGGTGCAAGAGTCATAATTGCATCCCTTGATAAATCAAACAAAGAACTAAACCGAAGTTCACTTTGCTTTAATTCAGCTGTCCTTTCTTCAACCTTTTGCTCCAATTCTTCTTTGGCTTTTGTTAATTCTAATTCCAATTTTTTTCTTTTAGAAATATCCTTCATGGTTCCGAGCATTCTTTCAGCTTTACCATTCTTACCGGCTAAGAATACCCCCGCATCAGAAAAATATTCATAAGAACCATCTTTTTTCTTAAAACGGTATTCACAATAATATTTGCCAACTTTTTGTTTAGCCTCATTTAATAGTCTAAACACTTCTTTGCGGTCATCAGGGTGAATTAATTGGCCCCATCTCTTAATATTGATCTTTTGAAATTCTTCATAAGAACAGCCAGTACATTCTTTAATCGCACCATACCACCGAATATCTCCCGATTTACAATTATAGTCATAAACCAAATGGCCAGTTTGTTTTGTAATAATCCTGTAACGTTCTTCACTCTTTTGTAATTTATCTTCAGTTTCTTTCTTTTTTGTAATATCTCGAGAAATTCCCACCAAATAAGAAATTTTATTTTTATTCCTTATAACAAAGCAGTTCATAGCTGCTAAGTACGTGCTACCATCCTTCCTTTTATGGACAACTTCTCCCTGATGTTTACCACATCGTATTAATTTTTTGTTAAATTGTGTAACATTTTTTAATTCTTCTTTCGGGTGGAACATAGAAAGGTTCTTGCCAACCAACCATTTAGCAGAATAACCATGATTCTCTGCCCAAGAAAAATTAGCATAAACTATATTTCCTCTTAAATCAGCAATAGCAATCTCTTCAGCTGATTTTTCAACAAGAAAATTAAATAATTTCAATTCCTCTTGAATTTTGTTTCTTTCAGTAACATCCCTAACAACACCGATGATACCACTAACCTTCCCTTCAGAATATACCGGACTCTGGACAGTATGTAAAAACTTTTTTTCTCCCCCAATCGTCGTTAAAACAACTTTATCAGCCGATTTCCCTTTCAAACATAAGTCGTCTACTTCTTTGATAATGGCAGCATTACTATTAGAATAAATTTGTGCCGCCGTCTTACCAAGTATGTCTTTCTTTTTTAATCCGATCATCTTCTCTGCAGCAGGATTAACAAAAAGGTAATGGCCGTCTTTATCTTTAGAAAAGATGGAGTCTTGAGACTGACTGGTGATTGCAAAGATCAAGTCATATGATTTTTTCAAATTATTCTCGACATTCTTTTTTTCTGTGACATCAGAATAAATGGCAACAATCTCTCCGGAAGGCAATTTGTAAACAAAATTTTCTCTCCAACCTTGGCGATGCTTATCCTTATAAAAAGAATTAAGCAGAGTCGCAGGTTTTCCAGTTTTCCAAACTTTCTTAAACAAAGAATATAAACCAAAATCTTTTACTCCATTAAAAACAGCTTCAACTTTTTTTCCGATGATATCATTCTTCACTACTTTCTCTAATTTTTCAGCAGCTTTGTTCATATCCATAATGATTATATCCTTGCCACCATTCTTAACAGAATATATAACGACACCTTCGTTCATATTATCAAAGAGTTGGATATACTTTTCCAACGATTTCTTTAGCTTACTGGTATCTTCTTCGGTTGTAGCAACATCAATAATCTCTTCCTTCTCAAAAATTGGAGAATAAGTTATGTTAACAAAAACCTCTTGTTTGTCTTTACTGATTCTAGTCTGGCCAATGCTAAAAGTAGGTTTTCCTTTTCTGATATCAGAGATATTTCTTCTTGCTCTGGCTCGATCTTTAGGAGAGATTAGTTTGGTAATGTTTTTTCCAAGCATCTCTTTTTCAGTAAAGTGATATAGTTTTGTAGCTCCAGGACTCCAAGCTTTAATAGTGCCCTTAAAATCTTGGATGATAATAGCATTATTAGAATCTATTACCATCTGTTTATAATAGCGCAACTTATCCTCCATTTTCTTCATATGAACAAAAGCTTTTTCTTTTTGTAATTCGTCTTTTGTTGCAGATTTAAAGTATTTTAGAGCACCAGAACTAGTTCCTTTACTACCTACCTCTTTTTTCATAAAGATAAGAAAGATTCATTCTCTTAAAAATCTTTTGTTTTTTGTAGCAAAGAATAAATTTTAATTTGATTTGAGATTTGGTTAAGAATAGTTAAAAAAACGCATTTTCCCGAATAAAAATGCGAATATAAGTAACTAATTAAGGTAATTAAAATAGGTAAGTAAAGTAAGTAAGCAGTATTAATAACTAAAATACAAACATTTATAAAACTAAAACGATTAGCAAAAAACAATTGCATGACAAAAAAAGGGTTGGATAAAGTCATTTTGAAGTACGTTGGGGATCAAGCACCTAGACCAGTCTCCACGAGAGAAATTTCTGAAAAACTAAAGATTGCTTGGCACACTGCTGACAGGTATTGCTTAAAGCTACAGTTACAGAAAAAATTCTCTTGCTTCACTATTGGAAAATCGACAGCCTGGTTTATTGTAAAATAAAACTAGAATAAACAAAATTTTTTTGCAATTTAAAATTAAAAAAAAGAGGAATAGGATGAACAAAAACGCAAGAATCAGCATCAGAGTATTATTACTGATGATAGTCTTTTGCCTATTCTTTGTCCTTGCAGAAAATAG
Organism: Candidatus Woesearchaeota archaeon CG_4_10_14_0_2_um_filter_33_13; assembly: GCA_002792115.1. Lineage (GTDB taxonomy): Archaea > Nanobdellota > Nanobdellia > Woesearchaeales > GW2011-AR9. The sequence continues at coordinate 20,983 of PFNQ01000044.1, read as the reverse complement.
TAGCCAGAATATTTCTTTAGAAAATCTTTCTAGTAATAATTCAGAGAATGATATTACTGGAAATGTAATTAGAATTCAACCAATTATGGACCCGATGACAGAACCAGTTGTTGAAGAAAATATAACCATTCCGGAAGTGCCTAATAACGAAACCATAAATCTCTTGCCAATAGAAGAGGTAATTAATGAAACGGTTGAAGCGCCAATAGAAGAACCAAGTTTAATTACCACATTATTAAGTATACTGATAAATAAAGTTTCAGCAGTAATTGGAGAAGTTATTAACATTCAAGCTTATCTTACAGATGAAAATGATACTCCACTTGTTGGACAGAAGATTGACTTTTATGCTGATAAAAAAATTGGTTCAGAAATAACAAATGAAGATGGTAAAGCAGAAATTAATCTGAATACTTCTTCATGGTCTTCAGGCATTTATACAATTACAGCCAATTATTCTGGAACTGGACAATGGCAAGCAAGTTTAATATCAACAGATGTTACGCTGGAAGAACCAATTGAATTGCTCCTAAATGAAACGCTTGCTGATAGCACCATAGTCATTCCAATTAAGGAAATCAATCTTAAGAATAGTAAAGGACAAACTGTAGAAGCCAATGTAACTTATTCCAAAAAACAAGTTTCTGGTAGTTTGAGTATAGCTAGCACAGAGACAGAAGTATATCATATTGATATCACTCCAAATCAAAGCCTCATCAAAAGAATTCAGTTGTTTGATGTTGATTTAACAACAGATGCGAGTTTAGCTTTTGAAGAAGTGCCAATAACAATTCCCGCTCCAACAGATTTGGGAACTTGGGCGAAGGTTTACGCCATTGATCCAACAGGAATTAACTTTACTACAGGATTAGTTACAGTTAACTCTGCAGGTGGAGATCTTTACAAATGTAAAGATTATGATTTCCAAACACAGACTTGTTACGGGCAATGGAATCTGTTCATTTCTGGTTTAACACCCGGAGAAGAATATGCCTTTACATTAACTGCAGAAGATCCAGTATTTGCTCAAGTTGTAAGTGCTTGTACTGCTGAAGATTCTTCGGTTCAAGGAGCATGGGACACTGCCTGTGATGCCCATGATGGCAGTTTATTAACAAACGATAATTCTTTAGTTGAAACTCATACTTTCACAAAAGGAGCATTTGCAGGATTAAGAATTCAATCTGCAAATACCTCAATAACAGATTGTGAAAGTATTACATCAGTAAGATTATGTTATGAAAGATGGATTACTCCAAGCACCCCTGATATTTGTGATATTTCTATTGATGCGAACGGAGGAGTAAGTTATACCTTGGTAACGGCAGTGTGCCCAGGGACAACCGCAAACCCAGGAGTAACTTGTACCGATGTTACTAGTATCGGAGAAACGTTTGTGTGCACTAGTTTCTTTGGAATAGGTGGAACAAAAGCATTAGCAAAGATGGAAAACAGAAGGGCGTCTTCGGGAGGAGGAACAACAGAGACTCTTTCAACGGATGTGTTCTTCTTTAATGTTACTTACACAATTACAGATACTGTATTTCCAATAGTTACCTTTGTTACTCCAACCCCAACTAATAATTCCTTCCAATCATCTACTGCTGCTACGGTTAACGCTACTTTAACAGATAACACCGCAGTAAGAAATTGTACTTTACAGTTTGATGGTGTTAATGAAACAATGACAGAAACATCTGTTAATAGCACATACAAAATTTGCACCACCATTAAATCTTCTTTAACACAAGGACAACATAATATTACTGTCTTTGGAAATGATAGCGTTAATAATATTAATAGCACCGACAGAATATTATTTTATGTTGACAATGTTAATCCAGCAATACAATATGTTGCTCCAACGGAAACAGCTGGAACATTTTTGGCTAAAAACAATATCTTAATCAATGTTACCGCTACAGACACTTATTTAACTAACATCTCCATCAGACTTTACAACATTACAGGATTAAGAAATACTACCACCACTTTAACCTCGCCGAACGATATAAATTACACTAATCTGGCAGATGGAGTTTATTATTTCAACGCTACTGCCTTTGACAATGCTAGCAATAGCAACAGCACTAGTACAAGAGATATTACAATTGATACAACTTATCCGGCTGTAGTTGATTTAAGACCAACCGTTAGCAGTATCTACAATGCTTCACAAACTATCCAAGTTGCTGCCAATATAACAGAAACAAATCTTGCTTCTGCTAGAGTTAATGTTACTTATCCAAACGGAACCATACAACAATTAACTTTAACTTTAGCAACGGGAAATAAATACAATACTTCACTTACAATACCAGATCTGCCAGGATTATACAACCTAACTTTTATTGTCAACGATTCTGCTGGAAACACAAACAACACAGAAACGACTAACTTTACAGCTAATGATATCTTTCCTCCTGTAGTTATAATCGTTACGCCCACTCCTGCAAGTAATTATAATGCCAACACTAATGTTTCTATTACTGCCAATATTACAGACCAAAGTACAATCAGTGTAGTGCTTGCTAATATAACTTTGCCAAACTCTTCCATTGTCCAGCAAATAATGTCCTACAACTCCACAACGGGATTATACAATAGTACGTTCAACCAAACTTTAACTACAGGAACATACACAATTAGGATCATCGCTAATGATACGTACAATAATGTTAATAATACAGAAACCAGAACCTTTACTGTCCAGGATTCAAGTGTGCCATTGGTTTATTTAGACTCACCAGCAAATTATGCTAATTTATCTAACAGAAATGTTACATTTAGATGTAACGTGAGCGATGATACTGGTTTAACTAATGTAACATTATACCATAACATTAACGGCACTTTTGTAGCGAACCAAACTAATAATGTTTCTGGATTAAACAACCAAACTAATTTTACCATCAACAACATTAATGATGGAACCTACCTCTGGAATTGTTTAGCCAGAGATACTTCTAATAATCCTTCCTTTGCCGGGAGTAACTTCACCTTTTCAGTAGATACTACTGCACCAAATGTAACAAACTTATATCCATTAAACACAACAACATTAATTTTAGGAAATTCTATCAGCATTAACGTTACGGTAACAGACAGCTTTAGCGTGAACAAGGTTTTAGCCAATCTTACCTTACCAAACGGAACCTCACAATTACTTACTTTATTAAACTCAACTGCAACCCTATACAATTATACTTACACTCCTTTAATTACTGGCCAGCATAACATAACAATACTCGCTAATGATTCAGTTGGTAATTTAAACAACTCAGAAACAACTTTCTTTAAAGCAACGTTAGTTCCAACAGTAAATTTAACTTTTCCAGCAAATAATTCAGTATATAATTCTTCATTGATAGAATTTAATTTTACTGTCACTGATGATGATACCACCTTATCAAATTGCACGTTATACAGTAATTATTCTGGGGTGTGGCAGAATGAAAGTATCATAGTTAGCGTAACAAACGGAACAGTAACTAATATTACAAAATATGTTCCTGACGGAACGTTTGTTTGGAATATTCTGTGTACAGATTCTTTAGGATATAGTAACTTTTCACAAAACAACTTTACTCTTACTGTAAACACAACTTTACAAGGAATCTTTGCTTACCAAGAGTTAAATGTTCAATCGCCCAAATACAGAATCTGGAACAATTTTAATATCTCTGGAAATGAGCTAACTAACACGCAAAATGTTGGTGGTGATATCACTTGGAGCACAATTAAAGGAAATCACAAAAGGAAAGAGTTTATTCTTGCTACGGAAGACAAGAACAATGATATTAATATCCAAGTTTACGATGTTGAAACAAAAATATGGAACAATCTGCAAGAAGTAAGCACAGATGTTCCCAACTCTGCTTTCCGCTCTTTTGATATTGCTTATGAAGATGTTTCTGGAAGAGCATTAATTGTTTATGAAACTTCCTCGGTAGCTGACAGTACTGTGGCGTATCGTTTATGGAACGGCACAGCTTATTCCACGCAACAGACCTTAACCACAAGTTTATCCTCCTCACCGATAAGTTGGATTTCCTTAATCTCGCAAAAAGGTTCTGATCAAATTATGTTATTAGTGCACAGTGCAGCTAACGCTCTTTATGCTGTACCTTGGAATGGAACTGCTTTTGACAATAGTAAAAACACAACAGTTTCAACAGGTACAATTACAAACACAGAACAACATTTTGCTTTTGCTTGGCAAGAAGCAAACAACAATGGAATTGTTACATATGGAGAAGGGAATAATTTACAATATAAGACGTTTAATGAAACAACTTGGAGTATTGTCAGTAGTATTTCTTTAGGGGATAATCTAGCTACAATAAGATTGTGTTCCGCGCCCTCATCAAATTATATTGGATTAATTTATCAAACTGCTTTAACTCATGTAGGAGTAAGAATGTGGAACGGCACCGCTTTCCTTTCCTCTCCTCCAAGCGAAGATTCTTCCACAGAACCAAACGGAGCAAACAACATAAACGTAGATTGTTTATGGTTAAACTCCACTCAAGCAGTTTTTGGTTTTGTTGATGCTGGTTCTGCAGCAATGGACTACTTTACTTTCACACAAGCAAATACATGGAGCACTGCAGACCTTACTTCCACTAGCACAACGAGTAATTTTGCTACCAGCAATATTGCCAGCTTAAAGTTCAGCAAGAACCCATTAACTAATGTATTTATGGTTACTGCCATGGACACTTCTGAGGACCTCTCAGCTTTATGGTGGGATGGAGCAAATTTCCAAACAATTAGTGCGTCGCCTTTTGAACAATCGACAGAAGTACTTAATGGTGACCAAGAAGGATTTATGTTTGATTGGTTACGTTATGACACTGTTCCTAATGTTACTAACTTAAATTTAAGTAGCACCTCAATCAACACAAGTGATTCAATAATAATTAATGTTACAGTGGTGGATGATGTCGCTGTAAGTGTTGTTCTCGCTAACATAACTGTTTCCGGTGTAAGCGTACAAACTATTACTTTAACTGATGATAATCTAGATAATATTTACAACGGAACCATTACAAATACCATTACTCCTGGAACGTACACAATAACAATAATTGCTAACGACACTAGCACTCATCAAAACATTAATAATACAGAAACAACAACATTTGTTGTAAGTGATAATATCACCCCGGCAGTTGTAGATTTAAGACCTGTTGCAGATAGTAGCTACAACATCTTATCGCCCATAGAAATTGCTGCCAATGTAACAGACAACGGCAACGTTAGTAGAGTTGGTGTCAATGTTACTTATCCCAACAGCACAGTGCAACAGGTTAATCTTTCTTTAACCACAGGAAACAGATATAATGGTTCATTTGTCGTCCCTGCAATATTAGGAAGATTTAATCTTACTTTTATTGCTAATGATACTAACAATAACATAAATAGCACAGAAACAACTTACTTTAATTCTGTTGATGGAACTAAGCCAACAATAACATTAAATTACCCAGTTAATGGGTTCAATACATCTGTGAATAACATCAACTTTAATTGGACTGCGACAGATGATTATCATCAAAACTTGACGTGTAATTTGACCATTGATAATATTGTTAATACAACACTTAATGTTACAAGTGCTGTTACTAGTAATCACACTGTTTCTGGATTCAGTGATGGAGCACACAATTGGAACGTAACTTGTTGGGATGACAGCAATAATTTCAATACTTCAGAAACCAGAAGTTTTAGCATAGATACAACCAACCCGGCAATACAATATGAAACTCCTACAGAAACCAATAACACATATCTTACAAGAAGTTATCTTCAAATAAATGTAAGTTCTACGGATTCAGGATTAGGATTGAGCAACATTACAATTTATCTGCATAATAGCACAGTACAACTTTATGCCAACACAACGTTAACCTCACCAAATTTTATCAACTATACAAACTTAAATGATGATACTTATTATTTTAATGCTACTTCTTATGATGTTGCTGGGAATAGCAACAGTACTGAAACAAGAACTGTTGTATTAGATACAACCAATCCAGCAATCTCTTTTGCTACTCCAACAACATCTGCAGGAAATCAAAGCCAAAATTATATTGAAGCAAATATCACTTTCAGTGACACTAACTTGGATACAGCAATAATATACCTACACAATTCAACAGGATTAGTACAAAGTAATATATCAACAACATCGCCTCTATTTATTAACTTCACATCTTTACCAGAAGGGACATATTACTTAAATGCAACAGTTAACGATACAGCTGGAAACACAAACAATACAGCAACAAGAACAATCACACTAGATACAACAAATCCTGCACTCGCCTTTGCTACCCCCACAACTACTTCTGGAAATTATTCGCAATCGTATATTGAGATTAATATAACGTTTAGTGATACAAATTTAGGCACAGCAAGGGTATATTTGTATAATTCAACTGGATTATATCAAAGCAACACATCAACAACATCGCCATTATTTGTTAACTTTACTTCCTTACCAGAAGGAACTTATTACCTAAACGCAACAGTTAATGATACTGCTGGAAACGCCAACAATACAGCGACAAAAACAATAGTGTTGGACCGAAGTTCTCCAGTAATAACTAGTATCACCAGTACACCAACCGTACCCATCTATAACAATGGTAGTGAACAAAATGTTAGTATCAACTTCAGCTCCAACGAGTTCCCAATCAATATAACATTTTATTTATACAATTCTACCGGAAGTATGGTAAACAGCTCCGGTCCAACTATATTAAGCAGTGTTAGCAGTCTGCCGATAAATTATACTATCATTAACACCTTAGGAGATGGAAATTATTCCCTAAATTTAACTGTAGTAGATCCTGCTGGAAATAATGATACAAAGAATGTTGGAACAATAGTAATTGATGCAACCTATCCAACAGCTGGCACTAACACTCCTACCTTAACTAGCGGGAATTATAGTTACAGCTATATCTACGCAAACATCTCCACAGTAGAACAAAACTTAAAAAATATCACCATTAACATTTACAATAGTACTGGGGATTTAGTTGCAACTAATAGTTCAACAACATCACCATTTTTCTGGAACTATAGTGGATTAAGTGATGGAATCTATTATTGGAATAGTACGATCTATGACCTAGCTAGAAATACTAACTCAACGGATACGCAAACAATTGGGTTAGACACAACAAATCCGGCAATCAGTTCAGCTACCCCAACCACCGCTTCAGGAAATTATTCACAGTCGTACATTGAAGCCAATATCACTGCTAGTGATTCAAACCTAGAAATAATTACCATAAATTTATACAACACAACAGGATTATATCAAAATAACACATCAACAACATCACCTTTATTTGTTAACTTCACGTCCTTACCAGACGGCACTTATTACTTAAATGCTACTGTTAATGACACAGCAGGGAATTCAAACAGCACAACAACAAGCACAATTGTATTAGATACCAGTAATCCGATAGTAAGTTTAGTTTCGCCAGTCAACAACACTTTAGAATTAACCTCCCACAACATTAACTTTATTTATAATGTTACAGATGTTACCTCAAACATAAAAAATTGTTCTTTATCATTAAACGGAACACCGATACAATCTGACAATACAATAACAAAAAATATTAATCAGACAATCTCTCTAACATTAGCCAATGGAGATTATAATTGGAGTGTTTCTTGTTATGATAATGTGGGAAATTTAGGACAAAGCACAACTTATAATTTATCTATGAGTGTAACCGCTCCAACCATAACTTTAGAAAGTCCGGAAGATGACTATTTTACTGCAAATAATAGTGTAGTGTTTAACTGCTCCGCTACCGACGATTCATCTTTAGTTAATCTTACCTTGTATGTTTGGAACTCCACCAGCAGTGTATATTATACAAATACAACTAACTTAGGAGGAACAGCAAACAGTACTACTTGGACAACTTCGTTGTTAACAGATTCTATTTACATTTGGAATTGTCTAGCCTTTGATGACTCTGAGCTAAGCGATACGGCCCCTTCCAACAGAACCTTAACCATAGATCCATCTGCCCCCACAATTAGTTTAAATTATCCAGAAAATGGATTTAATACAACTTCAACAAGCATTAACTTTAATTGGACCACAACCGATAATTATTTTACTGCCTTAACTTGTAATATAACTGTTGATGGCTCTGTTAATGTAAGTACGGTCGCAACAACTAACGGAACTGCAAAAAATCAATCAGTTAGTGGATTTAGTGACGGGACGCATAATTGGAATGTAACATGTTGGGATGGAGTTAATAATACAAACACCTCTACAACTAGAACATTTAGAGTGGATACTACTTCCCCATCTTTAGTCGTTTCTTCACCAACAGAGGGAACTAATTATAGTACCACAAATATTAGCTTAAATTATACTGCTGCAGATTCTGGAATGGGAATAGATACTTGTTGGTATACCAATGTAACTGGACAGAATACCACATTAACAAGTTGTCAAAACACAACCTTCCTTGCTAATCAAGGTTCAAACAACATTACAATGTATGTTAATGACTCATTAAATAATCTTAATTACAGTACGATCATCTTTGCAGTGGACACAATAAGTCCAATAGTAAGTCTAGAAAGTCCTGCTAACAATACACTTGAACAAACTACCAACAGTATAATATTCAATTATAATACAACTGATGTGACGAGCACTATTGACAATTGTAGCTTGTATATCAATGATCTCATAAATGACACAAACACCTCAATTACTGAAGATACAACTCAAAACTTTAGCAAGACTATTGACAGTGGTTATTACAACTGGTCCATAAGATGTACAGACAGCTTTGGGAATGTTGGGAACTCCTCCGTTTGGTATTTGAATGTTTCAATTACCGCTCCTACTGCAACATTAGTAAGTCCTGCAGACAATTATTATTCCTCCAGTAATTCTGTTAGCTTTAATTGCTCCGCTACAAGCAACGCAGGATTAACCAACACAACATTATATGTTTGGAACTCAACAGCTGAGTATTACACCAATACCACAAACATTAGTGGAACTTCTAATAGTAGTGCTTGGACTACCTCTTTAACGCCAGATGGAAATTATTCGTGGAATTGCTTAGTTTATGACAATTCTGCATTGAGTGACTGGGGAGACACTAACAGAACAGTAACTATTGACACAACAAATCCGGCCATTTCATCTGCTAGCCCAACAACAGCTTCTGGAAATTATTCACAATCGTACATTGAAGCAAACATTACTGCGAGTGATACAAACTTAGACCTGATTACAATATACCTATATAACACTACTGAGATATATCAAACAAACACCTCAACAACATCACCATTATTTGTTAACATCACATCATTACCAGATGGAACTTATTACCTAAATGCTACTGTTAATGACACAGCAGGAAATTTAAACAGTACCGCAACAAGCACCATCGTATTAGATACTACGCCACCTGCGATCTTCAACTTAACACCATCTGCGGGGAGTACACAAAGTTATTTAGCTGATATTGAGATCTCCGCCAATATTACCGATCAGAATAATGTTAATGCATCTTGGATCAATATAACTTATCCAAATTCATCCACAGAACTATTAACGTTAAACGCTACTGCAGGGGACAAGTACAATACTTCCGTTACAGCAAATCAGATCGGAACTTACTTGATATATTTCTTTGCTAATGATTCGTTGAACAACTTAAACGACACAGAAACAACTAATTTCACTGTAAGTGATGCAGTCAGCCCAACCATCACAATATTAGGATGTACTCCATCAAGCACAACCTTAGGTCAATCAACCCAGTGTGTTGCAACTATAACCGATGATATTATTTTAGCTAATGTTACTGCCAATGTAACTATGCCAAATGGCACAGTAATAAATTCGAATGTAAGCAACATCGCTAGTAACTATTATTTTACCTTCACAAACACTGTATTGATTTACCAATATAATATAACGTGGTTCGCTAACGACACATCAGGAAATACACAAACAGCAACAGATAATTTTACTATAAGTGATACTTCCCTGCCACAAATTTCACTTAATTCTCCTGATAACGGATTAAATAGTTCTAGCACTTCAATTATCTTTAACTTCACAGCAACAGATGATGCACTGACTGCAATGAACTGTTCAGTATTGATCAATGATACAATCAATCAAACAAATTCATCCACGATAAATGGAACAGAAACAAGTTTTACGATTAGTGGATTTATTAACGGAACATATAATTGGAATATCAACTGTACAGACAATTCTAATAACTCTAATATAAGTGAAACAAGAACATTTGCAATAGATACTGCCGCACCCAATTTCATCAGTCTTACTACATCTCCAAGTACAGAAGCGGATTTAGATCCTGGAGTTAACGTAACAATCTTGGCCAACATTACTGACAACACTACAGCAGTCCAAACAATAATCTTCCAAAGAAAACTGAGTAATGATAGTATTTATACAAATGATACTGGAACATACAATTCTTCATCTGAATTATATTACGCGATCTTTAATGCATCACAAAATGGCACTTACAACTTAAGATTGTGGGCAAATGATTCTGCAGGAAATGGTGCATATAGTAATATCGTTAATATTAGTGTACAGTATGAACATACTTGGACAAGAGCCCCTTCTGTATTCACACCATTATCAGCAGTGTATGGTGATAATGTTTCATTGGGGAATTTAACAATAAACAATACTGGAGACTTTGAATTTAATTTTACTATTGTGTCTGATTCAAATGTAACAACATACAATGAGACACAAAACTTTACTTTAGCAGCAAAAGGGATTAAAACAATACAGGTTAATGATAGTGCAACTTCAGCAGGAATAAAAATCATTACATTAAACATTAGTGCAAATCCTAATGCAAATCCCACTTCACAGACAACAACCGGAACGATTGTTGTTGTTCCAGGCCAACCAATTTTAGTGGCTACATTTACAACTCCAACAACTGAAACTCTTACACAAACACAAGGAGATACAAACATAGAGTTTGTGGCTAGATTAGAGAATATTGGAGAAGGCAATGCTAGCAACGTGACTTTCTTTATAGATTTGCCAACTGGATGGCTGGTTACATTTGGGCAATTAAATCAGACATTCTCTCAACTTGATGCTGGAGATTATCAGGAATTATCTATTGAAGTTACCATCCCAAGTAATGCTGCTACTGGAATTAAAAGTGTAATTGCTAATGCTACTGGATTTAACTCTTCGGGATCAAACTTAAACAACATTAACAACAATAGTTTAATCTTCTCAGACTTAGTTATGGTAACCGTAAACGCTCTTCCAACCGTGTTAGGTGCTGCTGCAGTTACAACACCAAGTGGAGGTGGTCCTGCTCCAAGTGGTGGTGCAGGAGGAGTTGGTAGTGGCGGAGGAGTTGGTGAAACCATACTAAGAACAATTGAAATAATCAAAGTAAAACGCGGAACTTCACAAACAGTTCCATTTGAAATTAAAAATATTTACGAGAATGCTACCCTCACAAATGTTAAATTAAACTTAACTGGATTTATGTCACAATACATATCATGGACACCAAGCGTATTAAACAACATTTTGTACCTTAATTCGAAAAACTTTATCTTTACAATATTCGTACCTGATTATTTGACGGCAGCAGAGTATAATCTTACTGCTACAATTAAAGCTGATATTATTCCATTAAATCCAAAAGCCGCTGGATTTAGTAAGAAATCCGTAACAGAATACCGCACAATAATTCTCAAGATTGAAGAGGTTGACATAGTAGACTTAAGTAAATACATTGATTCCGCAGAACAATGTATTAAAGAAATGAATGAAGCTAAATTCCCAATTTCAAGAGTAAATAATTTGTTGGAACAGGCTGCAAATCATATCAAGAATGAACAATACAAATATGCACAACTAAATCTTGAACAAATCTGCCAAATTAAAGATAAAGCCTTTATTGCCTACAACCTACTATTAGAATTAGAAAAACAAATTGAAGAAGCACAACTTAAAGGTATAGACATTCCAAACACATACCAACAAAGAGACTTAGCTAGGTTGGCCTTTGATAGAGAAGACTTTGATTTATCAGTGCAGAGAGCAAAAGACGCCCAATTAACTTATGTTTTAGAAACTAAAGGAAAGTTCAATGTACTTAACTTTGTTAAAAATAATTATCTTTGGATAATTATATCAATATTGCCATTGCTGGCATTAATCTTTTTTGCCTACAAGAAAACAAGAGTTTTCCTAATTAGAAAACACACTAAAGATCTTAACAAAGAAGAAGATACGATCAGAAATCTAGTATTAGAACTACAAAAAAGTTATCTTAAGGATAAAACCATCTCTGATTCTCAATACAAAAGACAATTGACACAATATGAAACTAGGATTAGCAAGATTAAACAAACCAGAACAAAATTGAGAAATGAAAGGGCAGCCTTATTTGATCCTAAACAAGAGTTAATAGATTTAAAGAAAGAGCGGGAAGACATCCAAAAGGCCATGAAAAAATTGCAAGAAAATTACTTTATCTATGAAAAGATAAGTAAAAGTGTGTTCAAAAGTGAACATAAATCTAACAATGGGCGGTTAGCTGAGATAAAATTAGAAGAAGAAACTTTAAATTTAAGGATTAAACAAAGCAAAATTAAAAGTAAGGCATCCGCAGCATTAAATAAAATAACGGATAAACAAACTTATACCAATATATTTAAAAAAAATAAAATTAAACCTAAGATTAGGAGGAAAAGGGGAAGATGAAAAGATTAACTAACATAATTGTTCTAACATTAATTTTTGCACTTTGCTGGTCTTTTTTAGTAACAGCATTTTCGGTTTTGGATATAGCTCCAAAGGGGTTTGTTTACGAACAACCAAAAACAATCAATTCGGAAGTTGCAAAGGCAGCAATTCAACAAGCAGAGTTAGACATTGCAGAAATGCAGAAGTTTAACTTCATTACGGTTTTACCTAGTGATGCCTTAACAGAAGCCAAACAAGCATACTCTGACAAAGATTATGAACAAGCCATTAAATTATGCCAACTTATTAATTACATCAAAAAAGAGAAAGTTGATTTCTTTGACCGCGTAAAATTATTAGAAGTAAAGAAACAAGCACTTACAGAGAAAGGCGTAGAGGATGTAACTCAGGTTAATATCTTAATGCAACAAGCAATGAACGCATTTAATTTAGAACAGTTAGACGAGGCAGAAGCATTACTAAATGCAGCGGACACTAAGGCAAATGAACTTAATAAAGAACATTTAAGGGTATCAACGATTGCTTTACTTAGTAAAAATTTTGTAGTGCGATACTGGTGGCAAACAATTCTGGCATTAATCTTACTAAGTTTTGGGGCTTATTATTCTGGAAAATTGTTAAGAAGGGTGTATCTCAAAAGAAAAACAAATCATCTTAAATTAGAGATGGAAAAAATAAAGGATTTGATCAAACAGTTACAAAAAGAATGTTTTATAGATAAAAAAATGAGTACAACACAATACAAAGAAAGTTCTGCTAAATATGAAGAAAGAATCAATGAGATCAAAAGGACCATTCCAGTATTAGAAGCTGAAGTTAAAAGGGATAAACCTAAATTAGTAAAAAAGATGAAAATGATCGAGAAGGTTAAGAAGGTAAAAACCAAGAAAAAATGAAAGTTCTTAAAAAGATAAAAGGGGGTAAACAAATAGATAACATTAAAAGAAGCAAAGATAAGCTAGTTAACTTTAATTGGCGTTCTTTAGCGATACCAGTTTGTTTAAATCTGTTTATTACTCTAATCTTAATTGGAGGATTTTATATATTAAATTCTTCGTTTATATTTGCTCTTTCAATGGGTTTACTTTCGCTAGGGATAAGTTTACAGAATAGTTTAACTAAAACTATTGGAACAGGAGGAGTTTTTTTTATATTTTATTCTTTCCTTACATTTAATCTGCCAGAAATTGGAATTGCTGGGTGGGATAAGATTGTTGTTTTTTTGATAAGTGGAATTTTATATGAGTGTGTTCAAATTATTTTTAAAAGAAGGGAGTTTATTTTCTCAATTTTAGCACCGATACTAACGATTACTTTAATTCCGTTTATTTCAGCACTAATGATATCATGGAAGTTAGTTTTAACTTTTCCTACAGAATTGGTGGATTTAGTAATATTTGCCGGAATCGTATCCTGTGTTTGTACCTTATCATTCTTGTTAGTTTGGGCAAAAATAAAGACAAATAAAAAAATTATTAAGTTACGATCGTATTTTGGAGTACTAAACCAATAAGAAACAGTTAAAGAACAAAATCTATTTAAAGCAACTAAATAACTTAAACAAGATGGTCATGAAAGTTAATCCCTACGAAGTTGAAGGTAAGATTGATTATGATAGATTAATCACTGATTTTGGAATTAAAAAGATTACGGATGCTGATCTTAAAAGAATTGAGAAATTAGCAGGAGAAACGCATCATTTTTTAAGAAGAGGTATTTTCTTTGCACATCGCGATCTAAAGTGGTGTTTAGATGAATACGAAAAGGGGAACCAGTTCTTTATTTATACTGGTTGCGGACCATCTGGACCAATTCACTTAGGTCACCTTACAACCTGGATATTCACAAAATGGTTACAGGATAAGTTTGGAGCAGAATTATATTTTCAATTTACTGATGATGAGAAGTTCTTGTACAAAGATAAAAGTTATGAAGAGATTCAAGAGTGGACAAGAGAAAATATGTTAGACGTAGCTGCAATTGGTTTTGATCCAAAGAAAACACATTTCATTATTGACACAAAACATGCAGGAATTCTTTATCCTGAAGCAATTAAAGTAGCTAAAAAAATAACATTTTCAACAATTAAAGCTGCGTTTGGTTTTAAGGACTCAAATAATATTGGAAGTATTTTTTATACCGCAATGCAAACGGTACCGGTATTTTTACATAATGTTTTACACAAAGAGAACAAACCTTGTTTAATCCCTTTAGGAGTTGATCAAGATCCACACTTTAGAGTATCTAGGGATGTAGTTGAAAAGTTAGGGCACAAAAAACCGGCAATAATTCATGCCAAATTTATGCCGCCGATGACCGGCCCAGAAGGAAAGATGAGTAGTTCTAATCCAGATACGGCCATATTAACCACGGATGATACAAAGACAATAAAAAGTAAAATTAACAAACACGCTTTCTCTGGTGGACAGCCAACAGTAGAAGAACATCGCAAAAAAGGGGGTAATCCCGATATTGACGTTTCTTATCAATGGTTAAGATACTTTGAAGAAGATGACCAGAAGTTAGAGCAAATTTACAAAGATTATAAGTCTGGAAAATTACTGAGTGGGGAGTTGAAAGCAATTTTAATTGAAAAAGTTACTAAGTTCTTAACGGAACATCAGAAAAGAAGAGAATTGGCAAAGAAAAATATTGATAAATTTATCTTAAAATTGTGATTTTTTAACGAGATTATAATAACCTTTATATACAAAAGAATCTTTCTTTATAAGTAAGAGGTGATAGTATTTATGGCTAAAAAAAGAGCTAACAAACTAAGACGTTCTACTCCTAAGTCTACAAAAAGACCTATTTCAACTGCTAAAGTACCGAATAAATGGCATGCCGTTCCACTTAAAGGTAGTTTTATGGTAACCGCAATTCTTGGATTTTTAATCTCTGCTTATTGGGTTTATCCACAAAGCTTGAATTACGGAATTACGTTTATGATTATATTTGCATTGATGTTTATCGCTTCATTTATCAGTCTTACAAAAGCGCCGGTAGTAAGCGAGAGGTTTTAAAAAATGGTTGAGACAAAAAAATTATCTTGGATATTTCCATCAAAACAATTCTTTATGTTAAGAATAGAACTATTAACATTAGCTATCCTAACAGTATTGATTTTTTTACTGGTAATACTGCAAGCGGAGAGAGGATGGGTTAGTGCAATTTTATTAACTATACTGTTTGTAGCATTATACATGGGCATTTCCTTTGCTATACAAAAATATAGAAAAGATCAGGAACATTATCAATTAAGTCCAACACACTTACAAGTAACGCGTAAAAGTAGGAATAAAACAAAAAGTGCTAAGGTTGCTCTTAAAGATATAAAACATCATAAATTGGATCACACTTTTTTAGGCGGTTACTTGTTAACTCATGGCGGAAAGAAACATTTGTTATTCTTCAACACAAAAGATGAAGTTAAAAAGTTTGAATCTTTCTTAAAGAAACATTTGACCTTGCCAAGAAAGAAAAAGAAGTGATCTTTTAAAGTTTTATTTTATTTCTCTTTATTGTTTATTCTTCTGGTCAAACTTATCTTTTGCCTTACTTTCTTTCCAGAAAACTACGTGCGAAGCTTTCTTTTCAAAAAGAGATACCGCTAAGCGAGAAACAATGTCTTCTTCATTCATCCCTCTTTTAATAGCTATTTGCCGAGCTTCTACAATTGACTCATCCATCAGCAAAAAATTTTCTTTCTTGCATTGTTCTTCTACTTCTTTTTCTTCTTCTTCTGTAAGGTACACTTCTTCCCAAATGGGATAATTTGTACCAGGTATTGTTTTTGGAAATGTTTTGCTAAAGGCCATGTTATTCAATTAAAAGAAACAATAATTTAAATGGTTTTAGGTTCTAGGAACACCATTAGCAATCAAATCAAGATAAAAACCATTGATTATTTTTGATACCCCACTACCTGCAAAATGGCCACCATTTGGAACTATAACGTTAACTGCTCTGTTGTTAGTATCAATTCCGGTTCTCGGCGTAACTAACATATCTCCCTCGCAAAGAAAAGTATAGGCTTCTATGCCTTCTGGAATTGGTCTATTCATTCGAATAAAAATGTCCTGGCCTTCTTCAGTTCTAACATCATCAACTTTTGGGAAAAAAGGTAAAGCCAATCTTTGCATTAGTGTTGGAACAATAGTTCCAGAAGTTGTTGGTGCGGATAAGATTACTTTAGTTCTGTCTGTGATTAAATATTGTCTTACCTCTTCACTCTCTAAAATACCTAAACGACAATTATTTGCTCCAGTACTATGCCCAACTATTCCTTTAATCTCTCCCCCATAAGCCGTAACCTCTTCCAAAGTTGGTAAGAGAATATCTTCAGTAAATACTGTGGCAGGAGTCCAAAAATTATAACCAATAGATATAGCGGATAGGCCTCTTTTCTCTGCATCCTTAACAAATTGCCATGCAGCACCCCTAGATTGATAATATCCGTGGAAGAAAAGCACTACTGGTTGAGATTCTCCAGTTTGTTGCGCTCTTTCTCTAACTAAATCAAAATTACATTCATTGTATCTGCTTACTTTACCATTAGAAAATCCTACTCCTAAAAAATTCCCCCATATGTCTCCAGCAGTTTTAGCAACTTCTTTTAAAGTTAATTTGTAGTCTGGCGATAGTTCTGCAGCTTTTAAAAAATCTTCAATAGCTTTTACCTTGCCATCAAAAGGAAGAGGTTGACTAGTAGCTCCGACTTTTATAACTCTAATTCCGTCATCATAATCAAGAAGGTCTAAAATGCCTTGGCCATATCTTCTGATACTTAAATTTGGATTAGTTTCAAACATTTTATACTAAAAAAGAGTGATATTTATAAGGATTTTGTGAGATAATACTCCGAACAAGTGAGTACAAAAATAAAATTTCTAAATTAGATTTATATAGTCCAAAGATATTAAATGAGTATGCCGTCATATTGGAAACACGTTAACAATGTACTACAATCAGCAGAATTAATCATTGAAGTACTCGATGCTAGGATGATTGAAGAGACCAGAAACATTGAATTAGAAGAAAAAACACAAAAATTAGGTAAGAAACTATTATTTGTGATTAATAAATCTGATTTGGCCAATAAAAGTGAGTTAGAAAAAACTAAGAAAACTTTACATCCTTGTGTTTTCATTTCTAGCAAAGATCGATTAGGAACCACTATTTTGAAGAAGAAAATATTGGAATTGTCAAAAGGTAGAAGTGTAGTTGTTGGAATTGTGGGCTATCCAAATGTTGGTAAATCTTCTTTAATTAATGCTCTTTCTGGCAAAGGAGCAGCTAAAACCTCTTCTGTTAGTGGATACACGCAAGGTATGCAGAAAATAAAAGTGGATAATAAGATTATGGTTCTAGATACTCCAGGAGTGTTGCCTAAAAAAGAAAAAGACGATTTAAAGCACGGCAAAACAGGGGCCTTAAGTTATGAAAAGATAAAAGATCCTGAAACTGTGGCCTTAAATCTAATAAGAGACAAAATAGAGACCATTAAGAAACATTATGACGTTAAAGGCAAAGATGAAGACGAGGTTTTAGAAGCAATTGCTTACAAAACACAAAAGTTAACCAAGGGAGGGGAAGCAAATTTAAATGCAGTTAGCGTAATGGTCTTAAAAGATTGGCAAACTGGCAAGATTAAATAAGTCTTTAATTTTTCTTTTTCTGGTATTCTCTCTCAAATATTTCTAAAAGTGTTTGTGAAGTTTTATCGCCAATTCCCTTAATAGATTTTAATTCCTCTGCAGAAGAGTTAACTAAATTTTTAATAGACTTAAAATGTTCAAGTAATGTCTTGGCTGTCTGCGCCCCTAATCCTGGTAAGGAAGAAACAATAAACTCTTGCTGTTCTGTAGTTGATCTTGGTTTGGCTGCATGATAAGAGAAATCTCTGTTTTGGTCTTGTTCCCTTTTAGCCATTACGGCTAATAAAGCTGCTGTATCTTTTGAATTTTTAGTGTAAAGCACAGGGACCTTGAAATCTAAGACAATAGCTGCAAGCATTCCCCTAATAGCATTGGCATGTACTTTTCTAATAGAATAAATGTCTTCTTCCCCTTCAATAATTAAGATCGCTTTTTCAAAATTTTGATGCAGTTCTCGAACTTGATCAAGTAACCTTCCATCAATTATAGAAGCGACAAAATCGGGAACTTTCTTTAATTCAACTCCAACCTTTCCAGAAACAAGATAATCTGCAGAGTTTAATTGTTCTGTCTTAACATAAACTCCCAAGTCTATCAACTCTTTAACAATTGTATTATTCTTTTCGCGGTGGTCTGCCAGAATAGTTACAGGTTTATCCTCAGGAATAAATTTATTGAGAGTAACAGGTTTTGAGTCTAAAGATTCTAAAGACAGATTTTTCTTAATCGCATCCAGATTTTTATACATTTTTTTTTCTTTATGAAAAGAAGCCCAACGATAAATCTCATCCCGAGTAGATGCAGTCACTAAGATAGTTACTTCCCCTTGCTCTAATCGACCGGTTCTTCCTCTTCTTTGAATAGATCTGATCGCGCTAGGAATTGGTTCATAAAAAATAACTTTATCAACTTTAGGAATATCTAAACCTTCTTCTGCAACAGAGGTGGCAACTAAAACATTAAATTCGTTGTTTCTAAATTGGTCCAGAATATCTTTTTGTTGTTTCTGTGAAAATCCCACTCCCTTTTTTTTTGCTTGTCCAAAAAAAATGTGTGTACTGATTCTTAGATCATTTAATTTTTCAACAATCGATTGGGCCGAATCCCTAAATTGAGTGAAGATAATTATTTTTGAACTTTTGTCCCTTTTGATTACATCTAAAACTAACTCTTGCAGCTTTCCTAATTTTGGATGAACCCCATCTTTTAATTCATCCGTAAGATAAATGGCGGATTTGAAATTTTCGTCCAACATCAAATTTTTGACCGCTTTAACTTTAGAACTGATTGATTCCCCTTTTAATTTAGAAAAGTATTCCTTTAATGGAGAGATTCCTTGCGATTCTAATAATTCTATGGCATGCTCTACTTTAAGAGCCTCTGCAATTAAAGAAATTGAACGCAATATTTCAAAATCTCTTACGCCGGAAGAAACTTTCTGTTGTAATTCTCCTTGCAAACCTAACAAATCTCCTTTAGTTAAGTTCGCAGATTTACAATAACCAAAATGTTGTGCTTCTAACAATTTACTTTTTCTGCATTCTTGGAGAATTTTCTTGATATTTTGGAAAGGAATGGGGAATGGAACCTCTATCCAATTAACTTTAACATCTTGAACATATGGTTTTACATCAGGATCTTTTTCTGTCCGCACTTCTACCTTTTCAATTCTCAAGTTGTTGCAAATCTCTTTAACCTTCTCTAAATCTGAACCAGGAGATGCAGTTAAAGCCAAAATTCTTGCTTTAGAAGAAGATTTTTCATACTGTTGCGCTAGCCAAACATAAGCGTACTCTCCGGTAGCATGATGGGCTTCATCAAAAATTAATAATGAAACTTCTTCTAATTTAACTCTTCTGTTGATTACGTCATTTTCTAATCCTTGTGGTGTAGATACTATTACTTGTGCGTCCTTCCACATCTCTGCACGTTTTTGTGGTGATACAGAGCCCGTAAATAAAACTACTTTCTCCGTTGGGACTTCCAAATGTTTTTGGAAAGTGTTAACGTGCTGCTCACATAAAGGTTTAGTCGGAGCTAACATTAAGATTTTAGTGTTTGGATAAACAGTAAGCCTTTGTGCAGCCAATAAAAAAGCAAGAGCAGTTTTTCCTAATCCAGTTGGTAAGACTACTAAAGAATTGAAGTTTGCAATAGTGCCTAGGATTGTCTGCTGATACAACCTTGGCTGAAAGTTTTTGATCACATAATTTTATAGTATAGTTACTTTAAATAGGTTTTGTGTAGTTGTCCAGTGGGTTGTGCTAAAACACAAACCCGACTATGGATTATTAATTGTGGGAATAACCTAAAAAAGGTTTATGTTGGTACAACTATTCTGTTTGAGATGAAATAATCAACTATTTTTTGCTAGCACATAAAATATTATTTGCGGATATGAGAAAGATATTTAAGTTGAGAAAAAATGCACTACTTATGAAAAAAAGAGGGTTTGATACAAGAAAATATCTTGAGGCACAAACAGCAAAGATAAAAGAAAGACTTTCTAAATTTG
>PFNQ01000029.1:4639-21112 GCA_002792115.1 Candidatus Woesearchaeota archaeon CG_4_10_14_0_2_um_filter_33_13 | reverse complement strand
GCAGGAGTTGTAGCGGGAGTGGGGGCAGGAGTTGTAGCAGGAGTTGTAGCAGGAGTTGTAGCAGGAGTGGTAGCGGGAGTGGTAGCAGGAGCTGGATCGCTAGCACTAGGACGAGTAATCATGTAATCTTCAGGACAATCATCAAAATTTGGTTTTGCTTCATTTCCAGAAAAATCAAACCCCATATCACCAGTATTAATATTCTCACCGGATGGAGTTGTGCCCAAAGAACCAAAAGATAATCTTGGATAAATTGAAGCTTGAGAAGCAGCAGACTGTGCTAAACATCCACCAAACAATGCCCCAAGATTAGAAGCAAAGGTTGGAAACCCCACATCACCAACTCCACTGGCGTCAGATCCTTTTGATTTCCTAGATTCACCAAGTGTTCTCGCTAAATCCTCAGTAGAATAAATCTCTCGTTCTATTTGATAAAAGTCAACCAGCTTTCGCTCAATATTGAATGTCTTTTTATACTCCCACTCTGAAGATAACAACCAAGCAGCCTTTACATAATCGTTTTCTGCAGCAAATATCGAATTAACATAAGAATGTACTTTTCTCTCTTTGGCGGCAAGAGTGAATCTATTATTAAGTGTGTCTTGGTAATACTGATTAGCGATTTCTGGATGAGACCTTAAATGTTTATTCACCAAAAAGCTATAAGTGAAGATGTCAATTTGATCAACACGACTATAGCCATATTTTGTTAGTTGTGTAGTTATTGCAGAATATGCATCATTACTTCTAAAAGCCTCACCAGATAATGTATCAGAATTAGAACAAGAGACTAACATTAAAAACGTTATAATTATACTGAATAGGAAAACTAATCTCTTCATCTAAACACCAATTAATCAGTAAAGAAAGGAAATTTATAAACCTTTAGTTTTGGAAAATTGTAAGAAAAACAAATAAAAGAAGTAAAATAAATAAAAGATAAATCACAACCTACTTACTTGAAGCTGCCTGTCTTTCCAAGTCTCTTTTCTTAGCAATGGCGTTACTTTTAGCACTTGCTTGATAGGCTGCAGATAATTCTTCTGCCAAAGCGTCTTCAATTTTCTTTTTCTTGTTAAAAGATTTAATGTAAGCTCCTTGAGTCATGTACCTTAAAGCAAGGTCTATTCTTCTTTGAGGTGCAACATCTACAGATTTTGGATATCTAGCTCCACCATATTCAATAGCAATAACTTCTTCACGAGGAGCTGCATTCTCAACAGCAGTAACTAAAATTTGCAAAGGATTAGCTTTAAGTTGTTGTTCGCATTTTGCTAATGCTTTCTCAACAATACCCAAAGCCATATTTTTCTTACCGGTGTTATGGCCGGAACTAATTAAATGCTTCTTGCTTTTATGCCCAGTAACCATCAATTTAGTCGCTAGTCTTTCTACAATAAAAGTATTAGATTTGTGGAATCTGTTTCCAGCATATCTTGCGCCAGTTTTAGGCATAATTCTAGGAGCCAAAGTGATGTATTGTTGTAATCCAAGATCCATTACTTTTACTCCTTCGCCATTCCAGCGATTGAAAAATTTGATTTCATCAGTCATTTTTAACTTACCTTCTTGCTTTCTCTAACTTACCTCTTAATAAGGCATTTAAACTTTGATCATTAACTTTAAGGACTTGCCACCTAACTCCAGGAATATCTCCCTTAGCTCTACCCATTTTACCACCAATACATTCAACAATCACTTCATCGTGTTCGTTAATAAGTTTTTGTGCACCATCTCCGGGCATGAATGCCGTGACTTGCTTACCGTTCTTTACTAATTGTACACGACAGCATTTTCTCATAGCAGAGTTTGGCTGTTTAGCTTCAATTTGAATCTTCTCTAAAACTATTGCTTTAGCCTGTGATGCTCCGGCAAGCGGATCATATTTCTTTTTAAGAGAAGTCGTACGTTTAACAATGAACTGTGCTCTTCTTTTTTTGAGCTTCTTTGCTGCTCCTAAGCCTTTTGATTTATTTGCCATTTTTTTATATCTTAAATAACCTTAATTTCTTCAACATTAAAAAAGCGTTTTACCGCCCTGTTTATTAATTTTAGGTTCTTCCCCTCCCTCCCTATTAATAAACTTTTTGTTTTTTTACTGCTATCCTTAAGTGTAACAATATTACCTTCCTCTATAATCTCTTCTACTGTTGCCGGATAAATGACATTTTTGACAAACTCTTTTAAAGTATCCCTAAACTCAACCACTTTAATACGTTTGCCTAATTCTTGCTGGACTCTTTTAATATTAACTCCACCCTTACCGACCGCTTTTCCTAACTCACCAACACCAACAATAAAATAAATAGTGTCCTCATCTTTAAAACAATCTTTAACTCTAGCTCTAGTAATCCTTTCCATCACCGCTGCTAACCCGGGCGTGTCGCTGTCCAGTTTTAATCTTACCATTTACTCTTTAACGATACCTAAAACAGTAATAAAAAAATTCTTCTTACAAAGAACTCCTAGTTCTTCGTTACTTAACTCCAAATCAATTAGTGTGGCCCCGACAAGACCGGCATTAATTGTAAGATCTTTTTTGACTTCACTTGGACAATTACTTGCAAGAAAGATTCTGTCAAGATTTCCTAATCGTAATTGTTTTAAAACTCTTTCTGTTCCGAGAATTGCTTTCCCGTCTTTAACTTTTTCTTTAAGTAATTTTAATTCTTCGCTTATTTCCTTTTTCTTAGCCATTGTATCTCACCAAATGATTGTTTAATATTTTATTTCATCTTTGTAACTAATCCAGGTAACCCAGTACCAATCGGAACTGGCTGGTTAATCATGACATTTTCAACAACTGAAGTTAAATTGTCAATCTCCCCTTCCAATGCTGCATTAATTAAATGTTTAAGTGGCGTCTCGAAACTTGCTCTTGCCAAAACACTTGCTTTCTCACTAACAACACCATAACGAGTAATACCTTTAACAACTCCGCCCACACACATTAAGTCTGAAACTAACATTACATGACGAATGTTAATGTTAAGACCTTGTGATTCAACAACTTTGTAAACCTCGTTAATGATTGCTTGTCGTGCAGCTTCTATCCCAAAGACTTCTCTAACTTCATGAATATCGTTACTGACTGTTCTAGTTCCGTCAACTTCAGGCAAAGCTAAAACATCTTTAAGGTTAGTGCCAGAAGTAAGGATAATGTATTCTTCCCCACGTTTAACCGGAAGAACTTGTACAATTCCTTTTAATCCTTTAATTTTAATCTCTTTAAGTTTCTCTTTAATGCCGTATAGGTCTTTAATGTCTTCACTTTTACTTTTCTGAGTAAAAATAATTTCATCGCTTTTACTTTCGACTTCAAAATTCTTAACTTTAGCTTTAATTAGTTTAACAATATCTTTAGTAGTTAAACCCTTGTCCGCAATAATTTCTGAATTTAATTTTATCCCCAATGTTTGTTCGAAGATATTTAAAGAATATTCAGAGACGAGTTCACCAAATCTTGTTTCTTTAATACTAGAAGCAAGTTGTCTAACTTTCTCTACGTCTTGATTGATTTTACTGTTCAGGAATACTTCCATTGAAGGAGTGCTAATGATCTTACGAGAATCAAACACTTCAATAATCCGAGGTAAACCAGTAGTAACGTTCATCTCTGCAACTCCCGCGAAATGAAAAGTGTTAAGCGTCATCTGCGTACCTGGTTCTCCAATACTTTCTGCACTAACTAAACCAACACATTCTCCGGCATGAACTTTAGCATTTTTGTAAACAAGAATTGATCGATCTAAAATCTGAATTAATTTTTCCTTGCTGATTGTTCCAGGAACACCCACTTTAATTTCTTCCAAAACTGAAGGAGGTAATTTATCAGAATAACTTTCAATTAATTTTTCGTTGTCGGCTTTCATATTCATTCCTCCATAACTCTTTCAATGACGTTCTTAACATCAATAACTCCATTCTTTGTCTTAGAGACATCCAAGCCATCTTCACCATAGGAGAATTGAATAATTCTTCTACTAGCATCTCTAACTGTACCATCATATTCAACTTTAAGATCTTGCATTGCGTTAGATAATCTTCTGTACAAATAACCAGATTTTGGCGTTCTTAAAGCAGTATCCATTAAAGCGTCTCTTCCAGTCATTGCCCCAAAAAAGAATTCATTTGGTACTAAACCGCTCTTAAAATTATTACGAATAAATCCTCTTGCCTTTGGACTTAAGTCGTGTTTTTGGAAGTAGGACAAGGTTCTTTCTCTAAAACCAGTATCAATTCTCTTACCTCGCAATGCTTGCTGACCAACAACTGCAGTCATCTGAGCCATGTTCAATGGATTTCCTCTAGCACCACATCTTGCCATAGTAACAGCAGCACTATTTACAACTTGTTTCATAGCAATATCACCGCTCCGGTTCCTAGCTTTGTTTAACCCACTAAGAATACCAACCTCTAAAGTTTCTAAAATTGTTCTACCAGGCAAGGGTTCTAATTTATGGTCATAATAATTCTTAATCAATTTATTAACGTCTTCTTCAGATTTATCAACAACATCTTTAATTTCATCTCTACTATCTTTAGAAAGGTCCAAATCTCCAATACCAATTGAAAATCCTCGTCTAGCTAAAACGGTAATTCCTAATTTTGAAATCTTACCCAATAGATCAGCAGTATACGCAGGACCATATTGTTCGTAGACATTTCTTAACATTAAACCACTTTCTTGACCTAAGTTAGCTTTATCCATCACTCCAGATTTTAACTTTCCAGCAACAATCTTAACCTCATTCCCACTCTTATCTTTACCATTAAATGAAAAATCTTCAGGGAGTAAAACAGAAAACACTTCTCTTCCATCAATCTTTTCTTTGTTAGGTAACCTAGAAAAGTCTTCTACACCACAATTGTACAATAGACTAACTGCTTCTGCCCTAGTTAAGACTAATTCTTTAGTTAAAAGATAATTTCCGGTAATAGCGTCTTGGATACATCCAACAACACTTAAACCATAACGTGGACTGATAATTTGCGTGTCAACCAACATTAAGATTTGTGCCTCAGCCCGGGCTTCTTCATTTTGAGGGATGTGTAAGTTCATCTCATCCCCATCAAAGTCTGCGTTGTAAGGATTACATACAGCAGGATTTAAACGAAAAGTTCTTCCAGGTAGGACTTTAACTTTGTGACACATCATACTCATTCTATGCAAACTAGGTTGACGGTTAAACAAAGCAATGTCTCCATCCATAAGATGTCTTTCTATAATGTATCCTTCACCAAGCTCTTGTAAAATCTCTTCCTTAGTCTCATCAGTAATAGTTTTTCTTTTACCATCCATCTTAAGGATATAATTGGCACCAGGATATTTTTTTGGTCCGTTTTGAACAAACTTAATCAAGTATTCTTTATTCCATTCAGTAACTCTTACAGGAATTGTTAAACTCATGGCCATAGAAACCGGAACCCCTACCTCGTTTAAGTCAATAAACGGATCTGGACTGATTACCGTCCTTGCAGAAAAATCTGTTCTCTTACCTGCCAAGTTATGTCTTAAACGTCCTTCCTTACTTTTAATTCTAGATGCCACCGTTTTGAGTACTTGGCCACCCCTATGGCGGGCAGGTGGTAATTGTGCCACTTCGTTATCAAAGAAAGTAGTTACGTGATACTGCAATAGATCCCATAAATCTTCAATGATAACCTCTGGCGCACCAGCATTAATGTTCTCAAATAATCTTTGGTTGATTCTAACAATATCTCCTAACTTATGAGTCAAGTCGTCTTCACTTCTCTCACCAGATTCTAAAGTGATGCTTGGTCTCATTGTTACAGGAGGAATCTGCATAACTGTAAGAATCATCCATTCTGGTCTAAATCCTTTAAAATAACCAAATAATTCTAAATCCTCTTCAGACAATTTTTCTAACCTTGCTCTAACTTCAATAGGACTTAATCTAATTTCATTTTCAAAAAAGTTGTATGGTTTTTCTAATTTAATTTTGTCTTGTTTCTTCTCACAATGAGGACATTTATCTTTAAGTTTATACTTTGTAACAATTGCTTTTATTTTTCTTCTTCTAGCTTCGAATCCTTCTTCACTGCTAGAATTTTCTAAAAGACCTAAATATTTCTTTAAGTTTGCTTCTGGCACAAGTACACGGCCACAATACTTACAACTAGACCTTAATAAGTCATAAACTTGTCTTACAAACTTAATGTGAACAACCGGACGAGCTAATCCAATATAACCAAAATGGCCAGGACATTCCTTAAGTTTTTGACCACATGTTTTACATCTCATCCCCGGATCAATAACACCCATAC
Organism: Candidatus Woesearchaeota archaeon CG_4_10_14_0_2_um_filter_33_13; assembly: GCA_002792115.1. Lineage (GTDB taxonomy): Archaea > Nanobdellota > Nanobdellia > Woesearchaeales > GW2011-AR9. The sequence goes on along the minus strand of PFNQ01000029.1, from coordinate 14,824 downwards.
GGATGTCCATTAATCCACCATCAACAGGATAACCTTCGCGATCGTAAAGTTCTGGAGTAACAACCTTTACTGCCGCAAGATCCATGATTTGCTTGGGAGAGAATACACCAAATATGATACTATTGATTTTTTTGTAAACTTGACGTTCCATTTTTTTTCTTTCTCCGTGGGTTTTTGCACTTATTAGTATTTATTAACCATGTTAAGCCTTGGATAAATTGTTAGACTTCTAATTTCATCCAATAGTAGTTTAAAGGCATAACTCATCTCAACATAACTGACATTAATGTCTTCACCACACATTAAACAATATTTTCTGTTTTTGTAATGGTCTTCAACAGCGACTAATCCGCATTTTTCACAAACAGGTAAGACGGCCTTATCGGAATCAAACCTTTCTTTCAATAATAGTGATGCGCCGTGAGCAATAAAGACATCTTTCTCCATCTCTCCTAATCTAAGACCCCCTTCTTTGGCCTTACCCTCAGTAGGTTGTCTTGTTAAAAGTTGGATTGGCCCCCTCGCTCTAGATTGCATCTTATTAGCTACCATATGTCTTAATCTTAAATAGTACATATTACCAACAAAAATTCTTGCTAGCATTTGTTTACCAGTTCTACCATCATAAAAAGTTTCAGTACCGTCCTCTCTAAAACCAGAAGCGAGTAATTCTTTTCTAATGTCTTCTTCATGTTCTGCTTCAAAAAGAGTAGAATCAACATATCGACCAGATAATGCCCCAACCTTAGCCCCAATAAGCTCTAACAGATGTGAAACAGTCATCCTTGAAGAAACTCCATGAGGAGTAAAGATTAAATCAGGAACAATACCAGAGACAGAAAATGGGATGTCCGAAGACGGAACTAATATACCCGTCACTCCCTTTTGTCCGTGTCTAGATGTGAACTTATCTCCAATTTCTGGAACTCTTTCTTCCCTTAAACGAACTTGAACTAATCTATTACCTTCTTCATTTTCAGTAATAACTACAAAATCTGCCACCCCTCTTTCTCCGTGTCTAAGGGAGATAGAACTTTCCCTCCTAATCGCAGCAGAAAGATTATATTCATCTAGTCCTGACAAAAATCTTGGTGGACTTGTTCTTCCAATAATAACATCTCCTTCATCGACAGTTGCTTCAGGATAAATAATTCCGTCACCTTCTAAGAATCGGTAATCTTTCTCGCTTCGATAACCTTTTACATCCTTATCAGGAACAGAAATAGTATCAACTAAACCACCAGAATAACGTAATTCTTCTGCACTTACTGGACGAAAATAACTACTTCTAGCTAAGCCCCTTTCTACAGAGGATTTGTTTAAAATAACTCCATCTTCCATGTTGTATCCATCAAAACACATTACGGCTACAACCATATTCTGTCCAGAAGGATGTTCGTCATAATCAGTAACGTCATGTAAGCTCGTCTTAACAATCGGAAATTGAGGATAATGCAACAAGTTTGCATCCATATCCATTCTCAAATGATAATTTGCCGCATAGAAACCTAAAGATTGTTTTTGGTTCTTACTACCAATAATCAAACGAGAAGATTGGTTATAACTACCAAATGGAACTAAGGCAGTAGTAATCCCAGTAATAGAACCAGGTGTTATTTCCATATGTGTAGTGTTAGGAACAATTTGAGTTTCGTTGTATGCAACTAAAGCATTTTCTTCTTCGCCAGCATCTAAATATTCAATAACACCTTGTCGAATTAAATCTGCCCAAGTAATCTCACCGTCCGTTAATTGTTTTATGTGCTTTTCAGTTAACAAAGGTTTACTCTCTTTAACGATTATTAATGGTCTCCTTGCTCTTCCTTCGTCGCAGAAAATCTGAACTTCATTAGCCCTATCATCTTTCATGATGTTGACGAACTCGGACAAAGCCCCATTTCTCCGCTGATCCTTAACATTACTAATAAAAGAATCAAGGTCTTCAACGGTCCCTACAAATTTTGAATTAATATAAACGTCTGCCATTTTATTTTACCAATTAAGCCTCTTTAAGGCCAAGATTTTTTACCTTTTCCAAAACTTCAGTGTCATCAGCTGCTTGAGATATTGAACAAAGCATAGCTAAATTTTTTCTTAACCCAATGTTTGTTCCTTCTGGGGTTTCTGTAGGGCAAAGTCTTCCAATGTGAGTACAATGCAATGCCCTAGCTTCAAAGTTCTCTTGCGAACTGGATAAAGGACTAACAACTTTTTGTAAATGTGAAATCATAGCCAAAAAGTTGTTTCTATCCATCCTTTGTGAAACTCCCTGCCTGCCACCAACCCATTCTCCAGTAGCCATTGCAGAATACAAACGAGAAGTTAACAACTTGTCTCTAATTATAACTCGGATAGAAGGTAATTTTCCACGTTTTATAATTCTCTGGAAATTGTAAAGTATATCTCCAACAAGAATCTTGAAATTAGTTCTAAATAGTTCTATAATTAAATCTCCACTAAGACGAAGTCTTTTGTTCATGTAATGATCCTTATCATCGCTAAAACGAGCTTCATTACGCACATCAATGAACTTTTTCAACATTTTAGCTAAGTTCTTTGCTTTTATCACATTACTTCCCGGGCCAGAAAGAATGTTTGGGAAAAGGTATTTGTCTAGGATTTCTTTAGTTCTTTCCATCCTTACTTCTTTAGCCTGAGCAATCCCAACCCTTTTAGAGATGTAATCAACAGCATCTTCTTGAGTTTTGATATCAACAAATTCTAATAAGTTAAGTACAACTTCTTCATAATTCTTTTCGTCAGAAATTGCTCTCATAATCTCTTCATCTTTAGTTAAACCTAAAGCCTTAAGTACAACAACAACAGGCATGTTTTTTACTCTGGTAAAGGTCATATAATAAAGACCATCTTTCTTTCTTTCAAAAGTGTGAGGAATTTTATATGATCCTTGAGATGCAAAGAATCTTCCTGAAACTTCACCATCTTTAGCTTCAACCATAAAGTTGTTTGCTGCCAAATCTTCGATATTAACAACAACTCTTTCAGTACCATTAATTATGAAGTATCCTCCCGGGTCGGTTGGATCTTCACCGCGTTTAATAAGGTCTTCACGACTCAAAGAATTAAGATTACAATACTTACTTTTTAACATAATGGGCATCTTACCAACTTCTGCAACAAAACTTTCTCTTTGCACATCATTAATGTAGGTACTAACTTCGAGATATATTGGAGCATAATAAGAAATTTTTCTTAATCTCGCTTCCATTGGATAAATTGGTCTTTTACTACCATCAGCCTCGGTAATCTCTGGTTTACCAACGGTAATTCTGCCAAAACGAATCTTAAATTTCTCAATGTTGTGAGGGATGATGGCAGGTTCTGCTTCTTTGTTCTCTTCAATTACTACTTGCATACCCTTATCTAAAAAGTTGTTGAAAGATTGAATATTACTGTCAACAAACTTTTTTTCTTCAAAATATTTTTTAATTAAGATAGATCTGTCCATAATATTCACCCTTCAACTACAGCCCGATAATAGACTGATTTACCAGCAGTTTTACTTTCACGATCAATACGAATAACATCGCCAACTTTAACATTTAACTTAGCTATTGCTGGATCGCTTTTGTTTATTTTTGGTAATCCACTCCAAGAAACTTGATATGTTTCTAGAAGTTTTTCTTTTTCAGAATCACTAATCTTAGTATGTTTTGGAATGAGCTCGTGTGTTTCAACCATTTTGTTTTCCTCGGAAATATGATGTGGAGAGCGACCATAAGCCACTCTCCTGACGGGCCGGAAGGGATTTGAACCCTCGACCGCCTGATTTCTTGCATTTACAAGACTAGCTTGTCTTCCTGACATAAAAGTCAGGCGCTCTACCAAGCTAAGCTACCGGCCCATGCGCCCTGGCCGGGATTCGAACCCGGGTCGAAGCCTTTCTATGCAATTATGCACGACAGGGCTTCATGCTAGGCCGAGCTACACCACCAGGGCATCGTGGAATAGCGCTAAATCTACAAATAAATTGATAATTTCATGTTGTAGAAAAATGACTGGCCATTTTTCTGTAAAACCAAGGGTCTCTTTATAAAGCTTTCGCACAAACTGTAGAAAAAAAAAGTCCCCGCTCCCGGACTCTCATAAAGTGAAGAGATTTCACTTATTTTGAACCGGGGATCTCTCGGTAACTATAAGGCTGATTGTCTTTCATCCAAGCATCGCATAGATGGTCGTCAGACACCTGCTACAGCCGAATGTTCTAGCCACTAAACTAAGCGGGGATTAATTTCTGGAAAGGTAAGTTGTTTATAAAACTTTTTATACTACAAAAAATTACTTCCTTAAAAAGAGGTGATCATGATGAGTAAGAATCAGCGAAAAAGCGGTGTAAAAGTCAATCTTTCAGTCAAGAAAAACAATTTATTAGGAAGTTGGTCATTTATAGTAGGAATATTCTTAGCAGCGATCTTAGGATTGGGATATACTGGAATTTATCAAACAGAAATACTTTGGGCCGTATTTTTATTAGGAGTAATAGTTGGATTACTAAATATATCTGTAGAAGAAATAAATGCCTTCCTCGCTAGTGCCACAGTATTGGTACTAGTGTCTTATTTAGGCATTCAGGTAGGAATATTTGACTCTGTTGCACCAGCAATAACAAACATGTTGAAAGGAATCTTAACATTATTTGTACCTGCAACAATAATCGTAACACTGAAAGCAATCTTTGTTTATGCGCAAAGATAATCTTTTTTTTTGTTTTAATTGTCTGGTCTTATGAAAAACTTTATTAATAACTCACATTTCTGTAGAATGTTGCGGTAGTAGTATAGTGGTTAGTATACGGCCTTGCCAAGTGTAAGGTTGTAATCATAACAATCTTTTTGTTAACGCAAAGAGGCTGTGACCGGGGTTCGAGTCCCCGCTACCGCACTTCATTTTCTCTCAGTTGGTTTATAGAAAATTTAGTTATTTAATGAATCGAAAAGTAACTAGAAAAAATATGGCCCCACCGGGACTCTCAGACAAGCACTCTTTTAGCTTGGTGGGCTTTAGCCCGCCCAACTTGCATAGATTGCTTGCATTTGAACCCGGGACCACCGCTTGTCCAAAGATGCAATGTATGTATAGAGTACACCCATATAAGAGCGGCACTCCACCAGACTAAGCTATGGGGCCATGAAATTAGGAATAAATCTGTTCATTTAAAAGGTTTTCTTAGTTTGCCCGCATGTAAATAAATGATTTTACCTACCCAACAATTATTACAAAGTTATATAAACCTAAAAAATAAGCTTTATTTATAAATCAGATTTCAAAAAGGTAGGTTATTTAAAAATGAACATCAACCAAATTAAGAAATTGATGGATCGCAAGAAGACATCACATAAAGGAGAAAATGGATACGCTTTGATTATCGGCGGTTCTGAAGAATATGTTGGAGCAGTTACTTTAGCAGGACTAGCAGCCCTACGATGCGGCAGTGATACAGTTACCATTGCTGCCCCAGAAAAAGTAGCTTGGACAATTAACAGATACACCCCAGACTTAATCACTCACAAGATAAGAGGAGGAAATTTTAACATTAAAAATGCTAAAGACATGGTAAAATTTGCCGATAGATATGATGCAATATGTTTGGGCAATGGAATAACCAGAAAAGCAGATAAGTTTTGTCAATATTTTATTAAGAAATCGGGGAAATTAAAAGTAGTGGATGCAGATGCATTAAAATCAATGTCCTTTAAAGATTTTCATAACTCTATTCTTACACCTCATGAAACTGAGTTAGAGATGATGTTGGTCAATAGTGGAAAAGAATTTTTACTGCCAAAATTAAGAGAATCAAATGCTAAAGAAAAAGCAGAGATATTACAAGGAAATCTAAGATATTTCTTACAGAACAATAATGTACTATTAGTTAAGGGTCCAACCGATATAATTCTCTCAAGAAACAAGATTGCTTTTAATCGTACTGGAAATCAGGGCATGACTAAAGGAGGTACAGGAGATATATTGGCAGGATTATGTGTTGGTTTTTTAGCTAAAACAAAAGATTTGTTTAAAAGTGCTGTAGCTGCATCTTACATCAATGGCTGGGTTGGAGATCAATTATTAAAGAAAAAAAAGGGATACACTTTTATCTCCTCTGATATAATTGAGGACTTAGAAAAAATTAATAAGATCAGCAAAAAAAAGGAATAAACACAAAATGATATTTGTTATGTTTTTTTAGTATTATCTTCTCTAAGGATGTTGTTGGATTAGAGAAATCTCTTTATATTAAATTGGGAGATTTATTGGAATGTACAACTTACAACAGGAATTATGTCGCTTATTTGAAACAGGAGTTGCCCCACTTTTCTCAGATCAATTTGTTATTAGAACAGAACAAAAGGAGTTGGTGAAACAATTAACTGAAGTTGTTAGCACCCACCCAAGTGTCCAAATTTTATTAACTGAAATGAAAAGAAAAATTGGACAATATTACGATCACTCTTTGAGAACAGGTGTTTTATTTTTAGATTTGTCTTTAAAACAACCAGGGGTTGTTAATTTTGTTGGAATTCCCACATTAGCAATTGCTGGTTTATTACATGATTATGGTAAGACAAAAATTCCTCCAGACATACTTTTCAAGCCAGCAAAACTTAGTGAAGAAGAACGCACCATTATGAACTCCCATAATCAGATTGGGGGATTATTGTTAGAACAGTTACAAGAACGGGAATTCCCTTACCTTAGCCAACTAGTGTTACAGCATCATGATTATCCTAGACAGGGAAGGATAGACCATAGAAAAGATGAACGCAGAGAATATGAAGTCGCATTGGAAATTTGCAATAGAACAACTGATGATAGAAGCTTATTCTTACAAAAAAGATATGAAAATCCAACACTAACGTATGCTGGAGCGCTTTTAAGTTTAGCTGATTACTTTGATGCCCTAAGTAGCCCTCGTGATTACAAGCCGGCATTTTCACAAAAAGAAGTCTGTTTATTAATTGGATCCACCCACCCAGGATTAGAAAAAGAATTAACTTATTTATCTAAACGGTATGGAAAAGAAAAAGCATAAATATCTAAAGGACAGACTTTAATAAATAGTAACGGTAATAACAGTGAAAACATACTTAAAATATATGTGAGGCAAAAAATGGGATTTAATTTTCTTACGAATATGTACCAACTGCCGGGGACAATGATCTTTTCCTTTGCAATTGTGTTTGTTTGGACCATCATCTGGAAAGGATTAGGATTATGGTATACAGCAAGGTACAAACAAAAAGGATGGTTTATTGCAATGCTATTATTGAACACAATGGGATTACTACCAATAATATACTTGTTATGGTTTAAACCTAATCAAAGATCAATAATTGGAGAAAGACCTACTATTAGAGCGGCACAATCTAAAAGTAAACGTTCTGTTATTAAAAAGAAAAACAAATAATCAGAGATGAAGAATTAGATCTTAAATTCTGTTATCTCTAGTTGCCCTTTTTTTACTTTAAGGGCATATTCCTTCCTATCACTGAACTTAGTTATTTTTGTAATTATTTCAGGTAAAAGAATTCTTTCCCCCCTAAATTGTAATTCTGTAATTATTTCTTGTAAGGGAGAATCCCCACTTAACTCTTTTAGCGCAATTTCTTTCATTGCTTTCTCAGTTCTCTCTTTGTTTTTGCTTCCAACAACTTCTTCAGTCTTATAAAACAAAAATTTAGCAATGTCATCAGCAATAGTTGGAACTACTTTACTTACTCCCTGCAAACCGGGAGAAACATTCGCTTCAATAACTAATGGACCAAGAGGACTTTCTAAAATATCAACACCACAAATATCTGCATTTAAAGCTTTAGCTGTGTCTAAAGCAATGTTTGTTAACTCTCTATTAAGTTTAGCTGGTTCTCCAGTGCCACCTGCATGAATATTAGAACGTTTCTCTTCTTTCTGTGCTTTACGGCGCATAGCTCCAACCACCTTATCGCCAACAACAATCGCCCTAACGTCTGTTCCACCCGTTTCAATATATTCTTGAATGATGAATGGTTGGTTAAGAGCACCAAGTGCATCAAGAAGAGATGATGCCGAACTAATAGAATCAGCAAACATTACCCCCTTGCCTTGAGTACCTTCTGGAAACTTCATCACAATAGGATAATTAACTTGTTTTAATAATTCCTTCGCCGCTGCTACAGTAGAAGTAACGTAAGTTTTTGGCATGGGAATACCTCTTTGTTCTAAAGCAAGATGAGTCAATAATTTATTATGAGCAACTGTAAAAGAATTTGCTGCTAACGGCATATATGGGACCTTTAATTCTAGAATAGACGCAATTGACCTTAGCAAATGAGCAAACCTAAAAGAACCTTTAACATAAACACAATCATAATCTTTAAGTTTTTTCCCTTGGTAAAATATCCCACTCTCTTTCCCTAAATTTACTTGGATATCTTTTAATTGGATCATATCTGCTTCATCAAAATAGTTTTTAAGTGCATCACCAACCATTTGTGAACTTACACTTCCCAAGGAAATTATTGCAGCTTTCATTTTTCCAAACCTTTGCAAGGATCAATTAAGAACTTGCCTTTCTTTAATATATTTTGTCCAATTAGTACTGAGTAGGTCATATGCTCACGATCAGCAATAGAAAAATCTTCCTCCATCTCTTCTCCCCCAATGTTAACTCTAACTCTAATCATTGGTCTTAATTTTGACCCGGAAGCAGACTTAACAACTTTTGTCCTGGTGATTGGACCTAAACCTAATTTTGCAGAGAGTTTCAGATCAATAGACGAGGCGGTAGCGCCAGTATCTATCCTAGCAACGACCTGTTCTTTCTCTTTTGGTCCATAAACTGAAATCTTTTCTGTAAGACCAAGGATAGTTCTTTTTTCAACCATAAGTCTAAACATCAATCTATACTTATAAGGTTTTTGATATCAATCCTAGTTTAACAAAGAAAACAGTTATATTTAACACTGATCCTTAACAGGGGGAATACCACATAAAATGATGTTTGATCTAACTAAAAGTGAAATTAAAAAACAGGTTATAATCCCCACAAAATTGTCACCCCAATTAGCTGAGCTTTGTGGCATTCATATTGGTGATGGATATTTAGGATTTCGTCCAAACAAACAAGAGTATGTGATACAATGTACTGGAAACTTAAAGAGTGACAAACCATATTATGATCAGTATATAAGGGCCTTATGGAAAAATGTCTTTAATATAAACGTAAAGTTTTTAGAGAGAAAAGATAATACTTGCGAACTAAGAGTTTATTCTAAATCTATCGCACTATTCTTTAACATATTTCTAGAACTTCCGTTTGGTAAGAAATCAAGAATAATATCAATCCCAAACACAATTAAAAAAACTTGTAGAAATAATGTATCTAAAGAGATGGTTAGTTGCATTCGAGGCATTATGGACACAGACTTTTATTTAGTAAAAGATAGGGGATACTTAGAGTTGGGAGCATGGTTTGCAAGTCGGGAGTTGATTTTAGATTTACAAAACTATTTAGAAAAGATGGGCTTTAATCCAAAAGTTAGACTCGATGTTGGTTATTACAACAAAAGTTCAAAGAAAAATTTAATACGACACCAAATAAGAATTAGAAAAAAAGAAGACTTAAGCCGATGGTTTAGTGTTATAGGGACAAACAACCCAAAAATTTATAAAAGGTATCAAGAATTTACAAACTCAAATGCCCCGGTGGTGTAGATGATTAATCTTCCTGGTTAATCAGCACTGTCCGGACTATCATTCTGCCCTTTCGACCAAGAAAGGGAAGAGAGGCAGCGACCCGGGTTCAAATATCCTCTGGGAGACCACAAATCTCCAGAAGATTTGAGAGTCCCGGCCGGGGCACTTCTTTTTGTCTTCTTTATGGATTAATTTTTTATAAGTTATACTTGCAAAAGCCTAAACTTAATTTAAACATATACATTATATGTGCTTCCGCAAGGTTTATAAATAAATCTCAAAAGTTCCGTATTGCAATAAAATTTTATCGTCAATAACGGAGGTAGTTAAAATGGTATTTAATTTTGCAAATGAACAAGCTGTTCGACATAGAACAAACGGCTTTACAAGAGTTCGTGCTGGTGCTGGATCAACTATTGATGGTGTTGTTGTAAGCCAAACCGAGCAACGATTCTTTGCTGGTACTGAATTAGAGACAAGTGGAGCAACCATTGG
>PFNQ01000029.1:2338-4610 GCA_002792115.1 Candidatus Woesearchaeota archaeon CG_4_10_14_0_2_um_filter_33_13 | reverse complement strand
TGGAATTAGAGATCATTCTGGTGTTGTACACAATGTTGATGTTTATGGGCCTTTGTTAAGACAACATAAGGCAGGAGTTCCAGTCCATTATAAAATCGTAGGGCGAATACCCACTGATTTATCTGTGGGATGAAGCCCGTCGCCTCCTTCTAGTGTTTGTGCAAGAGGCAGAAACAATAAAAACATTTAATATTTTTCAGAATAGTTTGCGTAGTAATTTTAGTTCCAAAATTCGTGTTTTAATTTATATACTGCAAAAATCCAAACAACTAAAACAAAAACCCACCAAAAATCAAATTGATTAACTATTGCGGCAAGTAGGATTCCAAATACTGTTTTTGAGCTGTATGTTACATAAATAAATTTCTTAATGTTTGCGTGAACATCTAATTTGTTGACATAATCTAATGCAAAGGCAATTGCCGCAACTAAACTTCCCCACATCCACCATTGCAGAGGTTCTGGAAAAGTAGAAACCGCAGGTATAATCTGTGCTGGTAAAATAGTTCCAGCAATATCAGGAAATAAAGAACCGCTTAATAAAACACCATTAACAATAACCGTCCATCTTGCAACCCATCCTCGTCTCTCTATCCAGAAAGCGAATACCCCCATAATAACGAGGGTGAGTAAATCTAGATTTAGATTCCCAATCATTTTTATACCTTATACCAATATTGCGTTTTTCCAATCCACATATTGAATAATGTATCTTTCTTCCAAACTTCTTTTTCTTTTTGAATAGTATTATATTTTGTAACAGTTCTTGATTTTTGCACTTGCTGATATTTTGTTACAGTTCTAGATTTAGTTACTGTTGTATACTCTGTTTTCCATTCATTACATGCTCCAGTCCAAAAACTATGTCCTGCGCATACGGTATTTGGTTCTTCTTCATAGTAGTATTCAAGAGCATCGTAAGGTTCATTTTCATAGTAATATTCAGTATCTGTATAAGGTTCTTGGACATCATAAGCTTCTGTTGCTTTATATTGAAAAGGTATTGCAAAAATTACAACAGATGCAATTATCAAGATTACCACAATAGGAATTACAAAGTATAACCCTATTTTTCTTTTTTTGACTCCATGAACTCTATGTTCTTCTTGATCAACTACTTTACCACCACAAGAAGGACAATGTTTATGGTCATCTTTTATTGCTTTTCCACATTTTGAACAAATGCGTTTTTCTTCTGTCATTATATATACATTAGAATGAACTAATTTATAAATATTTCTAATGGATTTACTATACATTTACAATATATTACCGAAAGAGGATTTATACTCAATCTGTTTCTTATAGGTTGACAATGGTTAGTAAATACACAAATGTAGCACTGCCAGAAGAACTAATCCGAGAGATTGATAAAGTAGTGAAGGAAAGTGGATTAGGTTACACATCCAGAGGCGAGATTGTGAAAGAAGCAGTGCGAAGGTTTTTGAAAGAGCTAGCAGAATACAAACAGATTAAGAGAAGATAAGCAAAAAGTCTGTATCTTTTAGAGGGTTTTCTTTGTTCATTTAACTCGCAACGTGTTTTTGGGAAAAATTGAGTGTGGTCATATTAACTTATCAAAAAGACTTATATTTTTGTGAAATCTCCTATTGTTAGCTGTCCTTTTAAGTTCGCGGGACAGCCATAGATATCGTATTCAAAGACATCTTTGCCCTGCTGTTCTTGGATGTATCTCTTAACTTGTTCTTGTGAAACATGACCAGCAGAGCCACAGTAATAACCTCTTGCCCAGAGGTTATCAAATCCGCTTCCAAAATGCTGTTTATAACCAAGATACCTTAACTCAGGAAAACATCTTCTCAACTGTATTGAAGTATTACCTTTCAGCTTGTGGATTATCTTGAAAGGCGTTACTGTCGGCTTTGCACCCACGAATAGATGCAAATGGTCAGGCATAATCTCTAATGCGAGATTGTTAATACTCATCTCTTGGCATTGCCCTTCAATAATTGCTTTCAGAACTTCAACAACCTTTCCAGTCAATATTGGCTTCCTGTATTTCGGAATCCAGATAATGTGATAATTGATGTTGTATTTGCAATGGTGAGATGTCCTCACAGTTGCGATTTTACTCTCAATTTTGTGCACTTCTGGATTAAAGTGCGGATATAGTTTTTTAGTCATAGCGACCACCTCATGCTGAAGGTGGTTGCTTGTATCGTTAGGGGTTCTCGTTTAGCGAACCATACATTAAACTTTTAGCGTAGCGACCTCTGCAAGAGGGAAAAGTTTAAGTTAAATGGTTTGCGTG
>PFNQ01000029.1:0-2292 GCA_002792115.1 Candidatus Woesearchaeota archaeon CG_4_10_14_0_2_um_filter_33_13 | reverse complement strand
AAAGCGCAAATAATTTTTTAATCCCTAAGCTCACATTCTGTCTAATTTTCTCTCTCTTTTCCAGATTCTTTCTCCACACCTTGTCTAAATTACTGGCAAGGCTCATCAGATTAAACTCTGTTCTGACTGTTTCTAAGCTTCTTGTCAAGAAAGTAATCAACCCCTTGTTCTCCCTAAAATCACCAAACACAAACTCAACTATTTGCTTACGCAACTTATAAGTTTCTTTTGCCTCTTCTGTCTGCATTTTCTTCCTCATCTGCCTACTCTCCTCTTCAAAAGGATACATCTTGATAGTTCTTATTCCATCTTTTTTCTTAGTGCAAAGATGATGGTAAGGGCATGTCTTGCAAGAAGTTCCTTTGTAAAGCCGAAGATTCTTTTTCTTTCCTTTATCAAATCCTTCTATTTGAAACACTAACGTTTTGCCTTGAGGGCAAATGTAAATATCCTTTTCTTTATCATAATTGAAGTTGCTCTTGTCATAAGGCTTGTCAGATTTTTCTTTTTGGCAGGAGATGTAAGCATCAATGTTTAGGCCATTCAAGAAGTTGATATTGGCTCCATCAATGTAGCCATTGTCAAAGCTCCATTTCACGTCTTTAGGTATCTTGCCAAGGTTATCTTTAGTCTGATTGACTTGTGGCTTTAGTTGTCCAGAGTCATGGATTTCATTGCAAACATCGTTTGCAAGAATAAATCCATTCTTCTCGGTTGTTATTTGGGGATTATAAGAGAATTCTATCTTGCCTTTCTTTGATGGCATAAACCTGCTTTCAGGATCAGTTGTATTGACCCTTGTTAAATTGTTTTCTAGCAATTCTTTCTTTGCTTTTTTGAGATTATCCTGTAATCCTAACTTGAAAGGTTTCCCTTTTTCCTTGAGCTCGTTCATATAATGCTTAACAGCATTTTGTATTTTCTTTTTGCTGGACTTCGGAAGTTGGTCGCTTCCTCTTAGGTCTTCAAAGAAATCATCCTCTAAAGAATCTTGCTTAGCCCATTCATCTAATTCGTTCTCAACAAAGTTCGTCAAGAAAGCTAGCTCTTCTTTTGAGAGGACTTTTTTGTTTGAGGCATTTGCCTTAGTCTTTGTGCCATCGGTTGCCAAGTTGGATAAGTCTAACATGCCTTCGCTTTTAGCTAAAGCTACAGTATGCTGAAATGCCTCTTTAACAATTGTTGGATTGTCTTTGCGAAAATCGCTTATTGTCCTGAAATCAGGGCATAGTTTTTCTGATAAATACATGTACACTATATTTTCCCTTGCATTTCTTGCTAATCTTCTTGATGACCTAACCTTGTCAAGAACGCCCATAACAAGAAGCTTTAAGATTACTCTTGGATGATATGCTGGATGACCAGCACCAGCATATTTGATGTCAAAGGATGAGAAATCCAACTTATCGATAAAGCTCGCAATAAGCAGACAAACATGGTCATCTGGTATAAGATCAGAAATATTTGGCGGAAGAAGCCAGTTTTGCTCTTTGAATGATTTTATGTAAGCCATAGAAGTCACCTCATTTTTACTATTTTTATAGACGAGAAACTATATAAATCTTTCTATCTCTCGTCGAGAGAGAAAATTAAAGAATCAGTAATTGTCGGACAGCCTGTTTAGGTCGATTTCTTAGAAAGAATTTTATTGCGGCTTCGCCGCAGAATAATCTGCGGACGAAACAGCGCACTATTTTTTGCGAACAAAATAGCGTTAGCTTTCGTCTGCGGAGACGAAAATGACAAACCTAAAACATTACAGCCATAAAGTTGGCACAAATTTCTGGCACATCGAATTTGCGACAAAGTATCGCTACAATATGTTTGGCAAATTCAAGCAACAACACCTTGTTGAAGCTTGCATCCGTAAGGTATGTAACAGGCATAATATAAAAATCTATGCTCTTTTTGTCATGACTGACCATATTCATATGAGGGTTTCCTTACCTCACAATATAACAGAATCAAAAGGGCTACAGTTGATCAAAGGAGGCTCTGCTTATTATTTCTTTAAGAATCATCCTAAAAGCAGACTTAGACTACCCCAAGGACACCTTTGGAGTTCAGGAGGCTGTGCAACCACTGTAGGCTATAATGATGTGGATACAGTTGATAATTACATCAAGAACCAAGTACAGCATCATGCCCTTGCATAGATACCCCGACCTTTAGGTCGTGGGAGTGGGTCATTTGTACCTGTTAATCCGTAAGAATCACCTACTTTCAACGTAAGAGTAGGGGTTTTTGATGATTCAAAAACCATGGATGCGGAGTTTTCCTCTTGGATTTCTC
>PFNQ01000036.1:356-4046 GCA_002792115.1 Candidatus Woesearchaeota archaeon CG_4_10_14_0_2_um_filter_33_13 | reverse complement strand
GGAAACGTCTTATGGCTTTCTCAGTTTTAATTGGTTGTTACGGGGCTTTGACTGCTTATTTAATTGGGGAAGGAGCAACGTTACATAATGTCTTTAAATTTGGTTCTCCTTTATTGTTTACGTTGATTTACTTTTTAATTGCTTTTCTGATTGTTTATAGGGGGATAAAAGCAGCTGGGACTGCAGAATTGATACTTATTTCTTTATTGTTATTGGTGATTATTCTCATTGGTGTATTTTCGTGGGATAAATTAAATCCCTCCCACCTAATGCATTTTGATTTAGCAAAGATATTTGTGCCTTACGGCGTTATTGTTTTTGCTTTTTTAGGATTACCTGCAATACCTGAGTTGCAGGAAGAGTTAGTAAAAAATAAGAAACTAATGAAGCGGGCAATTATCATTGGTTCTATAATTCCAATTGTTTTGTACATTTTGTTTTCTTGTATAATCATCGGAATAATTGGGTTAGAAAACTTTGAGACTTTATCTCCTAATGATAGAATTGCCACAATTGCGTTAAGTTTTTATTCTCATTCTGTGTTAGGAATTTTTGCTAATCTATTGGCAGTATTAGCTATGTTTACTTCTTTTTTAACCATCAGTATAGCCACAATTGGAATTTATGAGTATGATTATGGGCTATCAAAAAAAGTATCTTTGTTTCTAACGTTTTCTTTACCATTACTAATAGTTCTTTTTGATTTTACCTCGTTTATTACGGTTTTGGGAATAACTGGGGCAATTGCTGGCGGGATTGATGGAATCCTAATAATTCTAACTTATTGGAAAGCAAAATTGTTAGGAGATAGAAAACCAGAATATTCTATGGGGAAACATTACATTTTGGGAAGTGCGTTAATCTTGATGTTTGTTTTAGGAATAATCTATCTCTTCGTTTAAATATAGTCAAAGATAGAGTTTCTAGGACTTTAGTTACTACTGTAGACTAACAATCATCCAAAAGATTTAAATAGGGAGGACTACTTTTGGGTAGTTATTGGTGGTGGGTGGCTCTTAGGAGGGAAATATGTCACTTATCGATCGAATGATGAATTCTTGGCACATGTACAGATTAGGTCAAGCTATTAGCACTGGCGTTGCCGTAGCAACTGCTGCCGTTCCAGCTATCGCGTATGCTCAAAGTCCACCAGCACATGTGCGGACTATTCCTGCTGGAGATCTGGCTCGTGAGCTTGGTCAAGACAAATTGGCAGAGGTCTGTGGATTACTTGATCCGGTTCATAAAAAAGAAGTTTGTGATCCTATTACTAAAAGGACGCCACGTAAGGTGGTTGGTACTACACCTAAGTGTGATGAAACTTATACCACTGCAGAGAGGGTTGGGTTTTGTGCAGATCCAAAAATTGGTCCTACTTTACAATCTCTTGGATTGGAAATTATTGTTCATCCTGGAACTGATTATTCTAAAAAATCTGAAGAATGGTGTCCTGGAGCAAAACAGTGTGTTGTTGTTTCTAAACCAACATGTCCTGAACCAACCACAGAAACTAGATATGTTTGTACACCAGGAAATGAAGTTGTTAATGCACCAACAGATTGTCCTCCTGGAACAGAGCCAACACAACAATATGTTTGTCCAAATCCTGAGAAAACCGTTGTAACTGACCCAAAAGATTGTCCTGCATTACCTTCAGCTGAACCAGTTACAAAATATGTTTGTCCTACTGGGGAAGAAGTTGATGATAAGGTCAATTGTCCTGCAGAAGAAACTAGAAGAGTAGAAGTTTATGGAGGAGTTGGTGGAGAATGGTTTAGTCCCAGTTCTCCTTATGTTCCATTATTATTTGGTATAGATGTTGAATTAATTTCTGCCAGTGGGTGGTTTGCTGGAATTTATGGTGGTCCTGGATTTTCTTTAGGAGATAGTAAATTTAGAACTATTGAACATGAAGCAAATCTTGAAGCTACTACTGCTGGTGGGCCTTTAATAGGTTCACAAATTACTGAGGCAAACACAATAAATCCTGGAACGATGGGTGAAGTTGGTCTTTCAACATCGTATAGGTTCTTACAAGGTAATCTTTGGGGAGAAGGATTGTCTCATTTAGGAGTTAGACTTAATGCTGCTTATATTGCTTTGATGCAAGAACAGGCAAAATCTGGAACTCAACGAGGTTGGGCACAAACACAAGCTGGAGAAATTTTCCAAGAAGGTGTTCCTGGTCCAATTGATTTGCCTGGAAATGGTTCTTCAACAGAGTACACTCACGGACTTAAAATGGGTGTTGATTTAGAAGGACAACTAAGTTTAGTTGGTCCTTGGTTTTTAAGATTACAAACTGGCCCATATTGGCTTCACACATTTGGTCCTCAAGCAGATGATCACTTTGCTTATAGGGTGCTAGGTGTTACTGGATTTGGATGGGGAGGAAGCACTGAAAAATGATACAAAAAAAAATATTTTCAATTTTAATAGCTATACTATTAATTGGTTCTGTAATGCCTGCGGGTTTAGCTAATAGCAACCAATTTTATATGTTATTCTTTTGGGATAGTACAACACAGATGCAGAACACTCTCATAAAAGGAGAGCAAGATTACTTCACATTACATGTTGCAGTTAATGCACCAGTACATGTTCAAACTTTGATGTATAAAGTAGGTACTCCTGGCGTTTTTAAAACTTGGGTTAATTATGGTGATTGGTATACTACTCAGACTAAAAATTTTCTGATTAATACTAACTTACCAGAATATGTTCCTGGGGATTACACCATTACTAGCACAGTTACCGATAATAATGGTAACACTGAATCTTTAACACTAAACTTAAAAATTAATTGTTTAGATACTGATGGCGATGGCGTTTGTGATGTCGATGAGGTAGCTGGTTGTACAGATCCTAGTGCTTTAAATTATAATGCATTGGCAACTGACGATGATGGCAGTTGTATTGCTAAAGTTTATGGCTGCACTGATCCAAATGCGTTCAATTATAATTCTAATGCGAATGTAAATGACGGCAGTTGTATCGCTAAAGTATTTGGTTGTACTAATGACCAAGCACTAAATTATAATCCTAATGCTAATGTAGATGATGGTAGTTGTACTTTTGCTCCTTTAAATGTTGCTCCAACTATGGAAATTGTTGGTACTGATGAAGTTAAAGAAAATCAGCTAGTGCTTGTTGCCGTAGTCATAGAAGACGACCAAGTTAATACTTTGAATGTTCAAACCAAGGTGTGTAATTATGTAATGGGTATTCCCATCTTTTGTTTTTATAATGATCCTCCTGCGGGTTCTGATTTGGTTAAGATGAGTGACAACCATTATCTATTTGGGTTTACTCCAAATTATGATTTTGTAAAACATCCAAAAACCAGCAGTAGTGTAACTTTATTTTTCACAGCTAATGATGGGGAGTTTTACACTTCCAAATCATTTAAAGTTACAGTTAAAGATGTCAATAGAAAACCACAGTTAACTGTTACAAGTAATTCTCCAGTTAATGAGAATGAACAATTTAACTTGATCGTTACTGGAACTGATGCCGATAGTGAAGATATACTTTCGTTTGGTGCCGATAATTTGCCTTCCTGGGCAACTTATACCCTAACTGCTGATAACAGTGGGTTCACTATTTCTGGCGTCCCTAGTTGTGAAGATGCCGGGTCTTATATAGTTAATTTAGCAGTTAGCGACAATATTGATACTGTTGAGCAATCTT
>PFNQ01000036.1:0-308 GCA_002792115.1 Candidatus Woesearchaeota archaeon CG_4_10_14_0_2_um_filter_33_13 | reverse complement strand
ATGCTTGTGTTGATACAGATAATGATGGCGTTTGTGATGTCGATGAGGTAGCTGGTTGTACTGACGTTACTGCTTTGAACTATAACGCTTTGGCAACTGACGATGATGGTAGCTGTACTTATGCTTGTGTTGATACAGATAGTGATGGCGTTTGTGATGTCGATGAAGTAGCTGGTTGTACTGACGTTACTGCTTTGAACTATAACGCTTTGGCAACTGACGATGATGGTAGCTGTACTTATCTTCCACAAAATATTGCTCCTACTTTGGGTGTAACCGGAAATAATGTGGTTCAGGAAGGTGAACAA
>PFNQ01000021.1 GCA_002792115.1 Candidatus Woesearchaeota archaeon CG_4_10_14_0_2_um_filter_33_13 | reverse complement strand
AGGACTAAGTATTAACATCAATAGTACAAACATCGCCATACTTTTTTTCATTGTCATACTACTTTAATCCCCTCTTTTACGATTTGATTGACTAAACTCCATTTTATCTTCTGTTTTTCCTTAAACTCTTCTGGAGTCAAACATAAAAAATCTACAGGGTACTTTAAATCCCAAGCCAGGTACAATGATGGTGCCCTAGACAGTTTTTGTTTTTTCTTAAATTTAGAAGAAACAACTAATAAGTCAACATCGCTATCTTTACGTGGTTTGCCCCAAGCACGAGAACCAAATAGATACATTTCAGTAATCTTTATATCAGAAGAAACTTTTTGAACAAATTCACGTAGGTTCCGGTTCAGTTCTGTTTTCTTACCCATACTATTACCTCTTCAGTTTTCTTTAATAGGTGTAAAGCAATTTTATTATCAACTTTATCAGCCGGAAGGTCAGTATCTTCCGGATAACGAACTTCAACATAAATTGGGTTGAGAGTAGAACAATTCTTAATGATTTCTAACGGTGCTTTAATCTCTTTAGCTAATTGTACCAGATCGTGTGTTCTGATTAGCTTGTTATTGTTACAGATATACAAATATTTTAATGCTTTCTCTGCCGCTTGTTGACAAAGTAAAGCAGTAACGTAATAATCCTTAGACTTGTAACTATTGTTGGCACTCTTAAGATCACGTTCAGCTTGCTTTAACCAAACTAATGCAACATCTTCAACCATCGCACATCACCATACTTTTTTTCATTGTCATCATTAATATTTAATTACTTTTAAGTTTTTCCTTAATCTCTTTGTCTAAAAGTTCAATGATATGTTGCCATTCCAGCTTGTTTCTTTGCACATAACTTTTATCCACAAAAAATCCTTCATAACTGATCCTGTTCCTAACTTTCTTCAACTCATAAAGCAGTTTGACTTCATAATCCTTGTCAGAATACTTCTGGTTAAAGAAAGACACTAAACATTCGTGGTTGCTGGATTTTAGTCCATTAGTCAACATCAATGCAGTAAGATACTCTTTAACAATTTCATAATAATCCTCTGCAATTATCGAAGCAGTCTCATCATCTAATTGAATCTGTTCCAACACCCTTAAACGTACAGCACACATTTTTAGTATAGACCTTACCTTATCATAATCAACATGAACCTCACGGATAAATTCTTCTTTACACTGTTCCCAATTCATCAATTCTGTGTTCATCTTAGCTTCAAATGTCCGCTTAGCTTATGTCCGTTAATAATATTGTTAGATAATTCCAAACTTAAGTTAGTAAATTTATCCTTGAAAAGTAAATTAATCTTCTTACCCAATTTTCTCTCAAACATCTTTAAGTCGATCTTCTTTTCAGGTGCCAAAACAAAAATGTCCAGGTCGCTTTCTTTTACAAACTCCCCTTTTGCCGCACTGCCAAACAAAAAAATAACTTCTGGATAAAGAGTTTCTTCCAAGAAACTAACCAATCCGCTACGATAAATCTTTTCTATAATCCACATACGCTTATAAAAACGATAATAAAAGTCTGAGTTATTTGATTTGTAAGAGTAAAAAAGACCTTTTTTCTCTTTTAAAATCAGTCTCTGGGAAAGCAATTTCTGCATGTATTTTGATAATGTGGTTTTAGGTATTTTTGTTAATCGAGCCAATTCTCTGATCTGGTAACTGCGCGAGGGAGAATCAAAAAAATAACTCATGATAGTGTCCCATTTTTGGTCCAGTTGTCCCATTTTCAGACCACCTCAGCTTTCTTTGACGGGATTGACTGGATTATCCGAAAAATAGACCTAGCATCAGCACAGTCAGTTTCTCTCATTTTCCCATCTGGAACGGACAATCTCAACCGGTGACAATTTGTCACCACTTCACTTCCTTCTTCCCTTATACGTTGGCTAAGCTTATTCCAATATTTCCTAGCAGTTTGAAAATCTTCCTGTTCTATTAAAATAGCAACTATGTCAACGACAGAATAAAACCATCTATTATCATGCCAAAGCCTTCGAATTTTCTTATCTTGAAAGACTACTAAAGCTTTATCCATGCACACCACCTTCAGAAGAACCCCAAAGGAACTTAGAAACTTTACAAAAGAAACTACAATCAGTAGAAGGTTCAGAAGTAACGTTCTCTGCAGCAATAGTCAGAGGACTAAGTATTAACATCAATAGTACAAATACCATCATACTCTTTTTCATTGTCATCTTAAAATCCACCTAACCCCACACTGTCGCAATAATTTAATCCACCACCTTTAATATCATTAACGATAGTAGTAATGAAACCGACAGTTCCAGTTAACCAATCTATAGCATCCCAAATTCTGAAGATAACTTGACAAGTTTGTGAAACTTTCTCATCAGCAAGACAAGCAATTCCACATCCCAAAATTGAAATTGTATGAACTAAAGATATTGGGTCTTTTAACGAGTTCCATAATGCAGTAATTATCTTGTCAAAAAACTGTGAGAATGGAAAAATATACCACAACTCACCGATAAAATACTTACAAATCATCATACTTTCTAATTCATTACAAGCATGAATTGTAGTTAATCCAGAAGCAACCTCATTCTCTAAACACATAACTTTTCTACACTTGATCTGTCTGTATTTGTCTAAGTTTTGAATAATACCAGGTAAACAAACTCCGGCAATTGATAAGTACAAGTTATCTTTAACACTCCTTGCAGGCATATAACTTGCAGATGCTCGTTGTGATCCTGCTTGGGTACCTGCAAGATTAAGATTAGGACTTTGACCCACTTCAAAGGAAAGTAGCTCATTATAATATTTGGGAATCATCCCCAACCATTCATCATACCATTTCATCCAAGAAGGACTGTTACCATTACTTGTGCAACCAAGAATATTAATGACAACACTTAAAGCTTCAACAACATCCCCGCCTGCGTTTGTTCCGCTATCAGTTCCAAAACAGGCAGAGATTCCTGCCGCTTTTGTAATTTGAACAGTATATGCAGGATTTAAACCCGCCTTAATTCCATTAATTAAATTGATAGCACCAACAATCGTGCTTGCCAGACCAGCAATATAACCTAACCATTTCATGATAACTGCTAACTTACCTAAAACTCCCCAGAAACCAGTTCTGATTTCATCTCTACTTCGTTTAATTTCTTGGGATAAAGTTTCATCCTGACTGCCTAAACTAGTAAAGCCGAAAGGAACAGTAATGATAACATCTTGTAACTCAGCAGCGTTAATAGCTAAATCACCAACCTTACTAAAAACACTCATCTTACAAATGTAATCAACACTATGTTTCTCAAAATCTTCTCCACCGGATTTAGCAAGATTAAACATCTCTCGACCATTAAAAGGTTCAAGTTCAATAACAATAGTGGGCATTGGATTTGCTGTACCTAATGGAGTCACTCCACCATAAATTAAAGTCCTACTTACTACTGGTGCTTCGGTGGCTGCAGTTTCTTCAGAGAACTGAGTAACTCCTTCTGCAGCCTGTCCGGTTAGGGGAGCTTCAGCAGTTGTTTCAGGAACAGGAGTTTCAGCAGAATTGTCTACAGTAATTGCAGAAGAGAGTGGTGGAGCTTTTGCTTCACTAGAATCTTTAGGATAACAACCAACTAACTTTATCTCTAATGCTTCAACTTTCTTACCAGTAGTTTCTAGAACAACTCTAAAAGGCATTCTAGTATACGCTAATTCTGTTGTGTCCAAATCAATAAAGTTTGATAAACCGCCTAAAGCAGTAGTCTTACCTTGCTCCCAGTAATCAGGAGTATTCTCAGTACTTAACCCTAATAATTCAAAACTTAAAACTGCGTGATTACTTTCATCTTTTAATTGAGCATTCTTAACTTTGGATTGAAAAACATCTTGATCTGGCCAAGAAGCAGCATCATTTCCTGCAGTATCCTGAACCTTAACTTTAAGTTGAACCTCATCAGGACCACTTTTTATTTTATCAGTATAAAATTCACAATTCCATTTCCCGCCTTCTATTCTTTCACAATCCTTCTCAGTAAAGGTTACCCACCCTTCCGGTTCGTCAAAAGAACGAGTGTATATGGAAGCAGGATATTTTATTTCTGCATCATTGACAATACCCTTTAAATCTAATAAAACAATTAAGCCAGATAATTCAGAAGCGACTAAATTAATTTTAAGTTGATCATTACTTTGAAAATAATCTTTATCTCCACCATAAATTTGGAACTGTTCAACCTTAGGTCCTTCAGTATCTACTAAAATCTCAACAGCATCAGCCTTTCCATCATTGCCAACATTGTCCTCAAATTTTGACAAACTAATTGTAGCCATACCTGCAGTAAAACTGGCACTAGTATCCCAATAACAACTTAATCCATAAGTAGTCTCATTACAACTTGTTGGCGGAACATTTTCCGTTCCACCTAAAGAACCTAAATTAGCTCTGATCCCATCTTCAATTATCCCTGAACCAATTTCTGCAACCTCTAAGACAATTCTTTGCTCACCACTTTTAACATAACCATTATTATCAAACATCCTTTCGCTATTGAAATATCTTAACTTTGGGGCCGTAACATCTTTAGTAAAGGTTTGTGATAAAGTTTTTTCAGCACTATTTCCAAACTGGTCCTTAGCAATAACTTTAACAGAAATTTGGCCTTCCGGTTTTATTTCTATATTTTCCCAAATGCAATGATATAATCCATCTTCATCGATATCAGGAGTACAATCAGCCACATCTCCATCTAACGCTGCTTGATCAGAGAATGCTGTTACTTCCCTAAGCCCCTTCTTTTCAAAAACATCAACGCTAACATCTGATGGAATAATAAAGTCACCGATAAATTTACCTAACTGAGGTAATTCTAACCCCTGTATTTCTGGTTTAACAAAGTCGCCATCAAAAGTAAACACTGGACTGGTTTTACTATGACCTAAATGATCCTCTGCTTTAACTCTAATTCTCTTATTTCCGTCACCATCAAAAGGTACATCTAAAATATTTCCGTTATTTTCTTGACTAAATCTAAAAGGTGTGTCATCACCAACAATCTTACCAGACATCGTTTTTAAAACTGCACCGGTATCTGCATCCAAAATTTCAATAGTCTTGATACCAATAGAAGGAACACCTTCATACTTATCATCAGCAATAAAGTCAAAACGCACCGTGCCATCATCTTTGTTTTGATATAGTTCTATGTATTGAACTTGAGGAGCAGAACCGTCAGCTTTTATGACATCACCATTTCCTGGAGTTGGAACAATATCATGACCGTTAAGATCTTTAGCATAATATAGAACTTGGAAGTTGTAAGCTTTCTCTTTAATTCCATCAACTAAAGGACTAATATATTCGCAAGTAACCCCCAAATCGGTATTTGTACAGGTGTCAAAGTCCGTTTCTTTGTTTCCAATTTTAATCTTAACTTCATCAGCTTTAATTTCAGCGGTTGAATCAGTAATCAAAGTTTCAACAGTCCAAGTATCGCCATCAGCATTCAAGTACTTATCAATACCTAAATCACCTTGATTTTTGGTAATCTGTACATTTACGGCCATGGCATCAGCAGAATAAAAGGGCATGCTGATCACTAAAGCAATAATAAATAGTCCAACAAAACTCCAGACCTTTTTTTCCGTTTGCGGTTTCATGTTTTTTTTGATTATATTTTATTGTAACTAGTTATATTCTGGTTGTAATTGTTTGTAATAAGTTTGGGAGTAATTTCCTAACTGCCCCATTATATCTAAATCTTCCATTACTCTGATGTGTGCTTGTTGTGGAACAGATTCCCAATCCATTCCGATTACATAAAATGTAATTTGATTTGATCCGTACAAATCATCAGAAGTTATAGTGAGATAATATTTCTTTTCTTTCCAAGTTAATTGACCGGAAACTCGAGCATCTAAATTAATCTCGTCAAGATCAAAACAAGTATATGAATTAATACAACGCTCTTCTTTTGGTATAATAAATGGTTCTGCGTTTGTTATTAAGATATTAACTTCATAAATTCCAGGATAAAGATCCATCTCGCCATTAGAATTGCCAATAACACTTCCGGCACTTAAAAATTCGTCATTAATAACATTAGGGTTAACATCACTAACACGTTTTAATGTAATTATTGCTTTTTCTGTAGGTGACAACTTATTTTTTGTTCCTAAATATATCCAGGTGTGTAAGTCATCAAGTGAATCTGGTTTCTTACTACTCAAAACATCTTCTTCATCATATTCTGAGAAGGGGCCTAAAGAAAAACAATCAGCATTAACACATTTAGCAACCATTTTCTTTTCAACAGTAAAATTAATCATTTTGCGTTTGTGCATCTGGACAACTTTTTGATCAGAACCAGCAATAGCATAACCAATTATGCCAGGTTGTTCTTTAAATGCATAAGTATCAATTGGATAAAAATTGCTAAGGTATTCTTCTTTAAAGTATGTACCCTGACCACCATAAACAGCAGGATAAGAATCGGCAAACTTTCCATCAGCATCAGTTTCACCTAAAACACAATCATCAAATTGAGGGATAGATAAGCCAATTTGAACAGCTTCTAAAGGTTCTTGAGTATAACTATCCACCACAACAGACTTGATAATTTCTGTACTTTTTTGATTGTCTTTACAAGCAAGACTACTTTCGAAAGATGGGATTGGAAGAGGCAATTTCTGTCCAGATTTAACAATAGCATTGTTCCGAATGTTTGATTCCAATGCAAAAATAAAGTTATAACCTTCACCACCAAAAGACCCTTCATCATTAAGTGTAACTAAAACCGGGTAAGACATATCATAAACATTGTAATAATAATTTGAGTTAAAACGTAAAGTGAAGTAACTTACACCATAACTACTTGGTTCAATACGGCCGTTTTTATCATTCAGATCAAAGTATAAAGGCCAACCAAAGTAATCAAAATTGACATTTATATTGTCGGCCATCTCTAAAGGAAGGGCCATATTATCATAATTCTTCTGAAACAATAAACTCAGGTCAACGACAGAAGTTTGATCCGGTTCATATTCATAACGATAAAAATTCTCACTACTTAAATACCTTAGTAATGGAACGCTTGAAACTAGCATTCCTGTAACTTTACTTTTAACGTCTTCTTCATTCCAATAAACCCTAGGAATCATATCAAAGGTGATGTAATCGCTGGGAGGAAGTTTGTTAACGTCCATCCCAGAATACGTAGTTAATAAATCTAAACCTTGTTGTTCTAAGAAACTATAATTTTGTTCTGCAAGAGTAATCTCTTGAGCAACTTCATAATAATGTTTTAATCTTAAAGGAATCTTAACATAAAATTTATCCATTTCCTGATTGGCTTCTCCCTTGGCTACTTTAATGGGCATCTCTAATAAAAAATTAACAGTATTTTCTCCGACGGTAGCAGTAACGACTTTGCTTTCTTTGGGTTGAACAAATTCAATTTTAAAACCTTGTTCATCGAAAGGAGAATAATCTGCTAAACAACCATCTAAATTCTCCTCTACATATCTTTGTAGCTGTGCTTCAATACTAATTTCTTTATCATCATTATAATACAATTTTGGCATTAATGAAGAAAATCCAATTTCTAAACTTGGGTTTGGCAAAGTGTTGTAATGCCAATAAGGAACCTTGCTAGGTTCTAAGTTAAGCCCATCTGATTCAGTAGGATCAGTAACAGAAAATTTTCCGATTAAATCCGGATAGATATATCCCCCTTGTTGACCAAGAATTAATAATCCTTTTTTACCAATTGAATTTATACAGGCTTCGGTGTAAGATTGAATTTTTTGAAACGTTTGGGGCACCTCTCCGATAATTGGATCTCCTTCTGCAGTAAAGCGATCCTTAGTGAAGGTTTTAGTAAAGTAGAGAACTCCAGCAAAGGTAAACAGAATTATAATTCCAACGATGATAAAAACGGTAACTTGGCCCTTTTTACTATGAATAAAGCTATTGGAACTAGTACTAACATCATTACCCCTTTTACCTGCCATAATCTAATAAAAGAAATTATTTAATGGTATATAAAGGTTTGCGTCAAGCAACATACCTATTTCTCTAAATATCTATCCAGACTTTATAAAAAATATGTAAAAATTAAAAAATTCTTGTTCCTTCCTTAACGCCGATCACCTTAACATCTTCTACCTTGCTACTAAGTTTCTTATCATCAAAGTAAACATTGCCACCCTTTACAACAATCAAAAGTTTTTGGAAATCGTCAAACGTTACTTCTTTATCAGAGTTTTGTAAACCATGGAAAGTAACTTCGTCTCCTACCAAAGATTTTTCTAAATCTAAGATAGCAACACTTTCATGATCATCTGCTGCTAAGACCATCGCTTCACTTAACTCCCCTCTTAATTTAGCCGGTTTAAGGTTAACACAAAATACTGCTTTACGATTTAACAAAATTTCTTTGTCTAAATGTTTCTTTAGTCCAGCAACCACCTGCCTTGTCCCAAAAGAACCCAAATCAACTTTAAGTAGGTATAAGGAATCAGCATTAGGATGATCTCTAACTTCTTTAATTTGTCCAACAACTAACTTTAAAGGAAAGGTGCTAGATTGTGGTAATGACTCAATCTTTTGAACAAGCATTTCAACTGGTTTAAGTGTACCTTTCCATTTTTTATTTAACATCTGCCAAGTGACATGTTTTAGGTTTAAAGCAGTGTAAACTTTCTCGCTAAATTGAGGCAAGATTGGATTAATCAGAATAGCCAGATCCTTAGAAAGGTTCACACAGAAACTAACTTTGGCCTTACTTTCAACACTATCTTTATCTTTCCAAACTTCGGCTTGTTGGAAATAAGCATTACCTAAATCTGCCACCTTAAGAATACATTTAACGGCATTCTTAAAATCCATTTGCTCATAATAATTCTTAATTTCATCAACTAAAGTCATTACTAATTTCTCTTGCTCAGGATGGTTAGCAACAACTTCAATTTGACCATAATTTTTTTGTGCAAAAGTTAAAACCCGATAACAATAATTTC
Source organism: Candidatus Woesearchaeota archaeon CG_4_10_14_0_2_um_filter_33_13 (assembly GCA_002792115.1). Lineage (GTDB taxonomy): Archaea > Nanobdellota > Nanobdellia > Woesearchaeales > GW2011-AR9. The sequence goes on along the minus strand of PFNQ01000021.1, from coordinate 7,708 downwards.
CCAAATTTGCAGCAAGGACATTGTTATTTACGGCCATAAAGTCTTCAAAATTAATATCAACATCAATAACTTTTCTGTCTAAATGACTAGAGTAATAAAAACGTAGAGATTCAGCAGAGTACAATCTCAAGAAATCTTTAGCTGTAAAGAATGTTCCTCGAGATTTACTCATCTTTTCTCCATTAACAGTGATAAAACCATGGGTTGTCAATTTAGGCAAAGGAATCCCAACGCCCATCAACATTGCCGGCCAAAATAAGTAATGAAAATAAGCAATATCCTTACCGATGAAATGGTAAACTTGTCCGTTGTACCAATAATCTTTCCAATCTTGTTTTGGTATTTGTTTATCACAATAATTTTTTGTAGAGGAGATATAACCGATTGGAGCATCTAACCAGACATAGAAATATTTCTTGCTGCCAGTTTCTGCAACAGAATCGGGGATTTCAAAACCAAAATAAGGTTCATCTCGAGAAACACACCAATCTTCTAAACCTTTATCTAACCAGCCCTGCAACCAATTTTTAACTTCTGGTTGTATAGTTTTTTCTTTGGTAAACCAATGTTTAAGGTCTTTGGCAAAATTACCTAACTTAAAAAAATAATGTTCTCCATCCTTTTGAATCGGGGTTCTGCCACATTCAACACATTTAGGATTAATTAAATCCACCCCTTTTAAGATACTACCGCAATTCTCACAGATATCTCCATACTGGTCTAAAGTTGTACAATTAGGACATGTTCCCTTAACAAATCTATCTGGAAGATTTCTAGCACAATTTTCGCAGAATAATGAAGAAATACTTTTTCTATAAATTAAGTCCTTCTTCTTAAGTTCGTTGTAAAAGTACTCAGCTAATTCTTTATTTTCTGGAGAATGTGTTTTGTAGTAATTGTCAAACTTAATTAAAAAGTTAGAAAAATCTTCTTGATGTTCTTTCCAGAACTTTTCTACAAACTTTTCTGGAGCGATCCCTGCTTTCTTAGCGTTAATTTCGATAGGAGTACCATGCATGTCAGAGGCGCAGATGTACAAAGCATCCTTACCCATCATTTTTAAGAATCTAGAATATACATCCGCTTGAACGTATTCCAGAAGATGGCCAATGTGAATTTGCCCATTTGCATAAGGTAGGGCTGCTGTTATAACAATTTTATCTGTTTTGCTCTTCATCTGATGTCATGAAGGAAAGGATTATTTAAAGATTGCGACACTTAAAAATAAGCAAAACATTTATAAATACTACTCATTAGTAACAAATTAGTTAATCAAATAGGAGGATGCATATTTATGGCAATTGAAAGTAAACTCGTAAAGAGATCATTAGTAGGATTAGCTGTTTTAGCAGCTATGGGTGTAGGAACACAATTAAGTAGAATTGGAGATTTTGCTGAAAGTAAACTTTTCCCGGATTTAAAAGCAGGTGGAAGAAGCTATACCGCACAAGAATTAGCTTTGACTGAAGGACAATTATATACCATTAGGGGTGACAAAGGCAGAGAAACTCAATGCTACTTTAAAAGTGGATCATTATACGAAGTTAAAGGAATTGAAGCTAATGGTGATTTACAGTTAGGTGCGCCTTGTTTAGTTCCAGCTGGATATGAAGCAAAACCAGTTGCTCCAAAAACTGAAGAATAAATCTTTTTTCTAATTTTATTTTCACTTTTCTTTTGTTAAACGATTAATAATACTGATTTGCCATCACAAGTTTTAAATAACTCTTTTACAGATAAAGATTAATGTCAAATTTCAGCTTGCTAAATACTTTCAAAAATATTTTTAGTAAGATTAATCAAAGTAGTTCTAAAATAGAGATTGAAAGAATTGAGAATGAAGATTTAGAAGATTGGTTAGAAAAGAAGATTAGTCAATTACCATTTCATTCTTACCTTAAAGATTACTTTTCTCAGCTCAAATCCATTAAAGAAGAATTAAATGAACAGTTAGAGGAATTAAAAAAAGTTGAAGTTTCCAAAGAACACAAGAATGTTCAAGAAAGAGTCAAGAATATAGTTTTTGGACATAAAGAAAAATACATTAGAGAGATGGAAAGATTTAATGAGCAATTATTGCCGATAGAAAAGAAAGAAGGAGAAAAGTTTTCTAGTTTGCAAGAATATCAAGAAGCAGTACGATTCAACCAAGAACTAGACCAGAAATTAGACCAATTAGCGAAGAATACTGCTAAAAGTTATCAAGCCAGTCAGCATTTGTTTTTTGATAAGGTTGAAGAAGTTTTTAAGTCTGTAGGTGAAGTTAACATTTTGGTTAAGGACTTCAAAAAAAATATTGATCTACATAAAATTGAGGATTTAAGATTATTAACTGAAAAGATTCAGGAACTAAGAATAACTATTGAAAAAAAAAGCAATTTAGAAAATGAGATTAAAAAAAAGGAGATAGAATTAAATCAGATAGAAAAAGAAAAAACAATAAAAGAAAAAAAAGTGGATGAATTCAAAAAGACAGAAGATTACAAAAATTATCTTTCTCTTTTAAGAGAACAAGAACAAGCCAAGATCAAAAATAAAGGCATTCAGCAAGAACTAAGTTTATTATTTTCTAAAGTAAATAGACCTTTAAAGAAATACGCGCACTTCTCTTTAGATAGTAAACTTATTGACAAATATTTAGACAACGCGATTGAGGCGTTTGATATGGATAAAGAGTTGAAGATTAAAGAAATATTTGAAGGAATGGACAAAAATTGGGAAAAGTTAAATTGTGATGACAAGCAAAAGAATGTTTTTTTAGATGTTAAAGAAAAAATTAACAATAAATTCTTAGAACAGATTAAAATTAGCCAAGACAAATATTTTAAAGAGGAACAAGATCTTAAAGAAAAGATAAATAATAATTCTTCAGATGAAACTTTAAGAGTATTAGAACATAATTTTGAAAAGGCGGAACATCTTTATTATCATTTAGACAAAGAGATTAAAGATCAAAAACAAAAATTGGAACGAATTAATCTGGAAGAAATAAAAAATAATATTGAAGAAAAAATCAAAAAAATATTTACGTTGTCGGTGATAATAAACTAAATACCCTTCAGCTTCTTAGTCAAGGGAATCTGTTTTTTGCAATGTTGACAATCAACAATAAAACTATCAACACCCTTATACTTCTTTCGTTTATAGATTCCAGTTGATTCTCCATCCTTACCACAATGCGGACAAGTGTACTTAGCTTCTAAAGTTAGAGATTCTTCATGTTCTTGTTTTTGTTCAGTAAATCCGCATGCAGGACAAACATATTCAGTTGAACGTGATTTAACTTTTTTTGTTTTTGGATCAATTGGTTTACCCATCTTCTCCTTCTTACATTTTGGACAGACCTTACGATGAACCCATGCCAAAACATGACCATCACCAATAGATCGGTTAGTAAAGTATAAACATTCTTCCATAGATTTAGGAACAATTAGTGCCATTTTTGCATCACCTTAACAATTTTATAACCAAACGGGTTAGTTTTTATGGTTACTTTCTTTAACTTTCGGATATATAAAACTTATTATTTTAAGAAAGTGATAAATGTGTAAATAAAGGTTATTCAACCTGAACTTTGAAACATAGATATTAACACCCGTAAAATGTTATAAAGGATTAGTTAAGGGTTCTATTAAAAAAACAGGGGAGGCGAAAAATTGCAAGCTGGGTTTCATTTTTCAAATAATTCTGGGTTTTTAATGCTCTACAATGCCCATCCGGAAACTAGTGTATCTGCTCCGCCTTCAATTAAAGAATCTGCTAGACATGTTGCTCACGTAACATACAAAGACGGGTCAAGAAGATCAATAAGTGTTTATCAAATCCCCACTAGTTTAGTTATGGAAGGAAGAACTAAATTTGAATTTGAGTTTGCCAGATCCAGAAGAGTTTATGAATTATCGGAATCTGTAAGAAGAGAAGTACGTTCTGCATATCAAGTAGAGATAACTCACACTGCTGATGCACCTACAGAAACAATTGATGCAGTTTTATGCGATATCATTGAATATATGGAAGAGAAAGGTAGTAATACCTCAAAATTAACGGGCTCTTTATCATCACCAATCAAAGTAGTATCAAAAATTGTGCCAAATAAAGAAATTTGTAATTATGGCGACGTAACTATTCAAACTTGGGGAAAACAAGATTACGTTGGGTCTTGCGTTATTGACATTAATGTAGATTTTTTTTATGATACTTGTGCCACTCTTGGAACAGCACAAGGTTATTTTAATCCTTGGAATGCTTGTGATTATTGTTACGCTCGCAGTAGATTTGTTAATTCTCCGTTTAAAGCAGTAAGAAGAGTTGATTATAAATCATTAGTTGAACAGATTGAAGCTGCAAAAAAAGAACGAGCAGAAAAATCTTTACCAACAAGGTATTTAAGATTTGGAAAGATGAGTGAGCCTGGTAGCGATTTAACTAGAGAAAGTTTCTTAACAACTCTACTAGCAAGTGCAGAAACAGGAGTTAAACCAATTATTCCAACCAAATTTTTGTGTTATAGTGAAGATGCTGCAGAATTGCTAAAACGTTCAGGAGCAGCAGTATTATTTAGTTTAGGGAGTGATTCTTTAGAGCAAGGTGCTTTAAGTTGGGGATGTGACAACCAATTTAGATTAAAGCAAGCACAAAGATATCATCAAAAAGGTGTTAATACAATTCTTTATCAATTAATTGACGCAACTAATTTAGGGAATCCATTATTCAAACCAACATTAGATGTATCTCTGGCTCTACATAAAAAAGAAGGTGTGCCAATACAATTCTTGCCATTAAGACCTTTAGGCAGAAAACAATTGGAAAGATTTTTTGGTAGAACTTATGCTAGTATGCAAGGTCAAACTAGTTTGTTTGATTCTCCTACTGCCTCAGAGTTTGAAGCAGGATTATTATCTTTAGTTAGAGAGCCAGGAAACAGGTACCTTGTTGGGACTATTGCTCCAGAATTAGAACAGTTGCTAAATCAACCAGGAGTTTAACTTTGCCATCACAATAAGGAAAGAGAGTGGTGTGGCGGTTGTGGACATCAAGAACCACAAGTTATTGCTAGAGAAGAAAAACCGCAAATAGTAACTGATAGAACTGTGAGGCCAACAAGACAAAGTGTACGCCGAGGTAAAAGAACTAAAAAATCTGATTCCGGAACTTTGCTTTAAATAAAAAATAGGGATTAATGTTGTGTAAAAGAGGATTAAAATAAAATCTGCAATTGATAGACCAGAGATTCCAGAAGGAAAATATATTGCTAACTTTTCTCTAGAAAGTGTTCTCATTGATCCAGATAACGAACGACAGACATTACATGACTGGGCTTTTTTTTCTTTAAGAGAGTCTGTTAAAAGAAGCGGAATTATAACTCCTGTTGGAATAGAAGAACTTGCTGATGGTTCTTACAAAGTAATTTATGGAAATCGAAGAGTACTGGCCTGTAAATCCTTAGGAATCGACGATATTAAGGCTACGATTTATAGAGGTATTACAGAAGAACAACGTTATGAAATGCAAATTGCAGAAAATGCTACTAAGGTGAAGATTCCCTTACAAGAGACGGCAGAAAATTTATGGGAATATTACAAATTCTTGGTGGAGAACATAACAAATGGAATTATAACAGTTGAAGCTTTAAATGCATACCAAAGCCATAGTCAACTTCCAGATAAATACAGGGAACAATTATCTCTATCAGAATTTGCTAATTGCACTGGATATTCTCGAGGAAAAATTACGGGTGCATTTAATTATGTTAATTTACATGGTGACATCAAACGGATGGTTAATGAAGGCACATTAAATTATGCTTTTGCCACACAATTGGGAAGAATCTCTGATAAGGCAGAGCAACGCACACTATTAAAACGTGTTTTAGAAGGACAAAAAGAACCACTGAATCCTAATGCAGTTAGAAGTTCAGAAGAATTAGGTTTGTTAATAACAAAATATTTGCAAGAAAAAGAAAGTGATCATCAAACATTAGTATTAGTTGGAGGAGTAGTAAGAAATCAGGATACTCGTAAAAGAGATTTAATACAATTAATTGGTTCTTGTGATAAAACCTTGTCAACTCTAGCAACATTAATTACAATTGATCCTAGCTTAAGGTTATCTACTAATAGATTTATAGGAGATACAACTACCTTACAAGATTACTTATTCTCAGCTCAAGAAGCAACGGCGATAGTTGAAGGTGTTCTTATTACAATGCCTAGATATGAAGAGATGATAAAAAGAGTAAATTACAGAGCTCGAAGTTTAAAAGACAGAATCATTTCTGGAGAGTTTGATCAAACTGTTGCCGAGTTAAAAGATCCATTAGGTAAAGCTGAATACTTAGTTGTTCCGTTAGATTTAATCCTTCCAGATCTGAAACAACCAAGAAAAACTTTTACATCCGAAGAGTTAGATAAATTATCTAGATCAATAAAGAAGGTAGGTTTACTTTCTCCACCATTGTTACGCCCGCAGGCAGATGGAACTTATACTATTGTCGTTGGTCATAGAAGAACTGCGGCATCAAGATTAGCGGGATTAGGACAGATTGGTGTTTTAATTGCAGATTTAACGGATGCACAAGCCAGACAAATTCAATATGAAGAAGATATATTTGAAAGGGTTAATATTACAGAGAGAGCAGAAAAACTTTACCGCCATTATCTTCTTAAAAAAGAGAGGTTTGGAGAAGGATATACTCTTGGTGCTTTCGCTAAAGAACACAAAGAGTTAGGAGTAGACACCGTAATGAAGGCTGTTCTTTTCGCCAGTTTACCCCCAGAAGTAAAACAGATGCAACAAAAAGGTTTGCTACCATATTCAACCGCAATAATTATTGGAGAAGAATACGGGAGATTAGATCAAAGTAAAGACGGAAAAAACCTACCAGATAGAAGTGATTGGATTATTGATCAAGCCATTGGTGCATCATTATTAGAAACTAAAGGAAGTGAATTTAGAAGAAGATTGCAATTAGCTAGAACCCACCTTTCTTTTGAGGACGTTGACCCAGACATTTTTGGAGGAAGAGAATTGATTAAGAGATGTAGAGGTTACATTGCCTGTGAAAAAACTAGAGACCTAGTAGAAGTAATACGACAACTTCCTCAAAGAAACGGATTGATTAAAGAGGGAGATGTTGCTATTGCTGTGATAAGATTATTAAAGACTTACCAACAAACAATAGAAGTAGTTTCTAAAGCTTCTTAATCTCAATAGAAATCGCTTTACTATTAACACGAATATAACGCGGGCATTCAGTATAAGGAAGGTTATTCTGTTCACAATAATTAGTTATAAGTGTTTTTTCTTTATCATCAGCAAACTTAACAATTACAACCAATCCGTAATCGTTAGGAAAAAGTATATTTTGAGCAATTTCTTTTATTGTTGACAGATCGGCGATAACTTTTGTTCTTGTTTCTTGTAAAAATGTAATTCGCTCTGGCATTGCTTTAAGCGCTTCAGAAATCTTTTGTAAATTATTGGAATCTTCAAGAACTCCTAATTTAGACCATAATCGTTCCCAAAGTTTTTTGTCATTAGTAGCAACAAAACCTCCAACCTCAGCATTAATTGGTTTCCATCTTCCAAAACTTCCGATTAAGATGTCAGCATATTTACTATTGTAAAATCCTGTTCCGATACTTCCAGAAACATCAAGGATGACTAAACAATCATTTTCCTTACAAATGTTATAAATTTCTTGGATTGG
>PFNQ01000035.1 GCA_002792115.1 Candidatus Woesearchaeota archaeon CG_4_10_14_0_2_um_filter_33_13 | reverse complement strand
ATTACAGAACATAAAAAAGAATAGTAAGTATTATCTACATGATTTAGAGGAAAAAGAAAAGGAAAAAACAGGAATTAGTACTTTAAGGATTGGTTATACTAGAGTCTTTGGGTATTTTATTGAAGTAACTAAGAAAAATATTCATCTTGTTCCTAATAATTATATTCGTAAACAAACTACGGCTAATTCTGAAAGATATATTACTGAAGAATTGAAGATTGAAGAAGAGAAAATTTTAGGAGCGCAAGAAAAGATAGATGAATTAGAATATGTTTTATTTCAAGATCTAATTAATAAAATTGCCCAAAAGACTAATGAAATTCAGGATGCAGCCTTAAGGTTAGCAGTATTAGACGTTCTTACGTCTTTGGCTAAAGTTGCTATGGAAAATAATTATGTTTGTCCACAATTTGTTGAAGAAAAAGTTATCCAATTACGAAAATCTCGACATCCTGTTGTAGAGAAGTTAGAACCAAGATTTGTTGCTAACGATATCATAATTAATGAAGGAGAGATGATGATTATTACTGGACCAAACATGTCCGGAAAAAGCACATTAATGCGACAAGTAGCTTTAATTTCGCTGATGGCTCAAATAGGTAGTTTTGTTCCTGCTGAAGAAGCTATTCTTGGAATAGTTGATAGAATTTTTACTAGAGTTGGAGCTTATGATGATCTTTCATCTGGACAGTCAACTTTTATGGTAGAGATGAATGAAACTGCGTCAATCCTTAATAACGCCACTCAAAATAGCTTGATTATTTTAGATGAGATTGGTCGTGGTACCAGTACTTTTGATGGAGTGAGTATTGCTTGGAGTGTGGCAGAGCATATCTATAATAAGGTTAAAGCTAGAACAATGTTCTCTACACATTATCATGTTATGAATAAGCTAGCTGGCAAATTTGAAAAGATTAAAAATTATAATATTGCCGTTAGAGAAGTTAAGGACGAGATTATATTTTTGCACAGACTTGTTGAAGGTGGTACTGACCAAAGTTATGGTATACACGTTGCTAAGCTAGCAGGTTTACCCGAAGGAGTTATTTTAAGAGCTAGAGAAATTCAAGACCTCTTAGAAAAGGATGATGATATGAACAAAAAAATTAAAGCCAAGAAAGTTCAGGAACAGATGAGTTTAGAGAAATTTTAATTGCTATTAAGTGATTTATTTCATCAACTTTTGTATTTTTTGAACTAATTCTGGTTGAATATAACTGTTTACTGTAACAGTATAGTGCTCTTGCCATTGCTGTTTCTTTTTATCAAACTTTTTGTGGCCTAAACCATGAGCAATAGACAAAAATAACTCTTCTACATCTTTCTTTGTAAAGCTTTTTCTTTCAGAAATAAATTTTTTTACAGCACTGGTAGCGTAATGGGAACGAACGATGTGTGGATAGAATGCTTCCCCACAATATTTGGTGAAGGCCCGTTTAAAATTTTGTTCTGATAAATGATGGTTATCATGAGAAAAAATGAATTCACTTTGCTTTTTCTCTTTCATTAATTTTTGTAATCTTTTTACATATTCTGAAGGAAAGTTATACGCAACATCAATTGGCACACCATCTTTACTTAAATAGTGGAAAGAAACTTCATTCCCTTTAATTAATACATCTTTTCTAGTTAAAGTAGTTAATCCTTTATGCCCATGAGTTCTAAAGTAGATTTCATTACCAACACGCATATGTGTTGTAAGTAAGGTATACATCGGAACGGCCATAAAATCATTCTTGTCTGATAACCCTTTTTTTACATTTTTTACTAATAATGGATATTTTTTTTCAAACTGATCCACTTTACTATATTTTTTAGCTCGATGTTGTTGTCTTTTTTTTAAGGTATAAACATAAGACCACGTGCCACCTTTATTTTGGTAAAGAACGTCCCAATGGTCATGAGAATCCTGATCATGTATTTTTAAATGAGGTGCAAACAAAGAAAACGCTTTTTCTAATTTTTGGCCATCTGGAAGAATGTTAATTCTTGCTCCTTGTTCTTTTCCTTCTGGGGAAAGTTGTCCTTTAATAAAAGTGGGGTCTTTAGTATCGATTAGAGTTGTAAACTGATTATGTGCCTTAAATAATTTAATTACTAGATTTAGTTCTGCAAATTCTTTATTGGCGAGCTTCCATCCAGTTTTAGTTTTATGATATGCCTTTAGATCTGAAGATTTAATCCTTATTGTTCCAATGGGAGTATCTTTCTTAAGTCTGATCATAAGTTTAAGATAGATTAAAAGTATATAAATATTTTCAAACCCTAATTTGATAGATTTGATTTATAATATTCCATTTTTGATATAGTTCTTCCATGAACTCTTTTAAAGAAGCATCTTTGTTTTCAAATCCATAAAAAGTTTCTTTAAATGATTGCTTAAACTCTTGTTTCTCTATGGTTGGGTTATCCTTTAAAGTTATCAAAAAATGGTTCCACTCCTCTGATAATTTGTCTAAAGAATTAACATTTTGCTGTTCTAAAAATTCTGAAATCTTTATTTTTTTACCCGTATCAAAACCAATACATTTCTCTTCTGGAAGGATCAAGAAAGAGCTTTCATTAAGATCTTCTGGGTAAACTCTTCCTAATGGAAATAAGCGACATCTTAACGGCCGATTATTATAAATTGTGCAAAGTTTGTTCTCTTTAAAAGGGCACCTTGGTCTATTCCTTAAATAACATCGAGGGATATTGTCAGAAGAATTAAACATGGAATATTTTTCATGGAACTTTTGGGTGCTAATATCTAAAGTGTCACATATATTTTTGATGTCAAAAGGAGCTAATTGAATATAAGTACTATCACAACAGTGGCCACATTGTTTACATTTAAATTTTAAGATATGGTGAGGTTCTTTGGCGTTCAATACTGACATTTTAATTCTTGATAATAGTTGGGATATAAAAAGGTTTATAAATTAAAGGCATTTACTTTATACTTAACTTGATATGGTATTGAGGTAAAGAGGGGTGGGAACGAGGTTGAAAAAACAAGGGCGTTTTACTATAGGTCTTTTTATATCTTTAATCTTAATCATTGGCTTAGGATTTCTAACAGTTTCCGTCTCTTCTATTGAGTTGCAAGATGAACCTTTAATAAAAGAAGAATCCAGTTCTGAACTAATTACCGGTGCAGCTATTGGTTTAGAAGTGCCAACCATTGACGAAATAATTAATGAAACTATTATATCAGAAGAGAACCATTCCATTTTCAAAGAATCTGGATTAATCTCGATTGCTAGCGATATTGGTATTCAAGAAGAAGCGAATTCAACTAGTTGTGGTGTTGTAAATTCCAATATTATTCTTGAAAACAATGTTGAATCTAATGAGACCTGTTTTTATGTTAATGAATCTAATCTTTATATTGATTGCGCTGGCTTTCAAGTTAACTTTTCAGTAAATGGTTCAATAGGCTATGGTGTTAACAATACTGGTTATGATAATGTTACTGTAAAAAACTGTAATTTTGTAGTTGGAAGCAATATTGCTCAACTAAGATTTGCAATTTATTATAGTGGTTCTTCAGATGGCTACATCTACAATAATTCTATCAATGTTTATGGTAGTGGTTCTTTAGGTTTGGGATTATATGGTGCATCACATCAGAACACAATTTCAGCAAATAACATAACTACTGCTGAGAATATGCCTGTTTATTTAGCCTCTAGCAGTACCTGTGCAAATAATACTTTTGTAAACAATGATCTTATTCGCCTCTCTGGCTCTGACAGAATTGGTGATTATAGTAGTGGAGGACAGTGTTTCCAAATAATCAATAAGTACTAAACCAAATATTGATTTTAATTAAACTCCACCAATTGAATTTTCCAAACCCAGCCATCTGTGCTGGT
>PFNQ01000027.1 GCA_002792115.1 Candidatus Woesearchaeota archaeon CG_4_10_14_0_2_um_filter_33_13 | reverse complement strand
TTGGCGTCTGATGGTAGTTGTGCTAATTGGGTCAAGTCTGCTACCCAAAGTCATGAAGTGTTGTCAGAGACTGTTTATTTACAGAGGAGTTTGTCTGATTTTGGTATGGACTATTCGGGTATGTCAATGTTTGGTAAGTATGATCCTAGTAGTTATGTTTATTTTATAGATCCTGATCATAGAGATAATGGTGCTTATTTGGCTTACCAAATGAGTAATAGATTTTTTGTAGATAGAGATGGTGAACCTTATAGTGCTTTGGGTTGTTCTGCTACTGGTAGTGGTGGAGTTTTGACAAAGGACAATGGTGATCCTTGTGGCTATGATGGTGGTGGAAGGTGCTATTCTCAAAAATGTCTTTATCCAATAAATGGTGTCTTCACCAATACAGTCAGTACTACTCTGTCTAGTGTGAAGGAGGTAAAAGACGCAGTTATCAAGGCAAATGTAAATGATATGCTGGGGCAATTGATACACGGAAGTTGTAAATCTTTTCCAGAGCCTACTGCCCCTTTTGATACTAATCTTGCTATTGGTGAAACTGTTGACGATAACAATAGTGTTATGAGGACGTCTACAGTGTCTGGTGGTCCTTCACGTCGTGAATATACGGCTATAAACAATACTTATAGTAGTGCCAATATTTGTCAATTTGATGGTATTGGTGGTGGTAATTGTTCTTGTGAATATTTCAAAGTAGAATACAAAAATGGTACCATAGATTATTGGCCAGCTCAGACTACATCAACTGATATTCCTGCAGGTATTTGTGCTGGTAGTGGGGACAGAGATGGTGATCCTTGTAAACAAGATATAGATTGTCAATTGCCTGGTGGTGTGGGCAGTGGTATTTGTTATCAGAAAAAACAACAAGGTACTTATATTGGTACCAAAGGTCTTTGTCTAGAAGATGATCTTAGTCGTCCATTGTTGAGTATCACTAAAAATTCCAGTACTTATCAGAAATTTGCTTGCCTTACTTGGTTGCCAATTCAAGTCTCAGCTAGTGCTTATGATTTGTACAATACTGCTTTGGAAGCAGGTTATTATCCTATACCAAAGTACGATTCAAAAGCAGGTGGTTTGGCTTATTGTGCAGAGTCTACTAGTTATGGTTTGGGGTATTATGATCCTGTAGTTGGTGCTTCTTTAACTAGTATTGGTAGTGTTACAACTCCTGATGATTTGGTAAATGAAAGTCTTGGTAAATTTTCTTCGTATGATTATAAGTACAGTTCGGTTTTTAATGTTTCTGACGGTGACTCTATAAATGGCACCACTGTTGGCGGTTCTATGTGGATGAATCCTATAAAAGCTGGTCGTGTAAGAGAAGAAGATTGTGATCTTGCAGATGGTGGTGACTCTGGTGATGATCAGGATATGACTGATTATTATAATTTTCTTATGTCAGGTTATGATCCTTCTGTAGAAAGATTGTATTCTGTTCTTCAAGCTTGGTCTTGGAGAAATATTGGTGCAAATGCTAGATTATTGAGAATGGATAAAAAAAGGTCAACTTCCCAGGCTGATGGTTGTTATATTAGTTATCATACTGAGGTAGACGCTCCTGTAAATTCTAGTAAGAAATTTTACAATGATTTTGGTTTTGCATTATCACTTGATGGTGATAATCAAGGGGATACAGGTACTGTACTGCACCCCCCACGATTATGGAATGCAGGAAGTTTGTTATCTACGTCACCTTCTATCTATAACTATTTTATGTATTCGTATGTAAATTCAAAAACAGATTTAGACTATGTAGAAACTAGTGCTTTTTCTCCAGAGGTTTCTTCTTCTAATGATTATGTTTATACAGATAAGAACGTTGAAGAAAATTTGAATGAAAAAGATATTAATACAGTTTACTTTTTACCTCTAGACTTTCCTAAGGGTGCCAAAGGCCCTAACCCTGCTACTTTGACAACTAATTTTAAAATAAATTTTGATTATCTAAATAGTTTGAATGCGAATGTTCCTAAAGCTAAGTCCATAATTGTAGAAGCAACAGGTAAATTAGAAGACGCTGGTACAACTGGTGTTATGCATAGTATGTTTATTGCTATGAAGGATGATTATGGTAACGCCAAAGATTTTTACTATGTTTTAGAGAGAAATGAGAGTATTTCTGTAAATACTGATCCTTGTCAGGGTCTTTTATCATATTGTGATTATGATCTTCCTGATAATGGTAGAAATGGTCAAAATCCATCCTATTTTAATCCGTCTGTATTTAGTCAAAACATAATCCATTCTGATGAGAATAAAATTTATAAGAGGTATGTTACTTTGTTTTATAATGCGGATAAAGATACTGTACATCCTTTTGGTAATTTGGTTGGTGTTGATGGTAATGTTAATTTGCCTACAAATTCTACAGATCCTTTTCAAGCTGACTGTCAAAAAGCTGGTGACAACAATTGGTTAGCAATTGGTATGGATTTTAATAAAGATGGTGAGTTTTTGGGATATATATCAAGATGGTGTAATGGACATAATGCCGATGGTAGCCCTCAAAATGCTATCAGGTTTGCTGTTGTTGCAACTCTAAATGATATTTGTACACGACCTATTTCTGTAACCAATGCTGAAAACAATATTTTAGCAGATTACAACAAAGCTTGGACAGATCGTGTTTGGGCTGGGTCAAGTTATAGCTCTGCTTATTTTCCTGCTTTGCAAAGACAATACAACGGTGGCAATGATCCTGCTGGACTGATGCCCTTTGGTTCTTTGGCTGGGAGTTTTGTAAATTACGAAAAATTGAGTGGTGCTACAACAGCTTCTCTGGGTGCTGGAGTTACAAAATATGGTTTTCCAGATCTTAAACAGGGAGTGCCTTACTCTTGTACTGCTGGTAGTTTGTTTGATGGGTTGGCATCTACTAATTATATTTTTGAGGATAGTAATCGTTGTCAGGGTATGACTGATGGTGCTAGTACTATCATGCAATCAATTGCTCATAATACAGCAGATACAGGTAAACAAATTTTGCAGACTTTGTTTAAGAAATTTTATATAGAGTGGGATTTTTCAACTGGTATTAAATCATATTCAGATAATTCTGGAGTGAACTTGGGAAGTACTCAACCTCCAAAAATCTTTGCAATTGACTATCTCACTTGCGATAGCAAACAATCTGGAGTTTGCCCTGCTGTTTCAGAAGGTTTCACTATCAATAGTCGTAATTATCCTATTAGTCCTAGTGATCCAATGTTTAGCAATGAAGACAAAGATATAAGTGGTGCCACAGATCCAATCATTGCTCAAGGTAGTTACAAAGCTGTGGCTAGATTCTATGCTTATGCTGATGACAACCGCATGCCTATCAAGAGAGTATTGGTCAATTGGAAAGATGGTAGTTTCATTTATGATGTCACTGGTGATTACCAAAATAGAAAACCATATTGTGCTACCACAGATGAATTTTCTTATACTTATGATAGTCAAACAGATAGTGGTCTAGGGCGATGTGAAGGAACTCAGTTGACTTGTAACTCAAAAAAAGATTGTAAATTTGTTGGACCAAACAATACAGCTGTATTGTGCACTAATGCTAATACTAGCCCTAGTGATCCAAGTATTCCTTCTACTCCAACAAGTGTATGTCAATATACATTTATTAGCAATAATCCTGTTTATGAAATTGTGTGTAATCGCAGTAGTGATTGTCCAAGACGTATAGGGTTTGCAGTAACGTGTATAAATAGTAATGATCCTTCACATAGTAATGAATGTAAATATACTCCAAATGTACAAATCTTTGAGACAACTAATACTTGTCAAACGGCAAGCATTTGCCCAGACATTAGTGGAACTACGAAGTCTTGTGTTTTGTCTGCTTCGGCAGGGGTACCTCCTCCTTCTCCATTAGCCGGTCACTTCGGTGATTCTGCCAGAGCCTGTATTGCACAAGATCCATTTGAAGCTACACATACTTATTTCTGTGATCTTACTAATGCTAGTTATCCAAAATATACTCTTGCAGAGATAAAAATCAATACAGATAATATGTTTGGTTCATTGAGAAATGGTGAGGAAGTCTATAACA
>PFNQ01000031.1 GCA_002792115.1 Candidatus Woesearchaeota archaeon CG_4_10_14_0_2_um_filter_33_13 | reverse complement strand
TAATTGATCCTGCTATTATTAGTATTTTTTTTGTGCTAAAAGCGTCTGTATTTCTTTCATTTTGTGTCAAACTTTGTCCTCCAGACCCTCCTCCAGATTGTTCTGCTCTCCATTGTTCAACAAGTACTTCTTCTTTTAGTTTTAATTCTTTTATTTTATTATTTAACCCTCTTTTTTCAATTATAACAGCAGGTAGTGTTATCAAATCCTTTTCAATTTGTTTTATCTCGTTTCTTATGTTTGATATTTCTAGTGCTGTGTTCATGTTGTTTGTTTGTTAATTATGTTGCTTCTATCACTCTCTCTGATCACACACCTTGCTCCTGCCCCCCCCTCTCTGAAGAGGGGGTTCTGACGCACGTTGCCCACTTCGTGCTGATAGCATCTATTTTATTTTATCTTAATATTCTAAAAACAATTGCTCCTGCTGCTACTGCTCCTACTGCAATACCTGCTATTACCCATGGGCTTGTGCCTACTTTGCTTTCCCAAGTTCCTAATAGGGTTTTACCTGCTGCTATGTTTCCTGCTCCACCTTGTTTTGCTAAATCGGCTGCTAAACGTGCTTTTTCTGCTTCTAGTTTTGCTTTTTGTAATTCTTGTGCTGCTTTTTGTTTTTCTTGCTCTGTCATCTGCTCCAAACCCTTCAATTGCTCTTGCAATAATCTTATTCTTTCTTCTTCTTGCCTCGTTATTGCCTCTGCTTGTTCTATTACTTGATCCTGTAAGAATTTTTCTTGATTAGTTCGTTCTTGTAAGATGTGGTCTAATTCGGCTTGTAATGCTTCTTTGTCATTAAAAGGCCCAGATACGGCTCTCCATAAATTAGCATAAAAATAATTAGCACTCTTTTTTAAACCTTCTGTAACTGCACTTTCTCCCCTAACTCTTATAAAGTTTCTACCATCAGCGGTTGGAAACTTCTCTGCTGTTCCATAACTATTTTTATAAGCGGTTAGTTGTGCTTGATATTTTTGTCTGATTGCTTTAGAATTAGCTGTTACTTTAGGAGGAAATCCTCCCATTCCAAACCCATAATTAATCAGTTCTGAAAGCATATCAATTTTTTTATCTATTTCTGCAATTTTGTTTTGTGTTTGTTGTGTATCGCTCATTTTTATTAGTTTAGTTATTGGTTATTTTTTTAATAATTTATTTGGGTTAATATCTTCATAATATACTATTATGTTTACTGCTGAATTTGGGTACATGGTATATTTCATTAGACAAATGCCATCTAATACTAAATCTTTAAATTTTACGGATGTTATGTTAGATTGAAACTGAGTTGCTGATACCATTGGTGTGTATTGTTGTATATTAGCATTGCCAGAAGCATCTTTGCATAAAATTTGAAATGGTGCTTCAGCCTGATTGTATGCTGGTATTTCAGCAACTATTGGTTCTTCTACTACCGATTCACCCGAAGTCCTCACTACTAGACCTGGCTTAACAGCACTATCTTCTTCTAAACTACTACTTTCTGATACTGGTGCTGGCGAATCTGCTGTGCTTGATGTTGATGCTACTTCTGTGGTTGTTTCTTCTCCATCTACACCTGAAAAATTAGATTTAGCTCTGAACTCAATTTTTTTAACAATTTTAGGGATATTTTTTATTTCTCTGTTAAAAAATTGTAAGTTAGATGAAACACTTACTTGGGGATTATCTTGTCCGCCTAGTGCATCAAATAAATATTCTACTTGTACATTATTGGTATTGTTTTTCAATTTAAAAGTAATGGTTTTTAGTTTTTTATCTCCCGAAAAATTGCTTTTTTCATCTTCTTCTTTTTCCTTTTTCTCCTTATTAAATTTAGCTAATCTAATTAGCTGATAGCCACCAAATGACATTGATGCTATTCCGAGTAATGTTAGTATGCTGTTAGTTATTTTCATGTTTCTTCTTTAAGCCCACCCCAACCCTCCCAAAGGGAGGGAGTTGGTGCGTTGTTTGTTGTTTTGTTAGTTAATTTTCATTTTGTTTCTTTGTTTACTTCCTTATCACCCGCCTATCCCACTTCGTGCTTCTTACTTCTGTCTTCTAGCTTCCTGTATTTGATAATTTTTCTTTTTGTTCTATTTGTTGGGTTATTGGTATTATTTTAGCCTCTCTCCCCCTATTATCCCCCAAAGGGGGATGTGTGGAGGAGTTAGATTCTAAATTGCTTTTTTCTTCATTTCCCTCTTCTCCTTCTTTCTTTTTTTCTCTATAATGTTTAAATGCTTTGTATCCATAATATGCTCCAGCGAGTAGCGATGGAACAAAAATTACAATGGCTGCATTTATTAATATTTTTTTCTTATCCATTATGATGAATATTTTTCGTAAACTGCTTTCATTGCAGCATTAACATTAGGGCTGTATGTTTGTTTAAAAGTATGGTCTGTTTCCGTTCTTTTAAATAGTGTTACAAATTCTGTTATTGGCATTTCGCAAGCTGTTAGTTTATTGCAATACCTGTGTTTAATAAGAGCATCTCTTGTTTTAGCACCAAAATCTCCATCTATTACTAATTTTTCTCCTTTGTAATGATTTAATAGTGCTTGTAAAACTGCTATTTTTCTACCACTTGCTCCTGTTTTAAGTATTTGACTTCCTGGTATAAGATTATTTTTAGAATATTCTGATTCATCAACTTCTCCTAATCCTCCTCCTTTTTTGCCTAAATCTTTAGCTAGTTTATCTAAATCAGGAATTGTGCTATCTTCTTTATCTTTAAAAAATAAATAATAGGCTCCTATTCCTGCTCCAATTAATAATATGGAACTTCCTATAATGATGATATTTTTTGTTTGTGGTGTCATTTATTTTGTTCCCCCTATAATCCCCCAAAGGGGGATGGTTTTAGTCTTCCCAAAGGGAAGGAGTTGGTTTTAGTTAGTTAATTACTTTTTTAGTTCCAGTTTTTTTAAAATTTTTATAAACAAAATAAGTTGCTATTGCTACTCCTAATGCTGCTAATCCAAAATGAAGTGGTTTTAATCCTAAGATTAAATCTTCTTTTTCGGCTGCTTGTTTTGATATAGGTATAACTTTCCCTTCCTTATTCTCTTCCATGCACTTGTTAAATTTATCACGATTCATTCCCATTGTGTTGGACATGCTCATTGGGTCTAAATCATTTACATTAAATCCTGTTTTATTGGCACAATCAATTTGTTGTTGTGTTGGTTTAAATGGCATTTGGCTCATAGTGTCTTAGTTATTGGTTATTAGTTATTTGTATTATCTCATTTCCTCATCTTATCACACACCTTGCTCCTCCCTCAAGGGAGGAAATCAGCCCACATATCCCACTTCGTGCTTTGGGCTTCTGTCTTCGGTCTTCTTTTACTTAGGCACTTACTCTGTAATCTAATTTGCTTTTCATAATGTTTAATAATTCATTGGCATCGGAAGATCCTTCTCTAAAAGAATATTCATCCATAATAGCATCTAATAAATTAGTGTTGTAGTTTCTTTGATAAGAATCTGCTATTTGTGCTATTTGTACTTTATCTTTTAAATTACGAAATACTGCTTTTACTGTATCTGTATCTGTTCCTATACCACTAATAGCTTTGTTTAATTTTGTTCTTGCTTCAGTAATGTATTCATTTCTTAATAAAATTAAATTAGGGTATTTGGCTTTTAGGCCATTAATGTAGTTTGTGCCTTCAAATACTTTAGCAAAATCTTTAATAGTTCCATAACCACCTGCTCCATCTAATTCTTTGTGTATAAACTTTATTTCATTGGCATTTCTAATTTTTGTATAAACAAAATAAGAAGCTGCAATGCCTACTATGGATATTGATGTGTATATGGCTATTTTTCTCTTATTCATGGCTGCTTATTTTAATAGTTTTGTTGCTCTTCCTACTGGAATAAAATTAGCTGCTGTTGAAGCTGTTTTATTTGGGTTTTTAACCAAGTTAAATACCAACATGCCTAAGCCTCCTACAATTATAATTCCTGTTCCAATCGCAAAATATTTACCTACAGTAAAGAAATCCCCAATATTATCTAATCCGGAAGATACGGTATCGGCAACACTTTCCAACGTGCTTGTGTCCAATGTAACCTCTTGTTTTTTCATGTACTCACGCAACTCGTTGGTGCTGGCAGATGTTCCTGCTCCTGCACGTTTATCCCATGCTTTTACAAAAAGAATATTAGCCTGCTTCTTTCCATAACGAGACTTCATGGTTTTATGCCACTCTATCCACGCTGATGAGGATGAAGTTCTGGTTGGTATTATTTTAGTTGGATTCATTATGGTTTGGTTTTCCCATCCCAACCTTCCCAAAGGGAAGGAGTAAATGGATTGGTTATTTATTTTTTCTTACCTTTTTTACGTGCATAACTGCTTACTTTTTTACCTTTTTTGGTTTCATAAGATTTTACTTTTGAGCAAGATTTAGAACCTGTTTTTTTTGTTTTTTTAGTCATTGTTTTTATTTTTTTCCATCCCATCC
>PFNQ01000032.1 GCA_002792115.1 Candidatus Woesearchaeota archaeon CG_4_10_14_0_2_um_filter_33_13 | reverse complement strand
CCGGACTTTCAGACAAACACTCTTTTTAGCTTGGTGGACATTAGGTCCGCCCAACTTGCATAGATTGCTTGCATTTGAACCGGGAATCCCTGACGGGACTGGTTTTCGGGTATTGCAATTCAAGACCAGCGCAATACCGGGTTATGCGACGCTGGCATAGCATCAAAAGAGCAATTATCAAATTATTTTATAAATCTTTAGTAAACAATCGAATTGTCTCTTTGACTTCTTCTTTAATTCCTAAGATGCAGTCAAAATTATCGATTTCTTCAGAATTTACCCAAGCATGATCTGTGAAGCCACCTTCTTCTAATACAATCTCTCCACCATTGTATTTAGCAGCAAATTTTACCAACAATACTGGAATGCCATCAGGACGGACAAAGGCTATACTATTTATGTATCTTAATCCATTAGAGGTATCAATATTTACACCAGCTTCTTCTTTAGCTTCTCTTCTTAATAGCTCTTCTACTGCATTTTCATAATCTAGAACTTCACCATTTAATCTGGTTGGTTTATGGATAGGAAGGTCTTTCCATTCTAACTTACCACCTGGAACACAATACTTGTGGGGATGAACTTTTTCTCTTGCATCTCTTTTTAGAATTAAGCAGCGTTGATCTTCTTCTCTATAAATGACAACATTAGCAACTAAATAAAACAACTTATCTTTCTTAGCTTCATTTAGACTAATTTCTTTAGCTGGCATTTTTTGTTTTATGCTACTTAGTTTTATCGTATTCTGATCGTTTCAAGATTCTTTGGAGCTACACTTTCAACTCTAAATTGTTTATGTAAAGAGCTTGCTAAATCTAAGCATCTGGAAGCTTCACCATGCATAACAATTACTTTTCTTGGTTGAGGATTACATCGTTTGATATAATTCATTAACTGCTTTCTATCAGAATGGTTAGTAATCTCAACTTTATGTACTTCTAAATTAATTTTGAGTACTTGCATCTTTCCGCTATCTCTCATTGTTAGTTCAGTTTCTCCTTCTCTGATACGATGTCCTAAACTTCCTGGAGGTTGGTAGCAAGAGAAGATCAATGAGTGCTTTTCTCCTTCAGCCAAATTCTTTAAATATTCTACAGATGGTCCGCCTGCTAACATTCCGGATGTAGCAAGGATTAAACATGGTCCTTCTTCAAGAATAATTTGTTGTCTTTCTTTTTGTGAACCAACTCTTTTAAAGATTGGTGATAAGAAAGGGTTGTTTTCTTTATGAAATATTTGTTGTCTAATATTCCTGTTTAAAAATTCTGGATAAGCAGTATGAATTGCTGTAATGTCCCACAACATTCCATCAAGATAAACTGGTGCTTCTGGAATTCTTTTTTCTCGCATCAATCTTTCTACGATGATCATTACTTCCTGTGCTCTACCTGAACCTAAAACTGGCATGAGAACTTTTCCACCACGTTTGAAAGTGGTGTCAATAACATTAGTCATATATTCATCGGCTTCCTGTTCATTCATAACATTATCTTTTCCACCGTAAGTGGATTCCATAATTATGGTTTCTACACGTGGAAATTGGGTATTGGCTGCTTCTAACACATTTGTTCTTGCGTACTTTAAATCTCCAGTAAAGACTAGATTGTGAAGGCCATTTCCGATATTAAGATGGATTAACGAACCTCCCAAAATGTGTCCAGAATTGTAGAACGTTAATCTTACATCTGGAGTTATATCTGTAACTTCATCATAATCAATACCAATTGTATGTAGGACCATATTACGTACATCTTCTGTAGCGTAGATTGGATCCTTGCCTTCATTTCTCTGAATTTTTATCATGTCTAACTGCAATAAAGCCATTACATCTCTTGTTGGCAGGGTACAATAGATTGGTCCTTTGTATCCATATTTAAACAAGTAAGGAATTAATCCACTATGGTCCAAGTGAGAATGTGAGACGATAACCGCATCAACTTCACTTATATTAAACTCTGGTGCATCCAAATAAGGATAACTTTCTGGTCCATCTTGACTGGGATCAATTCCACAATCCATAATAATCCTAGATTCTGGTGTTTGAAGTAATAAGCAGGTTCTACCTACTTGTCTAGCAGCTCCTAAAAAACTTAATCGTACCCATTCATGTTTCTTTTCTCTTAACCACCCATCATAAATTCTGTGTCCGGTTTTATCCAAAAACTTTTTACGATAATCAGCATTTTCGTAAAGAACTGAACGGATACTCTCAATCAATTTAGATCTGATTGGGGGAATCCTTTTAATTAAGGGAACCCAAAAGGTTTTTTCTTTAATTTCTCTAAGAATCTCTCCTTGCTTACCAATCACTACTCCTGGCTTGTCAGCATGAATGATTAATTGTGATCTTGGTGAATCAAAAATGAATTCTGAAGCTCCTGCTTCTTCTGGGATAATTTTTTTGATCATCTTTTCTGCCTTTTCCATAGGCATACAAACAGAAGGGTCTGGACGAACTTCAATTCTTTTTTTGAACTTGCTAACTGCTTCTTTGATTGTTCCTTTATTATCTAAGAAATAGTCTTTATCTTTAGTGTACAAAACAATGTTTGCAGCTTCAAAAGCCGCATCAGAAATTTTACCTTCTGGTAGAGTTTTTATAATTTCTTTTAATATATCTGCCATTTTTTTTTAAATGTTTACCTCAAACAATTTTAATTAAGAAAATTAAATAAATAAAATAGGAAAAATTAGTTTTCCAAGCTATAAGTCAATTCTTTGTGAAACACCTTTTTGATTTCATTTGCTGTTATAGTAAAGACATCAACACCATTTCCTGATGCGGAATCTCTTTGCAAAGCAGTGTTGATTGATTTTACTGCTAATTTTGTTCCCTCAGCAACGTTCATTTCTGCTTTATAATGAGTTTCCAAAACACCTAAAGCGAAAACTGAACCAGATCCAGATGATATAAAATCTGGAACGCTAGTCACACTTCCGTCTGGAAATAAATCATAAAGATGAGTTCCAGAAACATCTCTGCCTGCTAGTAAAAAGTGGGCAATTCCTGGAATCATACTCATTCGTCTAATGTTGGAGTATAATAAGCCGCCTAACAAATTAGCTGCTTCTTTAGTAGAAGGTCTTTTGTTAGTTCTAACTTCTTTTAATTTTAATTCTGCTTTGAAAAGTTTTGTTACTAGCTGAGCATCAGATACAGTTCCTGCCCACGTAACAGCAAAATCATCGCTAATGATATGAACTTTATCAGCTCTTTTATCAACAATCATCGTTCCTGCAGTCGCCCTCTTATCAGCTGCTAGAACAATTCCATCTTTACAAACAATCCCTACAGTAGTAGTACCTGTCTTTAGTTTATCTTCCATATTTAAGCACCTAGAATCATTTCACACCTATCATTTGAACTATATCCTCAAAACCGGCGGGATTATTTAAAGGTTGCGGTACTAATAGCTTAATTTAAAAGAAATCCTGCATTTGAATAATTCTACTTTTATCATAGCTCAAGTCTGGTTCTATTTTTAAGTGGTACAATTGAATTATTTCAGCAGAGGTGCCTTTTCCTTCTGGAGCCAATCCTTGCTGTTCTAATTCTCTAAGAAGACACAAATAATCATCCATTGCTAAATCATATCTGATTCTGATTAATTCATTAGTCTCTCTTATTGCCATTAAAGGCATCTGTGGTACAAGTTCGGGACTTAAAAAATCTGTTTCACTTTTTGCAACATAAACTTTGCTTTTTCCTTCTCTTAAAAGATGTTGTAATATTAGGCGGTGATGACCATCAAGTGTTAAGAGATAATCCCCGACGGCCCTAACTACTGGTGGGCCCAGGATATCATCTAATCCTTGTTTTTTCATGGCCAAAACTCTTTGTAAGCTAGATTCTCTTAAATGTAATTGGCTTGGTAAGATAAGGTCCAAAGAAATTTCTTCAATTCTTCCCATTTGTAAAGAGGTTTAATCTTTAAATTAACTTTGTCTTTAAGAAGAGCCCCGATTTATAAATTTTCTGGTTAGTTATAACTATGAAGTGGCAAAATATTTATAAACAGGACTTTATTCTCAATAATATGTTTGTAGAGGAATATTTTGCTAATAATGAAATTGGGCCCAAAACATTAGAGGATGTTACGGCAGAACAAATTGCTGCAACAAGAATCAGAGATCAAAACGCCTATTATAATGCTTATTATCTTGCTGAATTAGATGTTTTACAAGTTTGTTTAAATTTTGATTTGTATCAAAGATTTTATGAAATTGTTCTTAGGGAAGTTAAAGATTTTGAGAGTTTGCTTGAACCTTGGTGTGGTTCAGGGATTCTTGGTTGTTTTTTGGCTCAAGAAACCGGCGCAGAATATTTGGGGATGGAAGTCAATTCTGGGGCCATTGACAAAGCTAAAGAAAGGGCAAGAAAAAACGGTCTTGATGAAAGATTATTTACGTCTGAAGATTTTATGCAACAGAACCAAAGATTTGATACTGTCATCGGCTGTTACGCTTTAAATACTCCTTATCTCTTTCCTTCAATTTCTGCGATAGAACATTTGATGGGGTTAAGTGATAATTTTGTTATGATTCAAAATCTTCCGGATAATGGCACTACGGAGACGTATAAACAAATTTTTGAGAGAAGAGGTTATCACTTTGAAGTTTTAGCTGAGCCAGAAATTGTTAAAGGGACCACATATAAGGCTTTTGTTTTTAAGGCTAGTAAAAACTAACTTTATTCTTTGACTGGTTCTTCCTTAGTATATTTCTCATGTACTGGATAATCAGAACCTTCATCAATCTCCCATTCGTCGCCTTTTCTTTTCTTCTTTTTTTTGTCTGGACCGTTTGAGTTCATAATTGTATTATCAAGAAAATGGGGTATAAATAATTTGCCCCCGTTATTTAACCACTTTGTTGTAATAACAAAACCAAACATTTATAATCTGATCTTGTCTTAAAAGTTTAATGAATGTTAATATTGCTGAATTCAAAGGACAAAAAGGACTGGAAGGACTACTTCTTAGTCTAGATGAATCATTTGATAAATCCTTTACATTATTTGATCAATTTGGTAATCCAGTTAAAACAGTTCTGGTTGACGTGCCACTTTGTTTAGACAAGGGTGGTCAATTTCCTTTTGTTCCTTACGGTATTGCTGGAAATCTTTTTTTAAGAGGAAGCTATTGTCCTTCAAGAGTAAAAAGTCCTGAAGGGGCGAAAGTAGAGGTTCATTTTAGTTCAGTAGAAAGTTCTATTTGCAATTTAACTCAGATTTACCCAACTATTGCTGCTTTACTGGCTTTAAAGGAGGTAGATTTGACAGATAAGACTATTTTGGATTTAGGTTCTGCTGATGGAATACTTAGTTCTTTAGCTCTTAAACAAGGAGCAAGATACACGCTAGGAGTTGATAATGACAAAAGTTATCGTAATGTCTATCCATCCAGTGCAAAGAGTAGTTTTGTTCATGGAAATATCACTCAGAGAGACTCAGGTATAGTTAGAAGGATTAGAAAATTAAGGGGAGCAGAAATTAACTTACCCCCTTATCTAAGGTCAGTAAATCAAATTATGGGGTTAGATAAAGTAGATGTAGTTGTTTCTAATATTGGTCCACATCCAATTTATGCTCAGGCACATTTGGATGCAATAGATTCATTAGATCATTTACCTAATGCTGCTATTTTTGTTGCGGGAGGTTATTATGGTGGTGTTGAGGGTATAAACACTAAACCTGCTTTAGATAGATTAAAAGCAAAAGGATTTTCTTTAGATTATTATGTTGTAGGGGAAGATAATGTCAGAACCACGGCTTTTGTAGTTAGAAAATAAATGAGAGCCCCGAGCGAGAGTTGAACTCGCGATCTCCTGATATCTTGATATGCTTTTTTGAAATCTGTAAACATACCAGATAAAGCGGCTTACAAGTCAGGTGCTATAGCCACTAAGCCACCGGGGCATTTTCGTCCGGTGTTTTAAGAAGGGACTAAGCGAAGCTTACGTCACTTAATTTATCAAATGGATTTCCATTTGCTATCTTAGCCACCGGGGCGAATTTTTAGTTGTTTTGTTAGAGTATTTATTAAAGTTTTGGTTAAGTCAATTAAAACAATTAACTTTAAAAATAAACTCCCTTTCTGATATTTTATGGGCCTATAGCATAGTGGATAGTGCGGCCGGCTTCGGATTAAACAAGATGAAACCGGTTGACCGGGGTTCGAATCCCTGTAGGCTCACTCATTTTTTAATGTTTTGATCAACCATTCGGCATACTTTTCATTTGGGTTAACAGAGATTTCAGTAATACAAAGAAGGGAATAAGAATGTATTCTTAAAATTTCTTCTTTGACTTTAGCAACATTTCTACGGATGGTTTTTAGAATTAATACTACTTCCTTTTCTTCTTTAATTTTTCCTTGCCAAAGATACATGCTTTCTATCGGAAACATATTTGAGCAGGCAATTAATTTCTTTTCAAGAAGGTTTTTAGAAATACTTTTTGCCTCTTTTATATCTTTAGCTGTGGCATACAAAAAGACAAAGTTCATTTTTCCTCCTTTAAAAATTCTTCCAGTAAAGTATTATCATCCATTTTCATAGAATAGGTTAAATTATCAATTTTCTTGTCTTTGACAAACAGAAGAAACTGTTCTTGTTTATCTTTATCCCATTTAGCGAATTCTTTTGCGGTCTTACAAAGATGATTGATATCACAATGTCCTTCTCTTAAGTCTTTACCATCATGTAAATTAGGATGTAATGGGCAGAAGAGTTGTCCACTGTGCTCAATTAGATTTCTACAAACTCCAAAATTCAAGTCCATTGGATGGTAGCGGTCTCTGAACTTTAAGAATTGTGCTTTAACCATCGGTTTAGCTTTATTAAAATCTTCAGTGTTCTTTTTAATTGCTATCTTGATCTTATCTCTAGAAATAAAGTCATGGCCACAACAGCCCATACATCCACCATTGATTTGGCAGAGAATTGTGATTGTACTCATTTTACATTTCTTCTGGAGACTTTATTCCTAACAGATCTAACCCATTATGTAATACTTGTCTAACGGAGTCTACTAAGTGCAGTCGTGCATTCATCAGTTCTTTATCTTCAGAAATAACTTGAGATTGATGATAAAACTCATTGTAGGCTTGTGCTAAATCTAACAAATATCTACAAATCAAGTGAGGTTTATAATTTGCAGCAGATTCTTTAATCTTCTCTGGAAATTGGTTTAATAATTTTAAGATTGCCAATTCAGAATTGGTAGACAATAAACTAAAATCATTTACCACATTATTTTTTTCAGCTTTTCTTAAGATTGAACATGACCGAGCGTGAGTGTACTGTAAATATGGCCCAGTCTCACCTTCAAAACTAAGTGATTCTTCTGGATTAAATATTATATCTCTTGATGCATCTGTTTTTAGCATAAAAAACTTAATTGCTCCAAGAGCAATCATCTCGGCTCTTTTTTTAATATCTTTTTCTGATAACTGATCATATCTTTTTCTAATCTCTGTTTCTGCTAATGAAGATATTTCATTCATAATATCATCGGCATCAACTACAGTTCCTTCTCTGGATTTCATTCTTCCGGAAGGTAAATTAACTAGCCCATAACTTAAATGATAAAGATTATTAGCATAGGGTTTATTTAATAATTCTAATATCTTAAACAATTGTTTGAAATGATTATTTTGTTCAGAAGCAACAACATAAACCATTTTATTAAATTTAAAATCATCGTAACGTAATTGTGCTAGGTACATATCTTGAGTAATGTAGATTGAAGTTCCATCTGCTCTTAGGACTACTTTGTTCGGGAGATTAAATTCTTCTAAGTTTACAACAATTGCTCCTTCTTCATTTTTATGAAATTTTTTTTTCTTTAATCCTTCTAAAACGATTTCTTTTCCATTTTGATAATAGTCAGATTCAGAATACTCTTTTTCAAACTTAATTCCAAAGCGTTGATAGGTTTCTTTGAACCCTTCTAATACCCATTTATTCATCTGTTTCCAAAGTTTAATTGTTTCCTTATCTCCTTGTTCCCATTTAAGTAACAGTTCTTGCGCTTCTGCTTTCATGGTTTCATCTTCTTTTGACTTTTTGGAGAATAATACATAATAATCTCCAACAAAATGGTCGCCTTTCTTATCAGGGGTTTTTCCTTTGCCCCATTTTTGATAAGCAATCATTGATTGACAAATGTGAATGCCCCTATCATTAATGATGTTAACTGGGTGAACATTATTTCCTTGTTTAACAAGTATTCTTCTGGTTGCATCACCTATAGCCATATTACGTACATGTCCTAGGTGTAATGGTTTGTTTGTATTTGGTCCACAAAATTCAATAACAATTTCTTTCTTATCTTTGCCAATTCCATAATCTTCTTTTTCTTTGAATATTTTAGTTAATGTTTCTTTTGCTAAAACTTCTGGACAAATAAAGAAATTTAAGTATGGGCCAGCTACTTCTATCTTTGAAAAGCTTTTTGACAGTTTTATTCTTGCTTTTAATTTTTCTGCTTCTTCTTTCGGATTCTTTCCTAGTTTAAAGCAAGGAAAAGCATAATCTCCTAATCTTTGGTCTGGTGGAACAGAAATCAAACTAGTGAAGTCTTCTTTTTTTAAGATTATTTCGCCTAGTTCTTTTGATAAAAGTGTAATTAATTCTTTTTTAAAATCCATTTCTTGAAATAATGGAGATTTATTTATATAAGTAACGGTGTTAAGTTATCTTCAAATAAAAAAGAAATTAATAAAAAAATTAAACTTAAAAAGTTCCAGATCCTCCTACATAAAAGGTTGGGTTCATTCTTCCAGTGTTTAAATCAATGGGTAGGTTTATCCATGCTTCCAGAGGTCCGAAGATTTTAGCATAAAGTTCTGCTCTAGCAAAGGGATTATGTTTCTCAACTTCTTTAACAAATTGATCTCCGGCACCTAGGCCAACGAATACCGCTTCTGTCGGTCGATAGTAAAGCATACCTTCTGCACCAGCTCTTGCAGGAGAGTTATTCCAACTTCCAGCAAATCCAATGTTACTGGTGTAGTAAGCAGTAAATGGTGCCCAGCCGTTTAATACTCCATCTGTTGCAATGCCTTGCATTTCTGTACCGTTCCAAACATGTTGTTTGAAATCAAATTTGCCTTTAGTGAAAGTTGATTTGTCAGCAATCCACAATAACCCGGATTGAGATTCTTTTTCTAAATCAAGTGTTACTCTGTTAAGTACTCCTATGCCTCCCGGATTTATCCAACCAGTTAAGGTATGAAGAGTTTCTTTTTCAATGTCTCCACCAACACTTAAGTACAAACTTCCGGCATCTCTAAACGGAATTGCTCCAGCAACATATCCGTGTACTCCTAAAATATTGCCTTGATTATTTCCTTCGTACCAGGTATCTAAATCAACAGTTAGAAAGTCATTAGCAAATCTTCCTCCGATAAATCCTCCTAAGATATCAGTAGAGTTTTGGAAAGCTCCCCCACGTAAAGTTAATCCCCTTATTGGAAAGGCTTCTAAAAAAGCAGTATATCCCCAATTTTCATCACCCGTCACATTAATTATGCCGTCAGTTCTTAACAACTGATCTAAGAAATAGGGCGATCTTGTTCCCAGACTAATTTTGTGGTTGGGATCATCTTTCCAAAGATTATCAACAGCTTCTAAATTTACAGTTGCGCCATTTTTATGTCCATAAGTAAGTAAGGTATCAATGCTTTCTTGAGTAATTAAAGTTCCGGCAAAGACGCTATGTTGCGGTTCTGTAGTTGGTTCTTCTGCTCCAGCATAACTCGGTGTTATGGCTATGGCCAAGGCTACTCCTGCGGCAGTAACTATTTCTTTAGCTTTAGCCTTGAAAGGGTGTAATCTCTTCCAGAGATCATCTGGGATTAATATTCCATGATGTGTTCTATAATTCTTGTTTTCAAAGGTTGTTTTTGCCATTATCAAGTGAGAACTATTTTTGCTTTTAATAATTTAGTTTAAATAGTTTAAACTTTTTAGAAAGTTTTATAACTTTAGAGAGTTTATAAGAACGGATGCAAAGAACTTTAGTACAGCAAGGCTCAACCACATTGATGGTTTCTCTTCCTGCAAAGTGGGTTCAAGAAAATAAGTTAAAGAAGGGTTCTACTATAGACATTAATAGAATAAACCAAAATCTGATGATCTCGTCATTTGGCAATAATTATCAGCTAAAAATAATTATAAAGTTGAAAGGGTTGACAGAATCATTAATCAGAACATATATAACTAACACTTACAGAAAAGGTTTTGATAACATCAAAGTATTCTATGAGACAAAGGAACAACTTTCAATCCTTAAAGAAGTTATCAAAACTCGTCTGATAGGATTTGAAATTACTAAAACGGAGAAATCTTATTGCATTGTTGAATCGGTTACTGAACCATCTTTAGATTTATTTGAAAATATTCTTAGCAAATTAATTTTTAACATTAGTCAATTGCTAGATTTATGTTTAGAAAACTCTAGCTTTAAAAGAGACACATACGAAGAGATCGAAGAAAATATTCAAAGATATGATAATTTTTGTCGTAGGGTAATTTCTAAAGGAGCTAGACTTACGGGGGAAAAGGAGTTATATTGGACTTTTTTAACTTTAATCGTTCATGGAAATAGAGAGATATATTTTTTGATTAAAGAAACTAAAAAGACAAAATATTCACCTGCCTTATTGTTATTGATAAAGAAGGTTAAAGAAATTTTTGATCTGATCAAGAAGTCTTATCTAGAAAGAAGGGTCGACCACTTTGAAGAATTACATTTTTTAGAGAAAGAAGTTAGGATTGAGGCTAAGAAAATAATCTTTAAAGGTAAGGAAGAAGCTGTATTTGCTAGTCTATTACTTTCTGCTTCTAGACGTTTTTATCAGGCTAATAGTCCTTTATTGGGTTTAATCTTGCAAGGGGAGGATTAACGGACGGTAATGCGCTATTTGTCTTTGCAGTTCTTTTCCAGGGAGTTCCAAATCCCACCACATTGTTCTTCCGTCCATTATTCTTGGTCTTAATGGTAGATGGGTGTAGTGAATTACTTTCCCTTCTTTGTCTTTTACATAGAACTGAAAAATGGCTGGTTTATTGGGGTGATTACCGCTAGGAGTTACTCCCCCAAAGCTACAGGCACTGCTGTTTCCACAATTATCTTCTTTATGATAGTTAAAATCTGGAACACTAACTGATAATGTTAATTCTTTAGGTAAAACTTCTGTTCGAAAAGATCCTCCGTGTAAATTCTTGGCAATAACATATTCTTCGAAACCGGTTCTTAGGCTTTCTAGATTAAGCTCGGCAGTTGGTTGACCGACGACAACGGGAATTAGCTTTCTGCTTAAAGTCTTACCTGGAGTTAAAAAAGTATATTTTCTGATGTTTCTATGCTTTTCTGCAGTTAGAATCATTTCTTCTGTTGGTGCATAAATCTCTACCACTAAATTATAAGTTCCAGGTGGAAGATTCTCTGGAATCTTGATTGCTGGATAAGGATATTGTCCAAATGCAGCTTCAGGAGCAATCTGTGTTTCATCATGGTCGTGAGTCCAAACACCAAACTCGTTAAATTCCATAAATCCTTCTAAATAAATTCTACCCTGAAGATCAACGCTCCCGCCAGCAATTTCTTCAGATCTTGGTCGGGCTAATTCTTTTAGATCAACCCTTACTGAAATTTCATCTCCTGGTTGGAAGCGAACAAATATTTTCTGAGGATAGCCCCCTTGATAGTCTTTCTCTAAGATATTTATTGATGTTGTGAATAAGTTATTACTAATCTCTAATCCCTCACCATTCCATTCAGCAGCAACTTTGTATTTTTGGCTTTCTTCTAATCTTTGTTCTAATTGTTGTTGATTGGTCGTTATCTGTTTAGCAGTATAACCTCCTGTTGCTAATACTCCTGCAGCTAAAATAGTCATAATTATTCCTTTAGTAGAACCAAAAATTCTTCGCGAGAAACTTTTATGATTCTTAGATTTATTAAAATCGTTAATCAAGCTTGAGATAGAGTTATAACGACATTCTTTTTCTAAACTAAGGCATCTGGAAATAATTTGTCCATATCTCTTTCTTGCAGCCTTAGGTATTGCCGCGATTGCTTTATCTATTGTTTCTTGATATTTAACTATATCAATCCGTCCTTTAGGATCTAAAATACTCTCACCACTAAAAACGCTGATACCAGTTTTATTGTCAGGATCAAACTCAAAGATATATTTTCCCGTCAAGGCAAAATACATGTCTACCCCTAATGCATATATTTCAGAACTTTGATCATATCCTTGAAAATCTTTAGTAAATTGTCCAAATACCACTGGATCTAAAACAAAATGTCCTCCCGCACTAGGCATCCATTTGGTTACTACTTCGTCTACTGAAGTGGCGTTAGCAAAATCGATTAACCTGACATCTAATCGATCAGAAACCAAGAAGTTGGAGGGTTTAGCATCACGATGGTAAATCTTACCTGTGTTAATTAAGTATTCTTCAGTTAATAATATTTGAGAAAACACTTTTGCAAATTCATCTAAGTTTAATGGTTTTCGAGCACATCTTTCTTCTAATGTTTCTCCTTCAAAGTATTTTTCTACAGAAAGGGAATGCCCATCTTTTTCTGCATAATCTGATAATCCAATAATACCATGTAATTCTGCATCTCTGATTTGTGATAATTGTAAGATATCGTGGGCGGTATCGTAACCTCTTTTAACATGTCTTATTGCTCTCGGACTAGTTGGAGAGATATCCATTTTAACAACTCTTCTTTCCTTTCCAGGACCCCAATCAGCAGTGAAGATTGCTCTGGTCCCTCCGTATCGTAAGAACTGAATGTTTTGATAATGATTTGGGAGAACTCTCCTAACGGTGGCTTCTAATATTTGTTCTAACGGAAGGCCTTTTGGATTCATTCTCTACCTCCATCCGTTTTAAGAACGTTGATCTTAAGTTCAACAATGGTTCCTGGCTTAAGGGCTTCTTCTAGAATCTTTGGTACAACAATTATCGCTTGTTGTCCATGTTTCGCAATCTTTTTAGTAATAGTAAAGCTGGCCATTTTATGTATAATTTATGTATACTATAATCATAAAATTAGGTCTTTACTTTATAAATCTTTTGTTAATTTAATTACTGCCAAGTAGGTACACTGCAGTCAATTTTAAGAGAAACGGGAATAATCTGATGTTACAATCGTAAATTTTTATCTTTGAATGAATTCCTAAAAAATAGTTTCAACAGCAGAATTATGTTTTTTTCTGTTGTATCAATTTATTTAAATCTTAACAGAACTATTTTTTTTATCTAAAGAAAATATCTTTATCTTTCCACCACAAAAATTCCTTACTAAAGAAGTTGTATCCTTTAATAAAACCTCGGTCTTTTTCTGATCTAATGGTGGAAGAATTTCTAAATGTATCAGCGCATTTGTTGTATTTTTATCAGGTAGAGTTTTTTGGTTATGCCAATAATCCAGTTTTGTACCTAAAACCTTTTTATTGTCATGATAATAAAGTGTGTTCTTATTTAACTTTTTTAAAATTCCTGCTTTTTCTCTTCCTGTTGCCAGGGAGAAAAAGAGATCGCCTTCCAACTTGTTAAGATCATCTGCCTCGATGGGTACGATATGTTTTAGAGACAAATATTGTAAAATATTTCTTAATGTATCTTTCGTTTTAATCTCTTTATTGCTTAGGACAGCTTTAATTAACCTTTCAGCTGAAGTGTTATAATGTTTTGCTTTCTTGCCAAATGCCTGTTGTGCTAATGCCCAAGGAGAAACAAGATAATGATTTTTGATTGTATCTTTATTGAAGGTAAGTTTTGTAAATTGTTTTATCTCTTCTAACAATTCTTGAGATTCTTCTAGCTTACTCTGATTATCAATTCCTTTCATAGAAATAAGGACTACCTTTAGTTTAGGGTGAAACTCCTTAAATACATCTTTACTTATGCTTACTTTCATTTTTGTTTTTCTTTATCTTTTTATTTTTACTAGCAATTTTTTCTGAGGATGAAATGATCTCTTTATCTTTTTCTTTAGTTTCGCTATAAAATTCTCTCTTCATTTTTGTCTGAAGTTTAAACTTTTTAATTGCGTCAAGAATCTTACCACCAATACCTCTTTTTTGTTTAGAACTTTTAATGCCATAATACATATTTAAATGGTCTAAATCATAACGAATGGCTTTAAGAATTTTGATGCTTTTTCTTTCATAATGGATCCTGACTAAAATTAAAATGATATACGCTCCAAAGATTCCCCCAACAACTACGCTCATCTTTAAGAAAACCGGTTGGATTAAATCAATTATTGGTTGTATTCCATCTATCAACCCCGGTGCTGTTTGTATCGCTACTTGTTCTAAAGCCATAAGTAATAAGAAACAAAGTTTTTAGGTATTTATATGTTTCCATTAGACCTGCTTAAACAAATTAGCAACCTTATCTTTGCCAATCTCTAAAATAAACGAGGCTAACCTTGGTCCTTTGTCTTTATTAATTAAAACGTTATATGCTATACGAAAAAAATCCTTAGTTGGAAAGTCATTATTTTTACATAAAATATACATCTCTTCATGTAATTCTGTATCTGTCCAATCTCTTTCTAATAATTTTTCTGCTACTGAATGAAGAACAACTTTTTCTTCTTTGCTTAAAGTTACTTGTGGCTTTTCTTGTACCTTAAACCTGAAATCTTCTGGGGCAAATTTATTGATCCAATTTGTAGCACACTCGGCTCTATTCCTGAGGCGTTGTTTATCATGTTCGTTCTTTAGCTCTTTCTCAAAATAATCAATTACTTTATCAACGTCAAAATTGTAGATTTGTAATAAAGTTGTTAAATGTCTGATTCCTGGTTGATAGGGAATGGTTTTAGGAATTGGTCCGATAAAACTTAATTCATAAGCTGCTTTGTACTTAGCAGCATCTTTATCGCTAACAGTATCAATGCCAAAATAAATTCTTTCAGCTTTATCAAAATCTTCATAGATGTTTAATAAATCAGTATCAAAAGAAATGTTGAATTCTTTGTTTGGTCTTGTTCCGGCAAAGATATAACGAGCAACTTCTGGTTCATAAACTTGTAGAACATCTCCTAATGTAATTACTTCTCCACTAGAACTAGACATCTTACCTTTGCCACCCTTTACGCTAATGAAATCGTACATCACATAAGTTGGAGCATCAAAGTTCCAAACCATTTTAGAAATTTGTTTTCCAGTATCAAAGCTTCCTCCAACAGTAGAATGATCTTTTCCTCCTGGTTCGAAATCAACCTGTTCATAATTCCAACGCATTGGCCAGTCAATTCTCCACTTTAACTTAACAATATGTTTTTGGTTGAACTGTATCTCTTCATGATGTCCGCACTGACATTCATAATAAACGGCATATTCGCCCTTCCATTCTAATTTTGTAATAGTGTCTTTACCACAAGATTCACAGAATACAGATATAGGTAACCATTCCTTTTCCAAAGGCACTTCACGATATTTGTTTAAAATTTCTTTTATCTTTTCAGTATGTTCTAAAGCAACTTTAATTTCTGTATCATAATCGCCATTTCTATATTTTCTGTGTTGATAAATAAATTCTGGGTTAATACCAACCAATTTGATTTCTTGTTCCACTGGAAGCTGGTTATAACGTGCATAACTTTCACACTCTCCCGAGGTGTCTGGAGTATCAACAATTGGTTTTCTTAAATAAGCTTGTAATACTTCTGGTTTGGGCATGTTCTTTGGTACTTTACGAAAGACATCGTAATCATCCCAAGAATAAATAAATCGTACTTTTTTACCCTTCTTTTCTAAAGCCCTTTTAACTAAATCTACAGTAATAATTTCTCTAAAGTTTCCAATGTGCACTGTTCCTGATGGAGTAATTCCTGCTGCTACAACATAACTCTCTTTGTCGCCTTTTTCCCTAATAATGTTCTCTGCAGCAATGTCTGTCCAATGATAAGATTTGTTTTCTTCCGCCATAGCAACCGCTAACTGCTGGAATTATATAAACATTTCTTTAGAATGTTATCTCTATCTGAAAAATGAATAATTTAAATTAATTTAAGCTAATCGGTTTATTCCTTTAAATGTGAAGGGAAAGCTTGAGATGTGAAGAATGGTTTTGATTCTTCGTAAGGTAAGTATCTCTTTAGCTTGAACCATTGCTTTATGAAATTACTGAATGCGTAGGCTTCTTGATACAGCTCTTTTTCACTTCTTTCTAATTCTTCACGATATATTTTCTTTGTGAAAAGGCTAGATATGGCTTTGAGGAAACTATTTTGTGAAAATTCTTTTTCATAAGTTTTGTCTATGTAAACTCTAATTTTAAGCTCTACTTCTCCTTTATTTAATTTAATCTTTCTTCCATCTCTGACAATTTCAGTGTTGGAGATGGCTATACAATGCCAGTCCATATCTAAATAATAATCCAACTTTTCTGAATCTGATGGTTTCCAGACCCGCCATTGAATCCAAATCTCTCGCATGCCATTTTGAGCAATTCTTTCACCATAATAATTTTCCCAATAATCCAAGGGTTTTGTTTCTTTATCTTTCCAGTTATTTTCTAATAACCATTCATGCAAAGCTTCATAGAATCCTTTTAGATCAAAAACATCTTTATACTTAATTCGCATTGGTTGAAAGTCTGGAAAGACTTTAATCATTGCTTTTGGATCTTTTACTGGCATAATCTGTTCCTCTTTTTGAGATAAAGGGATGGAGCATTCAATAGTATTTAAATTTTTAGCCTATCAGAACTGGATCTTATTCTTAAGCCAAAGATAGAATATCCAGGTTGTGCCTAAGAACATATCCATAACTGCATCAGCGATATTACTTGATGTTTCCAAATATGGATGAGTAGCAAAGAATAGAGGAAATGGCCATAACAAAGGTATTCCTTGTGGAGAAAAGGCATCTAAAGTAAGGTGAATTAATATTCCCGTAAATAGGAAATAGGCATAGTTCATTGCTTTTCTTTTACATATCAGGTTAAAACCGTAATAGACAATCAATGAAATGATTACTGCAAAGAAAAAGCTATGAGACATAGTCCTATGAAAATTTATCTTAAAGAAAAGGTTGAATAAATAATCTAGGTCTGGTAAGATGCTTCCTGCTAAAAGGAAAAACCAACTATTTTGGCTTATTTTTCTTTTTCCAACTATTTCAATTAACTTACCTATTAACCAAGCTCCAATTAGATGACCAAATGCAAAGACCATAATACTTCAGCTGGGGGGCCACTTTTAAATATTCTGGTAAAATTTCTTTAGAAGTAAAGCATCACTTTCTAGGTTTGGACTTTCACAAATTACATTACCTTTAATCGTAAACTCTTTCCAGACTTTTAATAATTCTTTGTAATTTAAGTCTGAATCTTCTAAGATGAGGTGGTTCTTTTCTCCTTTTGCCCCATATTCAATGCCGGAAAGATGAATGTGCATTTTATTAAGTGCATCTCTTCCCAACTTTTTTTCTATAAATTCTAGCATTTCTTTAAATTCTTCAGTAGTATTATTTTTTCCTGTTCTAGCATGTAAATGAGAGAAATCTATACAAGGTAGTACTTGTTCTAATTCTGTTGATAGTTTAACTATTTCTCTCAAATCTCCCCATTGGGTGGCCTTGCCAGTAGTTTCGGGACGAACCCAAATTCTATGTCCTTGGTCATTTAGTTTTTTGATAATTTCTTTTAAACCAGACTTTACTTTTTGATAAACCACTTCTGGATTTTGGCCCATATAATACGCAGCGTGAAAAGTCATGCTTTCTGCTCCACACAAAGAAGCAATCTTGGCTGCTTGGAAAATTCTTTTTTTACTCGCTTCTATTTTTTCTAATTCTGCAGAATTTAAATTGATGAAGTATTGGCCGTGGCAAGTTAAGGCAACATCATTTTTCTTTGCCACT
Source organism: Candidatus Woesearchaeota archaeon CG_4_10_14_0_2_um_filter_33_13 (assembly GCA_002792115.1). GTDB lineage: Archaea > Nanobdellota > Nanobdellia > Woesearchaeales > GW2011-AR9. The sequence continues at coordinate 307 of PFNQ01000032.1, read as the reverse complement.
GCTTTAACTTCGGGGGCCTTTTCTGCTGAAATATTAACAGAACGAACAAACTCTAATTCCATACAATCTAAATTCAAGGTTCTTACTTGTGCTATTCCTGAAATGGTATTAGGATTGTTTGTACTTAAAGGAATTCCTGCTGTGCCAAATCTTAAGGTCATAATCTAAAGAAAGAAGTTTTAATATAAAAATTAAATGTTTTACTTATAGTGTTTAAATTATAAAGCTTAAGCGTGGGTAATTCATCACATTAATGATATCTATTGTGATTTCTATGCCATACATCAGACAGTGTTTCCAAATAATC
>PFNQ01000006.1 GCA_002792115.1 Candidatus Woesearchaeota archaeon CG_4_10_14_0_2_um_filter_33_13 | reverse complement strand
ATCAAGCGCATAGAGAATTAAAAGGAATTAAACAAATTGTTGCTGATGTTAATCATGAACATGTTGTTGTTGACTTAGACTATCACAGCAGAGAAGCACCGATGGTAGTAATCTGCCCAGATTTTCCACCATCAAGGACAGAGGATCTAGTAAAAGGACTAGGTACTTCAGGATTTTCTACCGCCGTAATAAACTATAGAGGATTTCCTGCAAGTTCTGGAGAATTTACTTTTTCTGGTGCTACATACGACATTGATAGGTCCGTAGATAGTCTTACAAGTAATGTACCATTTGATAAAAGAAAATTAGTTTTTTTAGGAGTAGGTTATGGTGCATTCTTTGTAACAAATTATGTAAATGATTATAGAAATGGTAATCATGTTGTAGCAGTTTCTCCAATTACAGATTTAAGACAATTCATGCAAGAAATAGACTTAACTAAATTTTTAGAAGAAGCAAGCCCAGAAGTAAAGGGTGATGTTAATACTTGGAGATTTCAGCACCAAGAGTTATTAGTATTTAACAATCCAACAGACCAATTTGCATATATCTCTCCAACATTAAGGATTCATAGTGTTTATGATCCGGAAGAAAAACCAGGAGTTCTACCAACCCAAACGATGGTCGAAGGTTTAGGATTATGTGATTTACTAGTTGTTCATGGAACTAATGATCAGATTGTTAAACCAGAACAAGGACAAAGAATGTATAATCTTTCTAGATGCAGTAAAAGATTAGTAGAAGTAGTCGGAGCCAATCATGAATATGATGGTAAACGTCAAGAATTAGTTACAGCAATAGTTGATCATCTAGTTGGAAAGTTCTATCAACCCGCAGGTGAGAGAAATGGTTAGATTTAACACAAAAAGAATACAGAAAGACGCTCAAGCAGATTTTGAAAGAACTTGGATAGAAACATCAGAGCAACTTCCAAGAAATACTAGTGTAAGGATAAGGAGCCAAGGAAGTACTAACCCTTTAAGAGAAACAGTACAAAAATGTAGAGAAGCATTGATTGAGATTGGATTTCAAGAATATGAAAACCAAACTATCTTACCAGCTAGTGATGTTTATCTACAATATGGTCCGGAAGCTCCAGTCATCTTAGATCGAGCATTTTATCTTGCAACTCTTCCTAGACCAGAATTAGGATTGAGTGCAGATAAGATTGGTTTAACAGAAGGAATTATCGGAAGATTTGATCAATCAACCCTACAAGAGATTTTAAGGTCATATAAGAAAGGAGAAATCGAAGGAGACGATTTTGTAGAAACATTAGTAAAAAGATTAAGTATTGATACTGGTAAAGCTACAGCCATAATTGAAAGAGTGTTTCCAGAGTTAAAAGAAATTGCTCCAGTTCCAACTGAGATGACCTTAAGAAGTCATATGACTGCAACATGGTATCATACTTTAGCAGCGATGCAAAATAAGACCCATTTCCCATTAGCAATGTTTGCTGTCGGTCCAAGATATCGTAATGAACAAAGAGAAGATAAAGGTCATTTACGAGTCCACAATTCAGCGTCAATGGTAGTGATGGATCCAAACATGTCTTTAGAAGCAGGTAAAGAATTAACTTTAGAATTTCTAGTTAAGATGGGATTTTCAGATGCAAGATTTGATGTTAAAGCAGGAACCTCAAAATATTATGCTCACCAACAAGAACAAGAAGTTTTTGCTAAGTGGCATGGAGAATGGTTAGAGATTGGAGACATTGGGATGTATTCACCAATTTCCTTAGCTAACTTTGGGATTACTTCTCCGGTATTTAACGGTGGATTTGGTGTGGAACGGATGGCTATGATTTTTGGACGATACAGAGACATTAGAGAAATGGTTTATCCACAATTTCATTCTAGTAGATATGATGATGAGGATATTGCCAAATCTTTGTCGGTAATTAAAGAACCAAAATCTGAAAGAGGAAAAGATATAGCAAGAGGAATTGAAGATGTTGCTAGAAAAAATTATGACGCAATGGCACCAGTTAGACTGATTGCTTACGAAGATGAATGTTTAAGGGTAGAGGTTCTTGAAGAAGAAGAAGGACAAAAGTTACTTGGTCCTGCGGGCTTAAATAATGTTTACGTTCAAGATGGAAGTATTTTAAGCACTCCAAACAGTATTGATAATGCAGTTACAACTGTATTACAAAGTTCTTCTTTGGGTATTGCTTCAGATATCGAACAAGATTTAGAAACAGGAAAAGAATCAGGAACGTATCGAGTTAGAATGGCTAAAAACCTAAGCGATGTAAATTTGAGATTACCAACTGCAGTACATAATTACATTGTTGGTGAACATAAAGGGATCAGAGTTAAAGGACCGGTTTTCTTAACTGTTGAGTATACTGTCAAAAATTTAACAGAGGTCATAGAGGGATAAAAAATGAACAGCACAATACAAGAATTACAACAGCGTTACGCTAATTTGACAAGAACATATAATCAAGGAATTATTGTTAACCCGTTACAAACAGGTGGTAGACTAACTGATGCAGCTAAAGCAGCCATGCAACAGTTTGGTGATGGTTATTCTGTCTGTGATCATTGTAAAGGCCGTTTAGAAGGAATAAGTAATCCTCCGATTGATACTTTTGTTGAGAAAGATTTACCACAGTTTATTGGTGCGGATGCTGTTAAGTTAACTCATGGAGCCAGAGAAGGCAAATATTTAGTTTTTCATGCCATAACAAAACCAGGAGATGTTGTAGTTGTTGATAGAAATCGACATTATTCAAGTGATGCGGCCATTCAAAGAGCAGGACTAAATGTTGTGAAAGTTGATAACGACGGAACTTTAGAACGTAAAATGAATGTTGAAGATTATATTCCATTAATAAAACAACATCGACCAAAGTTATTATTTATAACTTATCCCGATGGAAGCGTTGGTAACCTTCCAGACGTAAAGAGATTAGGAGACATTGCTCAAGAGTATGAAATTCCGTTAGTGGTAAATGCGGCTTATGCCATTGGAAGAATGCCAATTAGCCTTCAAGATATTGGTGCTGACTTTGTAATAGGTAGTGGGCATAAAAGTATGGCTTCAATGGGACCAGTTGGAGTATTAGGAATGAAAGAAAAATGGAGAGATATACTAACAAGACCAGTTGAAGGACATAAAGGCAAGGAAATTGAGTGTTTAGGATGTACTGTTAGAGGAACACCATTGATTACATTAATGGCCTCTTTTCCAGAAGTAGTAGAAAGGACTGGTCGATGGGACGAAGAAGTTGCTAAAGCAAGGTGGTTCTCAGGAGAATTAGAATCATTAGGTTTAGAACAGATGGGAGAAAAACCACATGCTCATGATTTGATGATGTTTCAAACAGATGTTTTTTATCAAATTTCAGGAAAACATCCACAAAAGAGAGCATTTCTTTACGAAGCATTGAAAGAAAACGGCATATTTGGAGTTAAACATGGTTTAACTAAATCAATGAAAATATCTACTTATGGAACTTCGAGGGAAGATTTAGAGAAAGTTGTAGCCACGTTTAAAGATTTGGTAAATCGCTATGGATAATCTGAAAGACATAGAAAAAACTGAACTAAAGGGTGAACAAAAAAAAAAGTTAAAGATTTTGATTACTGCTGGGCCAACAAGAGAATATCTTGACCCAGTAAGATTTATTTCTAATTTTTCTAGTGGAGAAACCGGAGTTAAGATAGCTGATGAAGCCTACCAGCGAGGTTATGATGTTGAACTTATCTTTGGACCTGGAACTGCTATCGTCCCAGAATATATTAAAACAACCAGAATTGTTAGCGCAGCGGAATTATTACAAGCTGCGTTAGAAAAGATTAAAGATGTTGATGTTTATATTTCCGCTGCAGCCGTAGCTGATTATTCTCCTACAAAGGTAGACCAGAAGATTGAATCTGGAAAAGAAGAACTAATTGTTAAATTATACCCAAATCCAAAGATTATCAAAGAAGTGTTTAAACATTCTAAGAAAGATTCCATTTTTGTTGCATTTAAACTGAATTATAATTTAACTGAAGAAGAATTGATTAAGAAAGCAACCGATAGTTACGGAAGGATTGCCAAAGTTCTGGTAGTTAATGATTTAAAGAATATTGATAAAAATAAACATTCAGCCATAATTATTTCTAAGGGAAAAATTTTTTCTAGGGTTGACAACAACAAAGATTTAGCGCTAGAACTATTTAATTGCCTAGAAAACCAGTTTGATCATTCAACCATTTAATCTAAATTATAAAATGATTCAACCACTACTACAAATTGAAGAGTTATGTCTTGAGAGTGATGGGCATAGAATACTTAATTCTGTTTCTATATCAATAAACCAAGGAGAAGTCGTTGCAATATTAGGACATAATGGGGCAGGTAAAAGTTCTTTAGCTTATACCATTATGGGATTAACTGATTACAAACCATCAAATGGAAGAATTTTTTACCAAGGAAAAGATATAACCACAAAAATGATTGATCAGCGTGCTAAATTAGGTATTGGTTTAGCCTGGCAAGAGCCAGCAAGATTTGAAGGAGTTTTAGTTAAAGAGTATTTAAGAATCAGCGACAATGAATCGGCGACAAATCCTGAAGTAACGTTTGAAGATCGATGTACAAATTATTTAAAATTAGTTGGACTAGATCCTGAAAGATACCTTGACCGTGCTCTAGATGAAAAGCTAAGTGGCGGAGAAAGAAAAAAGATTGAATTGGCAGCCACATTCTTGCGTAATCCAAAGTTAATGCTGTTAGATGAGCCAGATTCAGGAATAGATGCCGAAGGAACAACCCTGGTTAAAGGGTTAATTTCCCAATTTGCTAAAAGTGGAAACTCAGCGTTAATCATCACTCATCAACCATACATTGCAGAAGTTGCTGATAGAGTAGCTATCTTGTGTAAAGGATCAATAGAAAGAATTGGAGAAGCCAGAGAAATGTTAGATTATTATTATACGATTTGTCAAGGATGTCCAAACCGCTTTGATTCAGATTTAAAATAAAATAAACTAAGATAGAATAAACATCTAAAATGAAAACAAACCAACATTTACTAACTGAAGCGTATAAAAAGGCGGGAGGCATGCCAGAAGTGTTTAGTAATCGAGAAATGGCTCATCTCATGATTCATGGAGATGAAGTGTACTCATCACATCTGATTCCCGGATTAGATTTAGACGTTCAAACAAATGGTGGAGTAGTAGAAGTTTATTTTCGTATGCATCAAGGGCAGGTGTTTAATCATCCAGTAAATATCTGTTTTGGTATCGTACCCGAAAAAGGCAAACAAGAGATTAAAGTAGATGGAGAGATTGAAGAAGATGCAAAATTAGAATTTTTAGCTTACTGTGTTTTTCCAAATGCCATTAAAGTTGAACATTTTATGAATGGAAGAGTAAATATTAGGGCAAACTCTTCATTTCATTATACAGAAGTTCATTATCATGGTGATAATGGCGGCATATTAGTTAAACCGAAGGTTACAGTTTCTGTAGGTGAAAATTCCATTTATCAAGGTAACTTTTATTTAACAAAAGGAAGGGCAGGCCAAGTAGATATTGATTATGAAATCAGTACAGAGACTGCAGGTAAGGTAGACCTGCTTGCTAAAATTAATGCTAGTGGTGATGATAATGTCAGAATCAGGGAATCAGCAATATTAAAAGGAACTAATTCTAAAGGATTAGTTAGAAGCAGAATTGTTGGAAGAGGATCTTCTCGTTCAGAAGTAATTAGTGAAATTATTGCTCTTAACGCAGGTTGCTATGGACATGTAGATTGTATTGAAACATTGTTAGAACAAGCAACTGCAAAAGCTATTCCCTTGGTGGATGTCCAACATCGTTTAGCTACTGTTACTCATGAAGCAGCAGTAGGAAGAGTAAATAAAAAACAATTGGAAACCATCATGGCTAAGGGACTAAGTGAAGATGAAGCAATAGAAATTTTAGTGGGGGGATTATTAAGATAAATTCATCACTCTCTCAATTCCGGATATTTTCCGGAGTGAAAACAAAAAGAATATAAACAAGTATAACTTTAACAAAAAAAAATGAAGTCAATCACTAACAATATTTTTGTAAATTGTTGTTGTTGCTAGTTCTACCTATAATTTAATCTTAATTGAAGATTTATTTTTATTTCAATTTTTATTTTAAAAAGATCGGAGGTCTAAAAAATGCAGAAAAATGAAAAAGTAAAAAACCATAAAAGTGGTGGTTATGCGTGTAGTCAGCCAAGACTATAAAATAAAAGTTATTGAGATCCATAAGTTACACCCTCATGAATTAATTAATGGAACTCGTTTTGAAGAGATTAAAGAAGAACTACTTTCTACTGAAAGAATCTTTCCTATCATTGTTGATCAGAATTCTGATGTTATCTTAGATGGACACCATCGATATAATGTTCTTAAAACATTAGGATTCAGAAAAATTCCTGTTATCTCTGTTGATTATAATAATGAAAACATAGGCTTGTTTCCATGGAGAGAAGGTGAAGAAATAACAAAAGAAGATGTGATTAGGAGAGGGATTAGTGGAGAGTTATATCCACCAAAAACATCAAGACATGTTTTAGGATTAGAGAATCCAATAACAGTTCCATTAAAATCGTTGAGGTAATAAAAATGAATACTATAGATATTGTAAAAAATGAATTTGAGAATAATGTTGAGAAAAAAACAAACTACTATAATCAAAGGTATGATAATGTCTTAGAGCTGATTGGCAATACCCCCTTGGTTAAAATAAATAAGCTGAACTTAAACAAAAAAGTAAGTATTTACGCCAAATTGGAAGGACAGAATCCAGGAGGAAGTGTTAAAGATAGAATTGCTCTTTCTATGATTGAAGCAGCAGAAAAAGAAGGAGAATTAACTCCAGAGAAAACAATTTTAGAAGCAACTTCTGGAAATACTGGAATTGGTTTAGCTCTCGTAGGTACGATGAAAGGATATAAAGTAATTTTAACCATGTCCGCTGCGATGAGTGAAGAAAGAAAAAGAATGTTGAAAGCATTTGGTGCAGAGATTGTAGAAACAGATCCATTAAAAGGTACGGATGGAGCAATCATGAAAGCTAGAGAAATGTACCAAGAGAATCCAAAAAAGTATTGGATGTCTAATCAATTTGCCAACAAACATAATCCATTAGTGCATTATCATAAAACCGCTGACGAAATTATTAATCAAGTTCCGGAGATAAATGTGTTTGTTGCTGGTATGGGGACGTCTGGAACTTTAATGGGAACAGCTGAAAGATTAAAACAACATGATCCTAGCATTCAAATTGTTGGTGCCGAACCAGAGTTAGGCCATAAAATTCAAGGATTAAAGAATATGAAAGAAGCAATCGTTCCGGAAATTTACAAAGAACACAAATTAGATAGTAAGGTTGTTGTAGAAACGGAAGCAGCTTATGAAACTGCTAGACAATTAGCAACTAAAGAAGGTCTGTTTGTGGGGATGAGTTCTGGTGCAGCAATGTTTGCTGCTTTAAAGACAGCGGAACAAATGCAAGAAGGAACAATTGTTGTTTTACTTCCAGATCGAGGAGAGAAATACTTGAGTACTGTTTTGTTTAATCCAACACTATAAAACAAATCTTTCATTTCGCTTTGTTTATTATTCTTTTTTTTCATTTTTGTCAAAAGATTTAAATAGTCTCTAATCTTGTTATATCTCTATGAAAGATAACAGAGTTGATTGTCCGTGGCAACGTTCTTAAGTTTTTATTAGAATTATCTATGTTTAAAATTTCTAAAGGTCATTGGTGTTAGTGATTCCTTCTATTTTAAAAAAATTAAACTAAAAAACAATCAAAAATTAAAAATATGTTTGGAGGTAAGGAAATTGCAACACATAGTTAAAACGCCAATCAAAAAAACAAGAAAGAAACTTTATATTATCACTGGAATACATGGTAATGAGGCTTACTTATTTGAACATTTAAAACGTTATCTAGAGGAATTACAATTAAATGAAGTAGAAGTAAATCTTATACTTGCAAATGAATTGGCAGCAAAAAGAAATGTCCGGTTTATTGATCAAGACTTGAATAGATCATTTAATTTTGAGAATGATAGTCATGAATGTAAATTAGCATTGGAATTAATTAATATCATTGAAGGTGATTTAATTCTAGATTTGCACACTCATACAAACAAAGAACATTTTTGCTTGGTTTCAGAATCTAATGTTCACAATTTAACATCATTGATTAACAAAATTGCCATAAAGTATTGCATAATTATACCTCCAGAATTAACTAACAAAACTAGTTTGATAGAAAATTTTAACCATGCTATTTCAATAGAAGTAGGAGAACATAACTCTATTGAAGGAATTAGCTTTGCTAAAAATATCGTTAAGAGATCCATTAGTTTTTTAGAAAAATCTATATTAATTCCAGAGATAGTAATGCCAAGAACAAAATTCTTACTTGGAAAAGATTTTTTACTTAACAATTCAAAAGCAAAGATGGTTGTTAACAAGAACATCATCAATTTTTCTAAAGTAATAAAAGATCAGGAGATTAGTCAAGATTTGATTGCAAGTGATGATTTCATCGCCGTTTTAGTCAGTAAAGAGATAAATCCTGGTAAAAAGATATTACTTAAATGTAAGGAGATAAAAATATGAAAGGAAAAAAAGAATTTAATGAATTAGCACCGGAGCAAAAAGTGTTAGCTCTACAATTGTTCAACGAATTGCTGCAAAATGAGCAGCAAAAAGCGCAACAAGCTGTCCAAGCGTTTAATTCAGGATATTATTTTTGGCGGCACTTCAGTAACTTCAGTAATTAGAAAACCGGAATTAGAACAACAGATTGAACCATCTTCATATCAAGAATTAGCAGAGATTATCGCCGGATGTTATGTCAGAGAATCAGCAATTGTATCCCCACTTTTAAAAGAAGGATTTAGTGAAAAGGAAAGAAAATTGTTTGCAGAGCATGGTTTGTTTTATGGCGTGCATATTTCTCCAAAACTTTTAGCTCTTTCCGAACGGCTGATTGTTGGGCATGATGATTTAATCTTAAAAGGTTTTCCGGAACCATATAGATTACCGAAAGAATCCACAGAAGTTGTTACAGCATATTTTGCTGAACTTAAAAAGCAAAAAGGATTTGATCTAGACCTTAGTTCTTTAGTTCTCTCGGATACAACAACACCTAACGGCTACGAAGGCAAAAGAATCTTAAATCCGACAGATTTAAACCCCAAGCTAGCAAAGTTGTCTAAATTAATTACAGCTGCTATCAATGATTTAGGTGTTAACTGTGATCCATTGTATGTGATTTGTACGGACTCGGATTCTCCGCACCGCATCTTATTAACACAGGAACAAAAACCGATGGAGGGCTACCCTTTAACACCTGGGCTAACGATGTGTGGAAGTACAGCAACGTTAGAAGGATTTGATTTTAAGTATGCTTACAGAATGGGTATAATTAGTCAAATTATCTCAAATAATATAATTGGGTCAAGGATTAAAGGTAAATTTTCTCCATTTACTTTTTTCGGAATGTTAAGTCCATTTGGTTATGTAAACGGAGCCATAGATACTGGAAAAATGGGAGATTTGAGATATGGGGGGAATATTGATTTAAGAACAGAGTTTTTATTTCAATATGATACAACTATCTCAAAGATGGTTTAGGTTTACAAAGAGATATGCCTTTTTTATATTTATTCTTTTTTTTTATTATTCTTTACCACAACTATCTTAATATACTATTAATTCTAAGTCCAGATTATGGATCCAAAAACTTTGCTCAAGGAATTGATTAGCATAGATTCTATCAATCCATTTCGTACAGCTATGAAAGATGGAATTCGTTATGGGATCGGAAATGAAAATAAGATAGCAGATTATATTCAAGATATTCTTAAAAATAATAATTTTACGGTTTCTAAACAAACATTCCAAAAAGAAGCTATTGTTGAAACAGATTATAATAAGGTAGCTGTCGTACCGGAACGATTTAATATTGTAGCTGAAAAAGGCCAAGGAGAAAAGTCTATCTTATTTTTTGCTCATCTGGACACCGTAGATATTAAAGAGGATTGGAATAGTAATCCATTCGAACCGGTTGTTAAAGTGGTTGATTGTAAAGAGAAAGTCTACGGCTTAGGCGCTTATGATATGAAAGCAGGCATAGCCGCAATTCTGGCTGCAACAAGTAAAGTAAATCCACAAGGGTATAAGATTAAGGTGGCTTTTGTTGCTGATGAGGAATTTTGGTCCTTTGGTACAGAACATTTACTGAAAACAAACCTCTTGAATGATGTAGAACTAATTATCGTTCCAGAAATCTCAGATGCTGATAAGAAAACAGAATTTCCTAGCATTATCTTAGGAAGAAGAGGCCGAGTAGAATATGAATTTAAGATTAAAGGTAAGTCTACTCATGGTGCGTTAGCCAGAGTAAGCGAAAGTGCTGTTAATGCCGTACATGAATCAATCAAACTACAAGGCGAAATCTTAAAATATTGTCAAGAATCAGAAAAAACATTCTCATTTCAAGATATCCAAATCAAGAACTCAGCTTACATTAATTATCATTATGGTGGTAAAGGAGTGATTTCTATTCCAGAATATAGTCGTTTTTTATTAGATCGTTCCTTTATTGTGGGAGAAGATGCCGAAAAGGAATTACAACGATTAACTGAAATTGTTATTCAAGCACAAGAAAATGGAGTTATAGATAATAGAGCAAAAATTGAAATTAATTTGAGAAACAGACCTACACCTTATTGTAGACCATACTTTTTTGATCCAGGAATTCCAGTCATTCAAAAATTCATCAAAAAGGTTAATAAATTCTATGATGGTTTTGAATTTGGAGTTGGGTATTCTGTTGCAGATGAAAACAGATTAGCAATATTAGACATTCCCGTAGTGAGTTTTGGTCCAGAAGGCGGCAACTGCCATTCACCAGATGAGTGGGTAGATGTAAATAGTTTAATTAAATTAACAGATTTCTTTAAAGAATTAGTAAATAACTGGACAAACTAACTTTCAGGACTAATTTTCGTTACATTTATAAAACAAGCCAAAAATATGCTTATATATGACTGAACTGATCATTACAGAGAAACCTAGTTCTGCAGTAAAAGTTGCCACTGCTTTAGCCGACACTAAACCAGTACAAAATAAGAGTAAACAAAGTACCTATTACGAATTAACCCATAATAAAAAGAAAATCTTTGTTACTTCTGCTGTTGGCCATCTTTATGGTTTGGTTGAAGCAAAAAAGAATGGTTGGACTTATCCAGTTTTTGATATTAAATGGGAAGAATCATATAAAGGCACTAAGAATCTAAAGTATGTTAAAGATTATATTGATAATATTGTAAAGTTAGCTAAAGAGGCAGATGAAATCACTATTGCTTGCGATTATGATGTTGAAGGAGAGGTTATAGGATATAATGTAGTGAGATTTGCTTGCAAAAGAAAAGATGCTAATCGAATGAAATTCTCCACTTTAACTAAACCAGACTTAGTTGAATCTTATGAACATAAAATGAACCATATTGATTGGGGACAAGCGTTAGCTGGAGAGACACGTCACTACTTAGACTGGTATTATGGTATAAATCTATCTAGAGCTTTAACAAGCTCAGTTAAGGCTGCTGGTTCCTTTAAAGTTATGTCGGCTGGTAGAGTTCAAGGACCAACATTAAAAATTTTAGTAGATCGAGAAAAAGAAATTCAAGCATTCATCCCAGAACCATACTGGCAAATTCAATTAGATGGAGAATATAACAAAGAAAAAGTTGATGCTTGGCATGTTAAAGATAAGATCTTTGATCAAAAAGAGACTGATATAATTTTGGAAAAGATTAAAGGTAAGAAAGAGGCATTGATCAAACAAATTAATAGAACAAGAAGAAACCAAGCTCCACCAACACCATTTGATTTAACAAGTTTACAATCAGAGTCATACAATAATTTTAAAATTACTCCTAAAGAAACTTTAGAGATTGCTCAAAGTTTATATCTCGCTGGAGTTACCTCTTATCCAAGAACAAGTTCTCAACAATTAGATCCAAAGTTAGGATTTCAGAAAATTATGACTGAACTTAGTAAACAACCAGAATATCAGTTATTAGCTAAAGAATTGTTAAAAGAAAAAACACTTACCCCTAATAATGGTAAGAAAACTGATCCTGCCCATCCAGCCATTTATCCAACCGGGCAAATTCCAAAAGCCTTGAAACCTAGAGAACATAAAATTTATGACATAGTTGTAAAAAGATTCTTAGCCACATTCGCTAAACCAGCTATCCGTGAAACTATGGAAGTATCCTTAGATGTCAATGCAGAAATTTTCATTGCTAAAGGAACAAGAACAGTAGAACAGAACTGGCATTTATTTTACAAACCCTATGTTAATCTTGAAGAGATTACCCTTCCCGACTTAAAAGAAAACGAGAAAGTCGTCATTAATAAAATTAACAAATTGCAAAAGGAAACTCAGCCTCCAAAGAGATATAATCAGTCTTCAATTATTAAAGAACTAGAAAAAAAGAATTTAGGTACTAAAGCAACAAGGGCAGATATTTTAGATCGTTTGTTCCAACGAGGTTATTTAGAGGGAGTACAAATTAAAGCTACTAAACTCGGCATTGAAACAGTGAGAGTATTAGAAAAGTTTATGCCAACAATTACAGATATTCAACTTACTGCTGACTTTGAAGAGGATATGGAAGAGATTAGAGAAGGAAAAGAAAAGCAAGAAGTTGTCTTAGAGAAAGCTAAAAAAGAGTTAACAAAATTATTGGCTGACTTTAAGAAAAAAGAAAAAGAAGTTGGAAAAGAGATTCTTGGTTCAGTTAGAGAAACTGAAGATGAACAAAATACTGTGGGTAAGTGTCCAAGCTGTGATGAAGGAACATTGATGATTAGATTTGGGAAGTTTGGAAAATTTATCGCCTGTGACAAATATCCTGACTGTAAAACTACTTTTAACTTACCAAGCGGTGCGTTAATTAAAAACACTAAGACCATTTGTGATGTTTGTAATCATCCTAAGATTCAAGTTATTAAAAAAGGTAAAAGACCACAAGAGATTTGCATAAATCCAGCTTGCTCATCAAAATTAGAAGAAGGGGTTACAATTGAAGAAGTAGGAAAGAAAGCAGAACCTCAGAAGATTGATAAAAAATGTCCAAAGTGTGGCAAAGACTTAGTAATAAGAAATGGATTTTATGGACAGTTTATTGCTTGTCCAGGATTTCCAAAATGCCGATACACAGAAAAGATAGGTCAAGGATCAAGTAATGGAAATACGACATCAACAACTGACAAAAATGGTAATGCTAAACTTAGTGAAAAGAAAGTAACTAAAATTTCTAAAAAGACAGTAAAGTTAAGTACTAAATTAACATCAGCTACAAAAATTAAAGGCAAGAAAAATGTTAAAGCCAAAGCTGATTAAAACCGTCCTTGAACAAATCTTTAAACTAAAGAGGTCTGAACCATTCTTAATTATCACTGATTCTATAAAAATAAAGTTAGCTGAAGAATTTTTTATTTATGCATCAAACCATAATCACAAAGCTAGGATCATATTAATGCCAGAACTGGAGCAAAATGGTCAAGAGCCAGGTTCAGAAGTGACTAAGGAAATGTTAAAACACAAAGTTATTTTGATTATCACAAATAAATCATTATCACACACAAAAGCTCGTAGAAAAGCGACAGAAAAAGGTGTTAGAATCATTTCTGCGCCAGGAATTACAGAGAGAATATTAAATCGATGTGTAGACCTTGATTATCAGGAATTAATTCAATTTCATGATAAGTTAAGACCGATTATTGCTAAAGGTAAAAATATTCAAGTTACAACAGCAAGAGGAACTGATCTTAAATTTAAAATACATGACACTCACGGATTATCAAAACATTTGTTAAAAAATCTTAAGGGTGCATTTGGTAATCTTCCATGTGGTGAAGTTGACTCAGGAGTAAGTAAAGCAAATGGGAGATTAATTGTAGATGGTTCTTTTCCAATTATTGGATTAATTAAAGAACCTATTGTTTTAGAGATTAAAGATAATCTCGCTAGGATTATATCCAAAAACAAGCAATCAAAACAACTTAAACAAATGCTTGACAAAGCGGGAAAGAATGCCTACAAGATAGCAGAATTTGGCATTGGCACAAATCCAAAAGCAAAGTTAAGCGGAATAGTATTAGAGGATGAGAAAGTTAAAGGCACAGTTCATTTTGCTTTAGGAAATGATTTAAGTTATGGTGGAAAAAATAATGTCCCGATACATCTAGATGGAGTTATAAGAAAACCGACAATAATTGTTGATAAGAAGACAATTATGAAGAATGGCAAGTTCATTATTTAGACTATCTTAGTTAAATATTTCTAAGATTGGTTTACCATACTTTGGATTAAGGTTCAGATGTTGTAATGATTCTGCGACCCATTCAGTAATAAAGAAATCAGCTGCATATGAAAACATTCCTTTTTTCTTAACAGCATTATACATTTGTCTTAAGCTTGTTTCTGATCTTTGCAATGGATAATCTGCTCCTTCTGCAAAAGCTTTCCTCGCTAACTGATGCACCGCAAAAGCATAAGCAGCGATAGCTAGATCTAAATCTGGATTAGCTTGAGAATCACAACACCGTAATTCCACTGTTGAAAGCCCAGTTAAAACCAGATCATAATCGGTTCTCTGTTCCTTTGTACGAGCAAAACTAAACAACCTTTCTGAATCAAAAGGTCGAGGCATCTTTCTGTTAAAGTGAGAAAAACGCGTTGAATAGTTAAAAAAAGCAATAAATTCCGGAAGATGTTGTCTTGAAGCCTGTCCGATAAAAAAAGCTTCTTTTAAACTTCTAGCACCAAGATGAATATGGGTAGCCATGTATCTTCCTTTATAGGAACCAGTTTCTAATATTGATTCTCCTCTTCCTAAATGTGAGGATAAAGTATTGTATAACCAAAAATAATTTTGTGCTAACATATCAATATCATTGCAAACACCAGTAGACATTTCCTGAAAATGCTTATTTGGATTAACTAAGTTTATATCAATACCATAACTACTTCCTGACCACCTAGATCCTTCAATCTCCTCTCGCATTATATCTTCTAACTCTGTGACCCTTCTTTGTTTTAATGGTCGACCTTTGCTGTCAACTAAGAGAAATTCTTTTTCTAACCCAATAGAATCACCGCCATTAATTGCTCGCCAATTATTTAATAAAGCTTCTGCTAAGTCTGCCTCTTTTTCTTCTCTAGAAGAAATAAACTCAGATAAAGTCACCAAGTTGATTATTAGTATTCACTTTATAAATCTAGCTTAGAAAATAATCTCCAAACAAGTTTTTATTGGTGCTTATTATAAACATTAACAAATTCTAATGCATCAGCTTGAGACATTCCACCCTCAACTAATTCTTTTGCAATGGTCTCAATACTTTCATGCCTGCGAAGTTCACTCTTAACAAAATCAATAAACTGTTTACCTTTCCTTTCATCAAAATGATATTTTTGAGCAATCTTAGTAGTAATTTTTAACTTTTCTAAAATTGGTCTAATCTTATCTTCTGAAATCTTTTTACCAGAAAGAGCTTTATCAAAAGCTTCTTGAAAGGAAAACCCGTGGAATATAAATTTATGCGCATCTCTCTCAACCTTTTTAATGGTCTTAGGCAAATACCTTAAACGACGCAGATAATCTTTTAGGTTTAATTTAAACAAATTAGCAAACATAGGCTTTATATCTTGTTTTTCCTCTTTATTTTTTTTTACATTTGATTTTCTTGAAGTTTTATTTTCTGTATTAATAACAGATTTATTCCTCTCAGATACGGACTTTTTTTTACTTCTAAATAAATTAAATCTCGGTCTACTGATGTGCGGCCAACTGGTTTTTGGTGGATGCTTGTAAAAATAATGTCCGAGAAAGAATAAAACTATCAAGACCACTACTACAATCAGTATTAAAATTAAAATCTTTGAAAATTCACTTTTCTTAACTGATAAATTCTCCTCTTCTAACTCTAGCGGAGCTAATATTTCTTCTGAAATTGGTTCTAAAACAGTTACTGGTTCAATTTCCTCATCAGGAATTGAACTAATTGGTACCGCTACAGATTTCATCGTCAAGGTTGCTTTACTTCCGATATGATTAATGTCCTCAACTTTGACACTCAAATCATAAACTTGGTCTCCAGTTAACTCAAAATATTTAGTTTTATTAAAATAGATTGTAGCCGTATGTGGTTGACTTTCTACAATGACCACAATCCTATTTTCATAAGTTTGATTTAAGGTTAAGTAATGAGTCTCCTTACCAACATTAAACTTAAAGCGATCACCTATAGACAATTCTTTTTGATAACCTGCATTAAATTGTTCTCCACTAATAAGGTATGTTAGTCCAGCTGCTCCGCCACCGCCACCTCCTCCGCCTCCGCTACTTCCACTAGAGCCAGAAGGAACAGAAGGCACTGTTTCTTGCTTAATGCTAAATCCTGAGAAGGAAGTGGTATTGTACTCAAAATAGTCACTAGAAGTACTTTGTGTAGCATTTGAAGTTATATCTACCCATGTGCCATTACAGGTTTGATTTGCAAACAACCAATCATTACAAGTATAGAGTCCTAAGTATCCCTCATTAGTATAACTTAAATCATCATAATAAAGACGTAAAGTTGCATTAGTAAAATTATAACTACTATTTATACCATAAGTCCCTAAATAACCACTCAAAGCAGTTGATAATTTATCCAAGCCCAAACTTAAACCATTATTTTGCGATAAATTAAAGCCGGTAAAGGTGACTCGTAAGCGATTTAAGTAAGAATTAAATTGTAAATCAAGCAAAGTATTAGGCCACACTTCAGAAAAGTTACCGGTAGTTGTATTGGTAGTATTCAATAATGTATTTCTATAATCAGTTCTTAATGTTGTATTAACAGCACTATCATTAAAATCTATTATTGTTACATTAAAGGTTATGGGCTCAAATGTTTCAAAATAATCAGTAGAATTGTCAGTTGCACCATAACTGTCATTAACCCAAAATGTAACGTTATGTCTCCCCATCAATTCAGTAATACTAAAAGAGGTATTAACATTATTATTTAAATCCATTACAGTTTCTGTAGAGTTTGGCAATGTAATAACCGCCCAAACACTTTGATTATTTATTGCGGAAACATAAAGATCAACATTAGAACCATTTATCAAAGCATATGGTACTATGGATGTAGAGGTAATCAAAGGACCAGAAAGAACTTCAGTCGTAACAGAAGATAAGGCAAAGACATCAGTATAATTACTAGAAGTGACGTTAACTGTAACCGTATAGTTACCAACAATTGTAGAGTTAACAGTTAAGATCAGCTGTACTGAAGAACCTGCTGCAAGGTTTGTTATTGTACTTTGATTTAATGTACCAACCCCACTAGTGTCAGTTTTTGTAATCGTATAACTATCAACTCCCGTACCATTGTTAGTGATTGTGAATGTATAATTTACAGAAGTAATATTATTAGTGGTTTGATTATTTGGTTGTGTAATATTAATACCGTGGATTTCAGCGTTAAAATAAGTATTCTCAGTCGAGTTAATGTTGTTAACAGTATCATTAGCGATTATCGTAACATTATAACTGCCATTTAAGTAAGGGATAGTAAAGCTGTTGTTATATTGTGATGTAGCTCCTACTTGGCTTAATGTTATTAGATTACTTGTTCCATTGGGATAAGTTATGTTAGCTTTAACGGTATCAACACTTAAAGTTGTGTCAGTAATATTAGCGCCTAACTGGATTAGATTATTTACCCGATAAGTACTATCTGCTATCGGCAACAGTGCAGTTACATCTGGTTCTGTTGTGTCCAAGATTATTGTTCTAGTAGAAGTATAATTAGTTAAACCAACGGTATCATTGACTGTTGCATTAACATAATAAGTGCCATCGTCAAGTGAGGTAAAATTGATGAACAATGGTGAGGAAACCGAAGTGTTACTTTGGACTAACCCCGTACTATTATATAGATACAAGATTATTGTACCTAAATTACTATCACTTGCAGTTATATTTGCTTCAATGTAGTCTTGGGAATAGTTCCCAGTTGTAGTTGCTGGAGTCTGATAATCTATTGCCGGAGATGTCGTATCTAAAGTGATATTGTATGTAGAAGAACTATTACAATTTCCTGCAAGATCACAGATAGTAGCATTATAATAATAAGTACCATCATTCAAACTGGTAAAAGTCCAGTTATAAGGTAAAGCAGTTAGAGTATAGTTCTGGTATAATATGCCTACAGGAGTATAAACATAATAACTAAGATTTACAAAATTTGTTTCTGTAACTGTAACATTAGCAAGAATATAGTTCTGGTTTACTACAGACCCGCTGTCTACTGTAGGAGTAGACAATTCCACAATCGGATATGTAACGTCAACAATAACGGTCCGATTAGAACTAGCCCAATTAGATTCTGACTGATTGTTATAAGCTAAACAATTCCAGTAATAAGTTCCTTCAACCAA
>PFNQ01000043.1:15814-18690 GCA_002792115.1 Candidatus Woesearchaeota archaeon CG_4_10_14_0_2_um_filter_33_13 | reverse complement strand
AATATAATTATTTTCATTTTCTTCTAACATAGAACTTTCAATTACAGTTCCGGGAGTCACAATTCTAACCAAACCTCTTTTAACTAAACCCTTAGCTTTTTTAGGATCTTCTAATTGTTCAACAATCGCTACCTTATAACCTTTTTTAACAAGCTTGGCTAGATAACCTTCTACAGCATGAAATGGAACTCCAGCCAGGGGAGCTCTTTTTTCACCTTGACCCCTAGCAGTTAAAGTAATCTCTAGCTCTTTTGCAGCAGTAACTGCATCTTCATAAAACATCTCAAAGAAATCACCCATCCTTAACATAACCAAACAATCGGGATTTTGTTCTTTAACCTCTTTATACTGCCGCATACCTGGAGTTAAGTTCTCCTCCGGCACGTCAAGAATACTTTTTTCCACCACTCTTTGTTATTATAAAATGAGTTTTATAAAGATTATTGTTGTTGGGTGTAACATTGGGCCCCTAATTAAAAGTCTATTTCAAATTATAAAATGCATGCCAGACCGGCGTTACAGATTGCTGAACTCTTTGAATTGTTGTTTCTAAAACAGTAAAATTATTGGGAGTAATTCTTACTGGCAAACAGTCAACTTCATCCCAACTACCATCAATAGAAGAGGGCTTGTATAAAGTTAAAACTAAAGGGAGGGAATCAAGGAAAATACTTGACTCTTTAGGATTAGAACTATGATCTAGTTCAACAGATAATCGATGTTGTCCGTCCATAAACTGATATTCCCCCCTCTCTTTAAACAAGAATTTTGTAGCAAATTCTGGGAAGGTCGCTGAGTTCTGATAATGATCAACAATCTGAAAACCAGAAAATTCTAAAATCGCTTTTGATAAACTATTACTATCAAAAGTCTGTTGTTCAGTCTTATAAACTTCAACTTGGTCGGGATTAGTTATATACCGTTCAATAAGTGCATACTCTTCTGGTGTTGACACTCTTCTCAGCTCGGAATTAAACTGAGGATCATTAAACAAAGTCATAACTACGTCAGTAACAGTTTTGTTTACTTTCACTCCATCCTGAATATAGGTTAATGTGTTTTTAGCAGAATCAGTAATCGTACCATGGTAAGTTCCTTCTAAATCAACACTGATACCTGCCCGCATTTTTCCATTAGTAAGTTCTACTGGGAAATGAGATTGAAAAAGTGATAAAAACATTTCAGTAGGAGTCTCCTCAAATACACGACCAATTTCTCTTGGAGAAAGCTCAAACTGATCCTTTAGATACCGGTCTGCTGCTAATTCCATAATAACAGTCTTAATAACAGCTTCTACAGTTTCTACAGCAGCAACATAAACAGCCAAACCTGCCGCAAATTGGCGCGGATTATTGATAACAGTATTTCTATATTCAAGCCTATTGTCTGGGCGAGGTTGAAAGATCATATATCCTTTAGTTGACCCAGATAACAGATAAGATAATAACGGACCATAAGTCTTGCTCAATACTTCAGCAACAGTACAAGTATATCTGGAATGTTCTTCAGAACCACCCGTACCATTATAAACACAACTAGGTGATGTTCTAGATAAATCAACACCAGTACTGGTTTTAGGATTAAGAATAATGTTATACTGAGTGCTATTTCCAGACATAGCAAATTGGTCGTAAACTTTTCGACTATTGCCTTTTCTGCCGATTACGGCCCTAATTTGTTCAAGGGCTAATGCTAAATGATAACGACGAATCATTTCACTAAAAGTATAAGAAATAGCAAATCCTTTTTCAACTCTAGTTGCAAACCCGGAAACTTCAAAAAAAATTTTTGTTCGGTCTTCAAGATCAGAATCAATAACATAAGTGTTAGAACCAATAGACATCGGTTCTGTGTGACTTCTAAATTGAATTAATAAATCTGGAACTCTTTGAATTCCTACTTTCCTACCATCACTTTCTATTGCTTCTCCTTCTACATACGCAAACCCTCCGGGAATCAAAAATCTTTTATTCAAAAAAGGGTTAGGTTCATAATAAGCACTTAAAACACCTAGTCCACGTCCTTGTTTTGATAGTGAACTAAAAAGAAGCTGTGATAATAAAGTTCTAAGGTTTTCATAACTTAAGGTCTTATCATCGTCAAATTTGACCCTATAAAGACCACGAGTTTTTGTAAGCTGAAATAATCTTTTTTCCAACGTTCCAGTAGAATCAGAAACTGTTACTGCAAATTCGGTTTCTGTTCCAAAAGTATCTCCAATTGCATCTGACAATTGTAAAGACTGCTTAGAATGTTCACGAATGTATTTCCTCCAGTTTCCTCCAGGAATTACTACCTTCGTGCTAATTTTTCCCCTTCTCCCAACTAACCTTTCAGAATGATCTTTATCAGGATTAGCTACATAGGCCCAGGCAAGATGTTCAGTACCATCAGCAATAGTTATTAAAATCTTTTTGCGTACATAAATATCTGCGAGAGGAATCTCAGCACTACCAGAAAACAAGCCTTCATCAAATACCGTCGTAATACCTTCATGTTGATCTAACTTATCTAATAAACTTAAGTCCTCAATATTAAATACAGTACCATGAACAAGGTAAGGTAGAATACCAGTATTAAGACATAATTTTTCTAGTAACCTGCGATCTTCAACTAAAAAAGGGAATTCTTTTTTAGGAATATTATGATAGATTAAAACTCCAGTAGTTAAGGCACGTTCTAGATTTGAAACTTGGTGTCTAATAGCAGAAAAACTAGGTTCACCAGGCATTAAGGTTCCATAAACAAATAGTTTTTCTAAAGACACTAAAGCAAGGTAATGAAATGGTTTTATAAATCTTTTGAAGTATTTACTACTATGGGGTGATTTATAAATTCTATACTTTAAAGATTACCATAAAGGTTATTCTAACCAA
>PFNQ01000043.1:0-15789 GCA_002792115.1 Candidatus Woesearchaeota archaeon CG_4_10_14_0_2_um_filter_33_13 | reverse complement strand
CCTGTCTCTTTCACGAGGAGCAAACTCATAACTAATTGCTTCTATGCTTTCTCCGTCAAAATTTGCTCCTTCCAAGAATAAACGAACAATTCCATGAACTAAAGGATCGTATAAAAAAGAATTATGCTTAAATCCAGGAAATCTTAGATTAGTTATATTATTTTGTTCTGGTAAACGAGAATTCTGACCCGGATGAATAAATTCATCATCTTCAGTATACAAGTTTAATATTTGTCCAGTTGTAGGAATCGGAGTAGTAGATAATCTTTTAATACTTTCACTATCGGGACGCAGCTGCCATAAAGAATCAATAAACCTGTATCTTTCCGCCATAGTCGATCCGTAAAATGGTGGAGCAATTGTAACAATTCGGTCAAATAAATCTGGTCTTCTTTGGTAAGCTCCCAAAATCATTAATGCTCCTTTACTATGCCCAACAGCATGTATAACTCTATCTTTAGCTTGTTTATCCTCTTCAACCTTCCTAAGAAATCTTTCAGTGAGTACTTCCAAAGAAGCAGTATAATCATATTGATGGCTGTTAATACCCCAAGACGGTTCTAAAACTGCCCCTAAACCTCTCCAACATGCTGCCCCGGTAAGATAACCATGTCGCAGAAAGACTTTAGGGTTACCTTCCCGATGATAATCTTTCGCCGGTAGAGTGTCTATGGCTGCTCTTAAAAAGTCAAAAGGCATCCTATGCCACAACATTAAACGCCAAAGTTCAACTAAATCATGTTTTACAAGATCCATGATATTAACCCTAGAAGCGTCAATTCCACTCAAAACCTGAGAAATATCTTCAAGATAACCACCAACAATTGGATTAGTACCATTATCTTTAGTCATAAGTAAAACTAGAAATAATTAAATAATATTTAAGAATTATGATTCTAGGTTATAACTTTAAATTACAACAAAATAATATTTAAAAAGATTATAAAAATAAAAAAATTATCCTTTCTTGAAGGCACCGGCAATATCAATCAAATCTACCTGGCCTAAGAAAACAGCTCTACAGCAGTATCGTTCTACTTCTAATGAATCTAAGACTTTCTTAGCATCTTCCCCTTTATCAACTCGCTCTCTATACTCTTCATAAAGGTGTCCGATCGGTTTCCCGCAACTGAAGCATCTGATTGGTATAATCATTTTTTTACCTACCTGTAAGACTTCTGTCTCTTAGCTCTTGCTTTGGAATCGTTTGGTTTACGTGTTTCTCTACTTCTAACATCAGCAACAAGCAATAAACGATCGTAATCATCAAAAGTTTTTTTCAACTTACCATCATAATCAACTAAGGCTCTAGCAATAGCTAATCTAATTGCATCAGATTGACCATTAATTCCGCCACCTCTAACACTAATATCAATATCAATTTTCTTTGCTAAATCACCAATTAAAACTAGTGGTTCAATAATTCTTAATCGAGACATATTATTACTAAAGTTCTCTAAAAACTGACCATTTACTTTGATCATACCCTTACCTGGTCTTAAGGAAGCTCTAGCAACAGCCCTCTTCCTACTTCCTGAACGATGTATAACTTTATTATCAGCCATTTTATAACTTACCACCTAATCCTTTACAAACTTCTCCCACAGTCATATATTTTAAAGTAGGGAATTTCTTAACAGATAACTTTTCAACATGAATCATCTTCTCACTAGCTAAAACTTCGGGAACACCAATGTAACACATTATTAACTTAAAAGCTTCCTTGCCTCGAGTTAACTTCCAAGGTAGCATTCCTCTGATAGTTCTTCTAACAACCCGATCTGGTAAACGAGAAAATTTTGCACTTTTTGTAGGATAACCTTTTCTGTCTCTTTTTTGTTTCTCATGAGCTACAGTTTCAGTTTTCTTACCACTGATTACAACATGTTCACAATTAACAACCTTAACTTCTTCACCCAACAAGGCATCTTTAGCTACTAAAGTTGCTAACCTTCCTAGTACCATTCCTTTTCCGTCGTAGATTTTCATCCTAAAATCCTCACTTTCTTACCTTCTGGGTTATTCTTTAATAATTCACTAATGGTCATAACTTTACCCTTAGCTTGAATAATTTTTCTTTTTGCTTCTTCAGAAAAGTTCATAGCAGCCACTTCAACTTTCTTATCAATCTCTCCCACACTTAAAACTTTTCCAGGAACAAGAATAATCTCTCCGTCTCTAGCACACTTATTAATCTTATAAATATTAACTTCCCTTCTTTGCCTAGTTGGCTTATTCAGGTCCTTAATTACTCGGCGCCAGAAGTTACTTTCATGTAACTTTGGTTCCAATTCTTTTAACAACAATTGTACCTGATAGTTTGTTGGACCAGTTCTCTTAACCATTTTACAATAATTTCTCCATTTCATCAACTTTAGCTACTAAAATCTCTGCTGCGTGGTGTAACATCTCTTTACCAGCAAGCTGACCCCAGCTTTCTAAGCTAAAGATAAAATTGCCAGTTTCTTCTAAAGAAATGTTTTCATCTAACTCAACACACTTTTGACAAATCTGACAATCGTGAACTTTATCACTATTAACTTCTAATTTATTTCCTTTAACAGAAAAAATTCCAGGAGCAGGGCACTGCTGAACAATCTGTTCTGGATTAGCCACCTTACCTACTTTGATATTAACTTCTCTTTTATAAAAAGCCAAACCAGGAATCCATTTAGCATGATCCTTACCCTTACCTAAAACAGCAGTTAAAGTCATCTCGACTTTTTGTTTAGGTAACAGTTTAACAATTGGCATTTTTGGATAAGCAAAGGTACATTTTGGATCGGTACTTACAGCATCTTCACAATAAACATATCCATTCTTGCCAGATTTTAAAGTAATCTTTAATTCGCAACGTGCACAACCTTCGCCACCACACTTGCAATTCTCTTTTAATTCATAACTCTTTAGATCGGTCTTAATTGGACACAATCCCAATCTTAATCCGACCATCTCATCGTATAAAGCAGAATTGTTATCTTTAATCTCTAAATCTTCCACAGCTAAAACTGGAACCTCTTCCATAACTAGTCTTCTAATGGTATTAGCAAATACCTCATCAGAATCCTTCAACAAGAAAGTAATCTTTCCTTTCTTTTTCTCTTCCTTAAGTTTTTCCAGTTTCATTTTTTTTGTTATTGATTTTAAATATTAATCTTAAACTCTTCTTCCTCTTCTACCGCCCTTAGCACGGCAACCATTATGAGGTTCAGGAGTTACTTCTTCAATCTTACCTATCCTTAATCCAAGTCTAGATAATGTTCTTATAGCAGCCTGTGATCCAGGTCCTGGATTTTTAGGTCCGTTATGGCCACCCTTTGCTCTAACTTTAATATATAATCCCTGAATACCTTTCTCCATAGCAATCTCAGCAACTTTCTTAGCAACAGCCATTGCAGCAGTTGGAGAACTTTCCAAACGATCAGTTTTAACTACCTGTCCACCACTAGACATTGCTAGTGTTTCTGTTCCGGTAATATCAGTAACGGTTATGATTGTATTGTTATAACTTGAATAAACGTGTGCAATACCCCATCTTAGATTAGAAGGCATTCTCACTTCACGATTATATTCTCTTCTTGGAGGTCTACTGCCACTACTACTATTGTTTGTTGGTCTCATTCTTCACTTGCCTCCTCACCATCATTCTTTTCTTTAACCTCTGCTTTAGATTCAACTTCTTTAGCTTTAGCCTTCACTATTTTACTAGCAGGTTTAGATTCTTCTTTAGGTTTGACAGCTTCCACTTCTTCCTTAATTTCCTTTGCAACACTAACTCTTTCAGGATGATTCTCATCAAATAAAGAAGATTTATTTCTAAATCTTAGTTTACGCTCATTCTCTAAAGTTAATAAATAACTTGGAGAAGTGATATCTTTACCATCTAAAGTAACATGATGATGAACAATAAATTGTCTAGCTTGTTTCATACTTCTTGCTAAACCTTTTTGATAAAGAATACTTTGAATACGTCTGTTTAAAACATCCTTAACAGTTAAACTAAGAACTTCATCAGTTTTAGCATCGACAGAAATAAGGCCTAACTTTTGCAACTTTTCTAGCATTTGCACTTTTTCTTTAGCACCTTGTTCGCTTCTATCAGCGATTAAACGCTTTGCAATATCTTTATACTTTTTTAAGAATGATTGAGCGATTAAAACTTCTTTACGAGTGCCTAATCCATACTCTTTCCTTAATTGCTTGGACTCTTCAATTTCACTACTCTTCCAAGGATGCCTGGAAGGCGTATATTTCTTCTTTAATTTTTTAGGATCTCCCATTTTTAACCATCAACTTATTTCTTAGCTTTAGGAGCTGGTGCTTTCTTCTTAACTCCAACTACCTTACCTTTAGTTTTTCTAAAGTTACTTCTTGTTCTTTGACCCCTTACAGGTAGGCCTCTTTGGTGCCTAATTCCTCTTAAGGTCTTGATTTTCTTCAATCTTTTAAGATCGTTATCTTTAACGAAGTTAAGCGTACCAGTAATTAAATGCTTATCTTCACTTGTATCGTAATCTTTTCTTCTGTTAGCCATCCAAACAGGGACACCGCTAGCTAAAGGATTATTAACAACCTTATCTAATGATGCTACTTGAGCTTCTTTTAAATTTCCAGCTTTAAGAGTTCTGTCAACTCCAGCTAGCTTGCAGATAGAATCAGCCAAATTAATACCAACGCCCTTAATTTTAGTTAAAGCAAACCTAATCTGCTTTTCACCAGGAACGTCTACGTTAGCAATCCTGACAATATGTTTAAAGTTAGTTTCTTGTTTTACTTGTTCTTCTTTAGCCATTTTATTAATCGTACCAGAATTCACCTTAAAGTCCTAAAAGGCGCGTGAACTCGGACTGATTCCTTAACAAAAATGGGGGTTGTTTATAAACCTTTCTGATAAGTTAAGAATTAGACAATATACTTTTTGCTTCTTTATCTTCTTCAATTTTTTTATTTATCTTTTCTTCCTTAGCTTTTTCTCGTTCTTCTTTCTTCAACGCTTTAGCATCTTCCTTCTCTTGCTCTTCTCTTACTTTTAAATGAGAACGCCACCTTAAAAGAGTATAATTCACCGGATTCTTTAATCTGCCACATAAAGCATCAGGATTACAAATTCCCATACTTTTATAGTAAGCTTCATTATCACAGTTAGGTGGAAGTTTTTCTCCTGGTTTAAAGAAACGCATCTGGCTTTTGATATAATTGTCCCTTAACGGATCTTTATTTTTTTCTCTGTTCCACTTTAATAAGTAGTCTTCAATTTCTTTCTTGCTCCAACCAATCTTGCCCAAGAAATTAGATAAGATAAATATCGCTCTCTTCTTACCATCATCTAAACCTTGCAAAATTCTTTTGATACAAGGTGGGAAGAAATCTTCGGTAATTGGACAGGTAATTTCAATTTCTTCGTATTGGGTTTCCTTCTCTGCCTTGTAATCTTCCGTTACTTTAACCTCATAATCCCAAGCTTGGACTAATAAACGACGAGAACTTTCGGGTGTAACATTTTCTCTATCAATAAACTTTATCTTAGGAACGATCAACTTGTCTGGGTCAGCCATTGGCTTTTTAAAGTTTAAGACAGTATCAGGATCTATTGGAAAACTAGCTAATCCGGATTTCTCATGTAGAGAGTAAGGCATTCTGTAAAGATGGCGAGGTGCAATTAAAACAGTATCAATCTCCAAAAATTTGTCAACGTCAAGACGAGCAATCCTATCCCCAAATTCATTGAGAACATACCTAATAATATCTTCTTGTGGCAATTCTACCTTATCTTTAACCTGAGTAAAACTACCATTCTCAAACTCAAGAATCCTTCTACTTAACTCTAACTTAATATTCTCTTTGATATAGGCGGCAATCTTTCTCGGAGCTTCCGGAAAAAGGTCTTTTACATTTAAATTTCCTAATTTATTGGGAAACGATTCAAAAGGAACACCAATATGGAAACCTTTATTTCCGCTGAACTTGATGGAAATATCTTTAACTTCACAATAACGTAAAAACTTGATAATTAAGTCTGCAGATATTTTACTATAGTCAATAAACTTGCAATCAATATCTAAAACTAAATCCCACCCTTGACGTAAAGAGTCTAAATCTTTTCTATTTAAATCAGAATTTAAGTTCAAAGGATTTTCCCATATCTCCTCGCTACTATGAAAAGATGTAGCTCCTTTCATGACCATCTCTAAAACATCTCGAGGATACATTAAGATGTCAGGTCGCTTACCAAACTTACCTAAACCATACATCACAGAAACTTCTTTATTTCTAGCGTGTTCTAAAATAGCATCTTGTATGTCCTTTCGCTTATAGAACCTTAGACAAACCCCTTTAGTTAACATATATAGATAGGAACGGGACTAGTTTAAAATAGTTTTGTAGTGGATTAACACAAAACAACAAATCAATTAAATAATAAGAGAATTAATTATAATTTAGCAACTTCTTTTTGGAAGTCTTCGGCCTTCTTTTTAAGTGCTTTCAAAGCGTCTTTCAAAGCTTTCTTAGAATCAATACCTTTA
Organism: Candidatus Woesearchaeota archaeon CG_4_10_14_0_2_um_filter_33_13; assembly: GCA_002792115.1. GTDB lineage: Archaea > Nanobdellota > Nanobdellia > Woesearchaeales > GW2011-AR9. The sequence continues at coordinate 9,265 of PFNQ01000043.1, read as the reverse complement.
GTCTCTATCTGAAACTTGGGAATACCAACTAAAGGATGTGGAATCTTGTAAACAGCAATCTCGACACCTTTAATATTCTCTAACTCTTTTCTTAAGGCGTTACAGAAAGTGTGATTCTCTCCTTTTAACTCAAAAACAAGCTTATTTTTTGTTTCTTCGATAATGTTAAATTCCATTTTTGTAATAGTTACGCACCCTGTTTATAAAGATTTCTAAAAAATGAAAGATGGTAAAGTTAATCTTAGCCTAAACTCAGCGAAACCTTTAAATTCCTATTTATAAATACTACACACCTCATGTCCAAAATCATTACTAAGACACCAGAATATAAACAATACCAAGTCTTAGAACATTGGAAACCAGTTAATGAAGTTATTTTAGTTAAAGAGTTGTCTGATAGCAAGAATAAATGGGGTTCCTTGTTTTCTTATGTTTACAAAAAAACTAAGGCGGCTTATTACCGTTTCCCAGATAGAAGAGACGGACAAGATTCTTTTGTTCATCCTTTAAATCTGGTCTGGGATCTAAAAAGAGCAAAAATAGATGATTACGCTACTTTATGTGCAGGACTTTTACATGATTATGTTGAAGAGATGGTGGATTTATACAAAAAAGAACAAAAAGTTCAATCAGACAAAGAAGGAATCAAAGAATTAGACAAATATGAACTAGTGATATTGCAAGAACTTAAAGAAGAATTACTTCAGTTTTGTCAAAGTAAAAAGATAGAAATAAGTGTAGTGGAAGAAATCCTAGAATTAATAAAACTTCTCACCCGACATAAAAGACATTTTTATTATCGTTCCATTTCTGAGATCTTTCATTGTAAAGATGAAAAATTGAAAGAAAAAGCGATTCAAATAAAACTTGCTGACAGAATCCATAACATTCAGAGCTTAAAATCATTTGATGTCCATGGTCAAGTATATCAATGTTTCAAGAATTTATTTATTATAAATAACGCTAAGAAGTATTTAATAGATAAGTACGGCGAAGATACCAACAGGGTAAGTGTAAATGATCCCACTCAAAAAGTATTCATAAAATGTTGTAAAGCAACTTATGATGCTTACCTTAATGTGTGTGATAATTGTATTGATAAAGGAATTAAACCAATTAGGTCAATGCTACAATTAGCTTTCCGCAAATTTGTTTCTGAGAAAAGCGGACTATGGGCTGTTACAAAGTTAGATGAAAAAGAATTTCATCCAATGAGATTATATTATGAAATTGTGCGTAAATACGATGCCAGATTACATCAAGAAAAAGAACGTTTTGACCAGATGCAAAAAAGTGAAATGGAATATTGCCGAAAGTTCTTTGCTGATTTTAATTTTACTGAAGATCAATTACAAGCAATAATTGATTACAAAGATGCCTACGCCCTTAAAGAAGTTGTTGCCAGGTTATTGTATAAAAGAAGGTATACCGTTTCTGGTTTCGGCTGTTCTGATTTATGCAGTAGAAGAATGGTCTGCATGAAGATTTAATTACTAACTTTCTACTTTCTCAGCTCGACCTTTTCTAATCATCAGATCGGCAACCTCGGGAAAGATATCAACTTCTTCACCAATGTCAAAAGGACCATACACTTTCATGTCCTTCCAAACAAAACTGGGCATAGGGCGGGTTATTTTTATACGTGTTAAAGGAACAACTTCTTTCTTATCCGGTTTATGTTTTTCGGAGATATTAATAGTCTTGTTAGAGGATTTGCTTGTATCAGTAGAAGGATCATCGAGATCATCAGCTTCATCGAAGTTAGAAACTGAAGAAGTAGTATCTCTAGAATCAGTTAATTTTATAGCAGGGGTAGCTTTTAAGGAATTATAAGGTTCTGAATAATGCGTTCTCGGCATTAAAGACGGTAATTCTGCCTTAAATAATTGAAACAAAATACCACTACGATATTGGTCCATTATTTCCAGGATTTTGTCATAAAAATCTTTCTCTTCTTTAAGCATGGAACTGGTGTCAATAATATCAGAATTAGTTCTACTTCGGTTAAGGGTTATGTCTAAAATCTTTTTCTCTCTTTTTTCATAGATTTCTTTAAGAATTCTTTTTATACTTCTAATTTCATACTCTAGTTTTTCTCGCTCAGCAGAAGCAAAGAGGTCATCTTTATCTCTTTTAGTATCTAAGAAAGCATTCTTTTCTCGGAGGTACATGACTACATCTATATAAAAAGTATCATCTAACTTTTGTAAGTCTTCTCTTTTCTTCTCATTACGCAAAACATCGTAAAGAGTTTCCAGAGTAATCTTAATATCTCCCATTGACCCCCCCAATAAATTCACAAGGCTCACTTCTTTTAAAACTTATCTTTACTTTAGACCACAGTTTAATTCACCACCCACTAATCACGTAAGAAGACAACAAATTTATAAAATCAGCTCACAAATGAACATTTATGGCACACCTGAATTATAAAACCCTAAGTTTTAGCTTAGAAAAAGATAATTTAAGAATAAATCTCTTAAGGATTTTTTACTGTAAAGTGCCTATAATTGAACTGAAAAAAATTGGTTTCTTAAAGTTAATTGATGAAAACACCATTGAATTTGACAATAATAAAGCTGAAACAAAATTTTCCTTCCTTCTCAACAAATACTTTCAAGATTTAAAAAATAGTATCAATAATAACAAAACGGTGTACATTCATCAAAATTCGGGCATTCCCTTAATTGGTCATGTTTCATTTGGTATAGTTTACAGAACTAGTTCCTTGATAGAGATAAAACCGGTTACATCATGTAATCTAAATTGTATTTATTGTTCTGTAAGTGAAGGAAAAGCCTCAGATAAAGTTGATTTTGTTGTTGAAAAAGATTATTTGATACAAGAGTTGCAAGAATTGCTCAATTTTGTCGAAGAACCAGTAGAAGTGCATATTGGTGTACAAGGTGAACCATTTTTATATGCAGATCTGGTTGACTTGATTAAGGATTTACAAAATAATAAACAAATTACAGTTGTTTCTATGGATACAAACTTTACCTTAGTTACTAAGTCTGTCATAGACCAATTAGCTAAATTTGATAAATTAAGGTTTAATGTATCCTTAGATTCTATGGAGGAAGATTTAGCTGAAAAGATGGCCGGCAGTAAATATAATTTGTCTTATGTTTTAGATATGATTAAATATGCAGTAAAGAAAAAAGTTAAAGTGTTAATAGCTCCTGTTTTAGTTCCTGGTTATAACGAAAAAGAGATGGAAAAGATTGTTAATTTTGTTAAAGAATTAGGCATAAAATCAGCCGAAAAACATCCCAACTTAGGAATACAAAATTTCTTGAATTATAAGACTGGTAGAAACCCTACTCGGGCGTGGCAGTGGACACAATTTTACAAATATATCAAAGAGTTAGAACAAAAAACTACAACATCCCTAAAACTAACCCAAGAGAAGTTTGGCATTCATAAAACTAAAGCCTTGCCAAAACCATTCCAAGAAGAAGATGTAGTCAACGCGACTTTAAAATGTTCTGACCGCTTTAAAGGTTCTTCAATAGCTGTGGCAAAAGGTAGAATTATTTCTGTTCCTAGTGTGGAATTTATTAAAGAAAAACAAGTACAGTTAAGAATTCTAAGAGATAAACATAATATCTTTACCGGTAGATTAGTTTGAAAATATGTAGTCCCTAGCTAGTTGTAACTACAGAAAGGTTTATAAAGCTCAAAGTTTCATAAAACCTATGACACTTTGCGACGAGGTAAGAGTAGAATATTGTCAGAGTGCTTGCTGCCATATTAAAGATAAAGAGATTACAGAAGCGGAAGCACTTACATTAGGAGATCATGGAGCGATTAAAAGAGAAGGGGAATGGTACTTAAGAAACAATCCTAACACTGGCGCTTGCGTTTACTTAAACCCCACCCTAGGTGGTTGTGGAATTTATGATCAAAGGCCACAAGTATGCAGAGATTATTCTTGTGTTAATGATACAGCACGAATTGAACATTTGATAGAGATGGTGCAAAACGCAGATTTAGAACATAGACTAAGCGTCGTTGACGATTTAAGAAAAACCGCTACTGAAGCTTACCCAGACTTGAATCCAGATGAAGCGTTTGAATTAATGTTTCCCGATTTAACTTAAGAAAAATTTACTTAAAGAGATTAATTAGAATAAATTTTTTCAAAAACAAATTCTTTTAACTCTTCTGGCCATTCTTTCTCAATGGAAGATTTATGTTTCTTAACTTCCTGAACAATATCATTTCTCATTGAACCAAATTCAATTAGTTTAACCAACTCTTCTTTTGCGAAAATTGGAACATTTTTTAATTGCCACACTTGCATCTTTAATTTTTCTTTTTCTAAATCTTTTTTATCCAACTGTTTCTGTTTAGTTTCATCCCAAAATTTAGTGTAGGAAAACTCTTCTTGCTTCTCCTTAACTAACTGTTTACCTTGCTTAAGAGAGATTTTAGTCATAATGGCCTGATGCATCCTCTTCAAGAATTCCTGTTTGTCTTCTAATTTAATTATATCACTATAACCAGCCATCACTAAATTAAATGCAAATGGACTTGGTAAGTTTCCAGTAATCTCTTTAATAATAGTCCTACCGGAAACAACCGAATCGATAATTTCTTGTGCATGCTGATAATCCATCAGATCTTCTAAAACTTCTCTCCTTGCTTCTTTGAGAATAGGAAAATTTACGCTGATTTTTCTGACAGCATTGTAAAGTATTCTGCTACTAACTTGCATCCTGCCAGCATTCTTTGTTTTGCCCATATAATTACGCAAGATCATTAAAGCGCGAGCAGCACAATGCCTGAACCTTCTTTGTAAAACTTCACTTCGTTCAACTGCATCTTCTAAAATCTGACGGAAGCCATTTTTCTTATCCTGACTTTCTTGCTTCAGTAATTCAAACGCACGTAAAGCATTGAATGTTTTATCAGCAGATAAATAAAACCCATTATCTGTAACACCGATCTCAACATCACGATGTTGTGATCTGCCGATTATATAAGCAAGTGAACGAGATAAACAATCATTCACTCTTCTACCAAATAAGGTGTTAAAAAGAACATAACTTCTTCCTCTATCAACAAAAGTTTCTGCTAAGATTAATTTATCAGTAGGGATAAAACTAAAATTAAACTGCTCCTCAAAATAAGTATGAATAGAAAAAGCTGTTTTCTCATCGACATAAAGATACTCTTGAATAAACTGAATAATATCTTTTTCCGGAACCTTTTTCTTTAATTGTTCATCCATCCTTTTTCTGAAACGATTGATCTCCATGGCTAAATCAAATGATAATGGTAATTGTTCAGAGTACCATGATGGAACTGTCGGAGGCCGATTAACGGACGTAGAGACTTGTGCAACCATACCTCTAGAAAACTTAAACATGTAAACATTTCCTCCTAAAACAAAAACATCGCCGGGTCTTAATCGTTCAAGAAAACCTTCATCAATCATCCCCACAACTTGAGTACCAACTTTAACTGTAACAAAACTTTCTTCAGGAATCGTGCCGATATTGGTCATATAAATTATTCTCGCTAATTTCCCTTTCTTACCAACATTTCCCGTTTCTTCATCATACCAAATTCTTGAATAAACATGACGATCTTCTAGACTGACGTAAGCTCCAGATAGATATTTTATTAAAGAGAAAAAATCGTCCCAGGATAAAGAGTTATAACAATAACTACATTTAATCAGATGATACATTTGATAAACATTAATAACCTCATTGATAGCAATACCATAAATGTGTTGAGCCAGAACATCTAAAGCATTTTTGGGGATATGCAAGCGGTCAATCTTTTGTTCTAAAGCAGATTTTAAAATTAAAGAACATTCAATTAAATCATCTCTATCCATAACAATTATCCTAGCTTTAACTGTACTATGTAATTGATGTCCTGCTCTACCTGCCCTCTGTAAGAATCTTGCTACAGATTTTGGGGAACCTAAACAAAGTACCAAATCCACATAACCAATATCAATTCCCAGTTCTAAAGATGTTGAAGAAACAACAACTTTCAATTTTCCTTCTCTAAGATCTTGTTCTGTCTTAAATCTAGCTTCCTTACCTAAACTGCCGTGATGAGCAGCAACATTTTCTGCATTATAATGTTCTGGGAATCTCTCTTTGAGGCTGTGCACTACCCTTTCCGTAGCTGATCTGGTATTAGTGAAGATGACAGTAGTTTTATGTTCTTGAACTAACTTGTTAATCAGACTATACATTTTTTCATGCTTAAGTGTATAATCAGTTTCTACTAAACTTTTTACGGGGGATAAAACTTGTAAATCCATTTGTTTAATGAACTGTACATCAACAATTTGGCAATCCCTTAACTCTTCTCCAGAATATCCAACAAGATACTTAGCAACTTCTTCTAAAGGAGCAACGGTAGCAGAAAGACCAACCCTACTAAATCCCGGAGAGATTCTTTGCAATCTTTCCATCGTAACAGAAAGATGTACACCTCTCTTGTTTTCTGCCAAGGCATGGATCTCATCAATGATTAACCATTGTACGCTTGTTAACTTTTCTTTAAACTTAGGAGAATTAATGATGATGGCCAAACTTTCAGGAGTAGTAATGAGAATGTGGGGGGCATTTTTTAACATCTTACTTTTTTCATAAGACGTTGTATCTCCGGTTCTTACTCCAACTCTAATTCCTAACTTCTTGCCTAAAAGTTCTTCCATCTCTTCTAGTGGTCTAAGAAGGTTGTATTGAATATCATAATTCAATGCTTTAAGTGGAGAAACGTAAATTGCATAAACCTTATCCTCTAAGATCTGTTTTTGTGCAGAATCAATTAATTCATTAAGTATAGCTAAGAATCCAGTAAGAGTTTTAGTCGCTCCAGTTGGGGCTGAAATTAAAATGTTATTACGCTTATGAATTTCCATCACCCCATACAACTGCGGAAGTGAGAATTCTTTAAACTTAGAAAAAAACCATTGATTCACTAACGGATGTAAAACTGATTTGATCTGTAGTTCAGAGTATTGTTCAGTAATTGTTTTAATCATTTAATAGCTTTAATCATTTTTAAGAAAACATCTACTTGAATGATCATATTGCAGTGTGTTTATAATATTTATGATAATTTATCAAAAGGCGATTTTATGCTTAATAACTTTGGCTTAGCTAAATGAGTATAAACTAATGTTGTTTCGAGTTTAGCGTGACCCAATAAGGGTTGGACATCCGTAACACAATAACCATTTTCGATTAGGTGAGTTGCAAAAGAATGCCTTAATGTGTGTGGATGAACATTCTTTGGAATGCCCGCCATCTTGGCAGCATGTTTGATTATCTTTTGTAAAGAAGAAACACTGATCTTCTCTCTTCTGTTGCTAGGAAAAAGATAATCTTCAAATTCTAATTGTAACTTATTAATCCATAATTCCAGTTCTGTCTTTAATTTTTCAGCAATGATAAAGGGCCGATCTTTGTTTCCTTTTCCTTGCCGAACCCACCCATAATTTTCATTGATCTGTAAGTCCTTAACCTTTAAGTTTGTTAATTCAGAAACTCTTAAACCAGCAGAATAAAGTAAATTAACCATTAGTTTATGTTTCTTATTTTTTAAACAATCAAAGAAATGAACTACCTCCTCTTGAGTTAGGAATTCTGGCAAACGTTTAGGTACTTTTGAGAATCGTAAATCTATAGTTAACTTTCTTCTTAATCCTTGCTCAAAGAAAAATTTTAAAGCGTTAAGCTGAACATTAACCGTGTTAGAAGAACGTCCACTTTGTAATAATCTTAATAAGTGAGTTTTTATTTCATTTTGAGTAACTTGATGTGGGTCTTTACGATAAGTCCTCAGAAATTTGTCTACAATGTAAGTGTAAGTCCTAATTGTCTTTTCACTTAACCCTCTTAACTGAGCAGTTTCCTTGATAATTTTAACAACATCCATCAAAAATCACCCCCTTGATTTTTAGGGATGCTAAAACTCTTTGTTTTTTATCATCCATCGTAATAAGAATAATTAATTATTTGATTTAAATAGCTTATCCGCACCTGTCTAGTGGGGTGTGCCTATTTGTTCCTGTGCAGTAGTATTTAACAAAAGAATTAAAAAGAGATTACTTTTTTTTGATAATATGGTCTTGGGATTATCCAGAAGAACTATTGAAGACATAATAAAACCAGAATTAAGGGTAGTTAGACTTCCAGATGATAGCAGTTCTGCCACTATAATTAGAGTAAAAGAACAAATAAGAGGCGGAGAATATGATTGGCAAAGTGATAAAAGATCAAGTAAAAAAGATTCTTTGCTGGTTCAAGGAGAACTTGCTGTAAGAATGTTAGATTTTTTAAGGTTGTATAATGGTGGAGGACATGACTTTGCTCGTTATGTTAGTGATCCTGACTGCCATGGGGCTGCAATGTATGCGATGGGATTTGTAGATTATATCAAAAGAATATCCCCTGCAGGTGATTTTAAAGATATTTATAGAAGAAGTCCTGCTATCTTTACATATGAACCACAACAACCTCCGGTGTTAGTACATTTGTTAACAAGAGAATTGCCGTTAGATCAAATTCCTTTTTGTGAGGGTAACACTCCACATAGCATTGTAATGCTAGGAAAGATTGAGGGAGAAGACGCTTGTTTTGAAAAAAAAGGCGGAAGAAAAGCTGGTTTTGTTACAGTTAAATCCACAGAACAATATTATAATGCCAGAGTAAGATTATACGTTCTTCCTGCAAGTTAGTATATCCATTTATGGCCATTAAAATTTCTTAGTTTCAGCCCCTCTAACATCAATATATCCCCCTTTCCGTATATAAGGAGTTATGCTCAATCAGAAGAAAGTTTTACTAGATCTTCTAAAATCAAAATGGGAAGGCTAATAGATTCACGTTTAGAAACAACTTCTCCAGTACCAGGCGGAACACCTTGGTTACTATACATAGGTTGACTTCCACGGTCTCTAAAATAAGTAGTGTGATGTATGGTAATATTCTCTCCTGAATTTGTAATTCCAAATACTTTAGCCCTCTCATCACTTCTAGAATTCTGGACGTGTTCTTTTGCAATTCTTGAAGCTTCATTCAAGTCATTACCTTCATAAATTGGAGTATCAATTAGAACAAACTCAGGAAGTTTTGGAAGACCTTCCCATTTTTTCCAGTATCGAAATACTTTATAACTATCGTGCATATTTATTGTAACTTAACAGTAGTATATAAATCTTTTGGTAAAACTTTCTTCTGACTTCTCGGCTACGCCTCGACCTCCACATAAAGTGGAGGGAGCATAA
>PFNQ01000056.1 GCA_002792115.1 Candidatus Woesearchaeota archaeon CG_4_10_14_0_2_um_filter_33_13 | reverse complement strand
AGTTTTCGCTAATATTAATTATATTATTTCTCTGCGTAGCAGACTATAGTTTAGGGGGAGTTCTTGAGCCGAAGGCTCTTTTGGTTTAGTACATCAAGGGGAGTTCCGTCATTCTACTTTTAACATTTCTTGGTACGCCGGCATCCAAGTTTCATAAATCATAATTAGGTGTTCATCGTTTCTAATAACATGAGGGAAACGTTGTCTTAGATCATTAATTATTTTGTTAAAATGTTGATAACTTTCAACAGCAAATTCAAATTCTACTTCCCAAGGAGCAAGGCTTCTAATGTAGTAAATGGAATTTGGTTGTCTCTTCATCCATTCAAACAATGCTCGTTCGTCTTTTTCTGATAATGTCCTGAAATAAATAATTGCTTTGAAGAATTCTAATCCTAATTTATTTAGATCAACCGCAATTCTGTACGTTAAGATTATTTCTTTTTGTTCCAGTTTCTTGATTCTCCCTCTAACAATCTCAATAGTGGAATCAACTTTTCTTGCTAATTCAGCGAGAGGAATACGAGCATCATTTGCTAATATGTTTAATATTTTAGAATCTAGTTTATCAATCTCATTAGCGATAACATCTCCCCCAAAGATAACTTGCTGACAATCTTTGGCATTTGTAAAGAATTTTTTGTTATACTGCCTGGTATCTACCATCGTTCCAAGAATTTTACTTACGATGAGGTGCTGCCATTTTGAAAGAAGATAGTTGATTTTGGCGAAGTATTCTGGAATGCTCTTAGATAGAATAGCAAAGACCAAATCAAAAGCACCATCAGAAATTCCCATCCAATAGATGTCTTTATTCTTTTTTAGTTCTTCAAAAAATTTTTCTCTTTCTTCTGGGATGTTTTCTAATTTTAGATAAACTTTAAACATATAGAAACCGAGTTTGTTGGGATTGATTGAAGTAATAAACTTTTGAATGATTCCTCTTTTTTGTAATTGTTGAATACGATACTTGACTGATTCTCTAGATTTATTAACTTTCTTAGCAAGTGCAGAGTTGGAAATACGACAATTTTTGTCTAGTTCTGCTAAAATTTTCCCATCTGTCAAATCTAGCTTTATTTTCTCCATTTAACAACAATAAGTGCATTTATATATAAATATTTCTATAAATCGGTCAAAATAGTGAAGAAAGTTTTATATCTTCTTTAGATAATCACTTACAAGTGAGTACAAAAAGTACTGCGGAGGAAAAGAAAATGAATAGCATGATTGATGAATGTGAACTATATGATATTGATAGAGCAGTAATTGAGACGTTAGCTAAAGCCGGGATCAATCCTACAGAACCAATGGTACGTTTTGGGACTAGATACTTTGGTGCTGACAATTGTTATGGGCCACTTTTTGAATGTCAAAGTAATGACCAAGGCAAACATCTTACTTTGATTCCTGCTTTCAGTCCGAGCAATTTTTGGGATGGAATAAATAGTACCCCTACTTCTTCAGGAATTATTTACTTTAAGTCACAAAGAAAAGCTGATGATGCTAGTTGCCAGATGATCATAGGTTATGATGATATACAAATGGCTGGTAGACTTGAAGATAATTGGGACTTAAATATTGCTGAAATCCATAAAGATTTGGAATATGATCGCTACATAAATAATCGTGGTCGAATGGAAACAAAAACACTAGATGGCAAGATTGTTAGCTTTACAGCACATGGAATTGCAGAAGATTGTGTAAGACAGTATGCTAATTTAGTTACAGCGTTATACATTGATGAAGCAGTAAAAGCTCTTGCTAAAGATTTTGGAGAAATTAAGTTTTGACTTAAAGAAAGGAACTCCCCCTACTTTTTTTATTTTATTTAGAACTCCCCCGTTTAGTTTATGTTAGCGAAAATTTGGAAGAACGAAGTGAACCGCATAGACAATGTTATAGGAAGTTTTAATTTCCTCGTTTTTGTTTTTGTCGTCTATGCGAAGGTGTCAATGCACAAGATTTACGGAAGCGTTAGTGTACCTGAAAAGGTGATTAAAATATTGGATTTAACGTATGGGACCCCTGTTATACGAGGTGAGCGAAGCGAAAGTGCAACGTCCCCGAGCACCGCAGACCGTAGTCGAGGAGCGGAGGAGTCTCTAATTCTCCTGAGCAGTAGGGCTTGGCGTAGTTTTTCCTGAAAGTTAGTAGATTAATTTCTCGTGAAGTAGAGTAAAGTGTGGAGTTGGGGACAGTAAATCGCGTGAAAAGTTTATAAAACAGGACATTATCTTTCAATAAATGGTTGTTGAGAAAAACGTGAAAGATGTTGAAGTCTATACTATGTGTGGTATGGCTACATTGAAAGGATTTGTTATGAATGGCTTGGATTCAAGTACACTCATTAACTTAATTGTCGTTTTTGACTCGAAAACAAATGAATTAAGTCAGAGAGGATTTACTTTTCCACCACACACATTCTTTTATCATAAAATCTCTCAGTCGGAAGTAATCGGGGTTCTCATTAACAAACATAACTTTACACCAGCAGAGGCATATGAGTCATTTAATACGCTCGCTTCTCAGTTTGATCTCAGAATGATCGAAAGGCGTGATTCAGATGAAATGTTTGAAAAGCTGGTAGAAGAGGCTAACAGTAAGATTGTTCAAAAATTGAATAATCCAAGATTAAAAATTGGTGAGAAAGATATTGTTATTATTGGTGGGTTTCTTCGCGAGAAAATTAATTTTGTGCATTCTGATGACGAGGGCTTTCTCAAAACATGCGAAGAGTTGGGAATGAATATTGTTCCGACGCCGACATTGCATTCTCAGAAAGAAAAAGACATTAAAGGTTGGATGAGTAAAAGAAAGTCTTAATATAAATTTGCATATTTTTCATATGCTTCTCTTCTGCTAACAGTGTTATCCCAATTTTTCTCTCTAAATTCTTTAAGATGAGCAAGGGTTTTCTTCTTCTGTTCTGTGGTTACTTTTAGGTCATAAATCATTTTAAATCTGAACGTTTCAAGTATGGCTTTAGAGATATCTGTAATTTGGCTTAGTAGTCGTTCTTCCATTTGCTTAAACGCTGATTCATCTAAACAGATTTGATTTGCCATTTTATGTATTAGATTGCTTTGAAGTTTAAAAAGGTTACTAGTGAGTTTGGTCATCTTCAATATTTTTCAAGACCTCTTTACCCAAAGCAGTAAGTTGATAAATCTTATAAATTCGGTCTTTTGGATTCAAGCATTTTACCAATTTCTTTTTCTGCAATTCCAATAACGTTCTCCGCACATGTGTACGATACATCTTACACTTATGGTGCAATTCTGCCTGCGTTTTTTGGCTATCTGAAAGCAAGGCCAGTAGCGTTTTTCTATTTTTCGCTCTTTTGATGAAGGTTACAAGATAAATATCCACCATGTAACCAGTATCAGACCAAATATTATTTAATCAAATAAGACCACGATGTGACCAAAAACAATATAAAGGAAAGAAGTTTTCTTACACTTATAATCAAAATGAGGTGTTAAAAAATGAACAAAATTATTTTAGCGATATTAAGTGTGGTGGTTATTTCTGTATTTTTGGTTGGATGTGCTAAAGAATCGGATACAGTAGATGTTGTTGACGAGAAAGGGAATATAGTTGGAGAAGCGTTTAAGTATGCTCCTGGAAAATATAAATTACCAGCAAAAGTACCATCCTCACCATTATCAACGGCTATAAAAGTAAAATTAGTTACGAGCCCTAGTTGTGGTGAAGACTATCATTTAGTTGAGAAGTCGGTATTAACTGAATACTATTTAACTTTCTTCAATGGGGAGTATTCTGATTGGTATGTTTGTGATTTAAATAATGATATTAAAGCTGGAACTGGGCTAACATGTCAATCCAGATGGGGAGGCCCACAAATATATGGTTTGTACGCATATAGCTGTTATGTTACCCATGCCACGTCGGTTGTTCCAAATGCTCCGACTAGTGTAGATATTGGATGTGGGGTAAATTACCAACATAATGGTGTTGTTACAATGGAACCAATAATTCCAGGACAGGAATACTATTCATCATTTAATTGTCAAAAGAAAGGTGCTAGACCAGCCAATAGTCCTTGTAGCTTTGGTTATAATCCAAACACTCTTTGGAATGTTGTAGACGGTCATGTAATCTGCGGTAAGAAATCCACAGCATAGTTTTTTTTTCTCTTTTTTTCTTTTATTATGCCCCCAACTCCGCCGTTCAACTTTCAGGAAAAATCTTGGTTAGTCATCGTTAAGTGAAGTTCGTAATTTCATGGTGTTTCGTCTCACGACTAAACGAAGCCAAGCCCGTCAAGATGTGAAGGTACTTTTACGTCGAGAAAAGGAGAATTAGAGATTTCGTATAA
>PFNQ01000003.1 GCA_002792115.1 Candidatus Woesearchaeota archaeon CG_4_10_14_0_2_um_filter_33_13 | reverse complement strand
TACTCTTTTGACCGGTTTCATGAATTATGGAAATGAACGAGTCATTGTTCTGGGATAAGGAGTTGCATCTAGGATATGTTCCAAGTTACATAACCACCTTACAATTCTTTCAATACCAAATCCAAACCCCGAATGGGGGACACTTCCATATTTTCTTAAATCAAGATACCATGAATAATCCTTTGGGTCAAAACCTTCCTCTTGTATTCTTCTAGTTATGGATTCAAAATCGTCTTCTCTTTGTCCACCGGTAAGAATCTCACCATAACCTCTCGGAGCTAAAATATCTGCTGAAAGAACAAGCCTTTCGTCAGCAGAATCAATTTTTGTATAAAATGGTTTTGCAGATACTGGTGCTCCTACCAGAAATATAGGAAAATCTAAATCTGCAGTAAGTGTTCTTTCCTCATCAGTTCCGAAATCATCTCCAAATTGCATATTCCTGCCCCTTTGATTTAAAGATGCTATGGCTTCTTCATAGGATATACGATCAAAAGGTGTTGAAATTCTGCTTAAAACTTCCGGATTTTGGCCCAGTAATTCTAATTCTCGATAATTTCTTTCTACTACTTGTTTTACAACATAGGTTAACAATTTTTCTTCAACACCGAGAATATCCTCAAAAGTCGCCCATGCTTGCTCACCTTCTAGGTGAGTAAACTCTGCTAAATGACGAGGCGTTTTAGACTTTTCTGCACGAAAAGAAGTAGTTAAAGACCAAACTCTTTCTAGAGAGTAAACCAAAGATTCTAGATATAATTGTGCTGATTGAGACAAAGAAGCGCTATCTCCAAAATAATCTAATTTAAATAATGTGGATCCACCCTCACATGCACTACGATTAATTATTGGAGGGGTAACTTGATACCAATCGTTCTCATGGAACCAATCGTTAGCCGCTCTAAGGACGCCAGATTTGACTTTCATAACTGCTTGCATTTTTCTAGAACGATTCCATAAATGCCTTACGTCATTAAGAAATTCTGTGGAGAAATCTTTTCTTATTGGATAATTATCTGAAGCCCCAACAACAGCCATATTGTTAACTCTGATTTCATAACCCCCGGGGGATCTAGAATCTTCTCTAATTTCTCCAGACAATTCTACTGAAGATTCTATTGTTACCAAGCTATATTCTTCAGTATTTGGCAGAATACATTGTATTATTCCAGTAGAATCTCTAAGGGTTAAAAAGATATTACCTTTCTGCTTTCTTAATCGGTGTACCCACCCACGTAAATGTACCTCACCATCGTGTTTCTCAGGTTTAAAACAATAATCTACCGTCTTATATTCCATTACTACTTTAGTGAAGTAATTAATATATAAAGATTGTGCATATAATTAACTATGATTCATTAGACCTAATTTTCTTAGCTAGTTCCGCTAACTTTTTGTCATCATATCTAACGCTATCATTAGAACAAACATAACCAGTATATTTATCAAAGTAAGTATCAATATCAGATTCTATTGGCTTCCATTTTTCTAATTTTGTTCCATGAAGAGGGAACAGCTTTATGTGCAAATAGTTAACTCCAAATCCTTCCAGAACCATAGCTGTTCTTCCAACATCATCAAAGGTACTGTCTAATAATTTAGCAACTTTTTTTGCAGCAATAATTAATTCTCTAATGACTTCATCTTTACATTCTACAAAATAACTTGGAGAATACTCTTTTGGTATGACAACAGTAACTCCATCAGTATTGGGATAAATAGACAAAAATGCTAAGTGCTTATCATCCTCCCACACTTTATGACAAGGAACATCTCCCTTTACAATTTTATGAAAAACTGTTTCTTCCATTTGCATAATTAATGTATTTCGATTTATTAATTTATTGGATTAATTCTACAACACTTGAAATCCCCAACTTTCTTAAATAATGATGGGGCACTAATCCATTTAAATTATGCTCTTCAAAAACAGACTTATCAACGAGAACTGCCTTGCAGAACCGCGCATATCTTTCAGGGATTGATCTTCCATGAAAAGTAGACAAGACTAACTGTTCTTCTGCACATTTATAACAAGCACCACATTGATATTTGTTCTCTAGTTGGATATCAAACTTTTCTTCTATATCTGCTCTAATTCTAGACTTATGATCTGCGGGAGCCATACAACTAGATAACATTTTAACCAATTCAGGGTTTTCTTCAACAATTATTCTATATGCTTCAATCTCATCTTTAGAGTAAGGCATTAACTCATGTTCTCCCCATGCAACACTAGCAAAGTGTTGAAATAAACTAAATGCTTCGTTGGAATCATGAAAGAAACACATGCTCTGTGGGCCTAGTTCTAATGTTCCACCAAATCCAATCCCTGCAGGAGTATATCCTATTGTTTCCATTACTAATGCATATATCATTTGATTTTTTATAACCGACTCAACAAGTGTGGTATCATTACTCATCCCCAGATCCACAGATTTTAACTCAATACCTAAACTTTCTGCAAGTGCAATTGCTCTTTTGTATTCTTCATCTTTTACATAGGGCGTTATTCCAGTTACATAAAAACAATCAAAGCTAGGAAAATGTTTTTGATTCATTAGAAAAGTAGCAAGAGAATCTTTGCCTCCGCTAAATGTAAAAACTGCGGATTCACTTTTTTCTTTACTTGTAGGAACCAATTGCCCACTAGGATCAATCAAATTAGTGGGTTGTTTATAGGCTTGGTATAATGCTTCAACATAAGTTTCTAACTCTTGTGGAATAACCACTGGTTGAAACTGACGGTGATTTCTAGTTGCACTGAACAAATCACGCATAAATCCAATTCCGGTTTTTTCCATTTTATTCCCTCTAAAAATTAATTTTAGTTCCATGGATTGACGGGAATGGTCTTGTAAAGCGAACATGACTTAAATCCAAAATGTATCTTACTGCTCTTTCAATTCCCATACCAATACCACCATGTTCTGGTAAACCATATCTCCTTAAGTCCAAGTAATCCTTATACCTCGCAAGTTGTTCTGGAGTATCCTTCCCTTTCTCACCCATTCTTTCTAATAACTCTTGATAGTCAACAATTTTCTCTGCAGTTCCTAAAATTTCAGCATATCCTCCAGGAGCAATTAAATCACAAGCCATAGTCAAATGAGGGGCATCTGGTTTTCTTTTAAATGGGAACCCTTCCGCTGAACAAGGAATATGTTTTATCCATAAAAAATTATGATCTACCATTTCAGTAAGACGTTTTTCATTTCTTGAAGAAAGGCTTCTTCCATATTCCATTACTTCACCTTCTCCGTTCAATAGTTCAACGGCTTCATCATAGGTTATTGTTGTATGGTTATTGGGGTTCAGTTTTCTTACTCGTGTGTCAATTTTTCTTACCAAATTCAAAGTTTCAATTTCCCTTGAGCAATCATCAACAGTTCTTCTTGCTACGTCATAAAACATCTCTCCGGCAATAGCAATTAAGTCATCAAGATTAACCCACGCTAATTCAGCTTTTAAGTGTGTATACTCTGCTAAATGTCTATCAGAGCGACTCATTTCATTTGCATGTGAATCAGTAATTGCGAAAACCTTTTCATAAGCCATAAGTGCTGGCTCTAAGTGAAATGTTGCACATCGCGACAAAGATACTTTTTGTCCATTTAAATCCAGCCAAAATACTCCAGAATCATCATACAAAGTTTGTGTAGTAAAAGTTGGGGGTTCAAATTGTGTATATCCATGATCCCAAAACCATTGAGCGAGATTATGTCTAAATCTTGATTTAAATTTAAGCGCAGCTGCTAGTTTTGGATTTCTAATATAAAAGGTGGGATGTTTTGTCAGTTGTTCAGTATGTTTTGAATCGAACGGGTCAAACCTTGGGCTGTTAGGCCGCGGTGACAGCCTTAATGATGCAACACCTTCAACTTCTATTGATGAGGCTAATATTTCTGGAACACCACTCTCAGATAATTGACATTCTCCTTTTAGACTAACAGCTGATTCCAAAGGAATTGATTTCACAACTGCTAATTGATCTTCTGATAACGTATTCTTATCAATAACAACCTGAATCCTTCCAGTAGAATCCGTTATATCAAGAAAGAAATAGTTTTTTCCTTTTCTTCTAGAAACCAACCACCCTTGCACAAATTCTTCTCTATCTCCTCCTTCAATAATGTCATTAATATATCTCTTTTTCATATATATCCCTAATTATATCTTTAACAACATCACCCCAAAATAGTTTAATTTTACCAAGTTATATAAATTTTATTGCGATTCTTTTCAAGTTCTGCTTTTCTAAGGTACATAGCCAGGATAGATAAAGGGGGTATATATTTACCGATTTAAATTCCTCCAAGAAAAAGGGTAAAAATTTTGACACATATCCGGAATTGAGGAAATGCGCCGAAATGGTTAAGCGCCGACGCCCAAAAATATACCATTTTGTAACGAATCCTGTCTTTTTCTATAATCTTCCAGGAAGTGCACTGTAAGGATGCAGTAGCGGGCGCTGGCGCT
>PFNQ01000004.1 GCA_002792115.1 Candidatus Woesearchaeota archaeon CG_4_10_14_0_2_um_filter_33_13 | reverse complement strand
ATTTTGGGTTGCCGTTTTCATCTACTTTGGCTCTGTCTTCAAAAATTTGTGTTCTGGTTTTGTTGTAATTTTCTACTGCTTCTTGTATGCCTGGTAAACTTCTTTTTATGGCATATTTTAGCTTGCCCGATTTTGGGTTGGATGGCAATTTACTTAAATCGTTAAATGCTCTAAAAAAATTATTTACTAATTCTTTGTTTTTAATTTTAATTTTTGTTGTTGGTTCCATAATTTCAATTTGTTTTTATAAGTTTATACTTTTTACAAAGTTACTAAGTTGTTTTTTAAGGATAAGTATATATGTTATGCTTTTAATAATATTTTTTTAGCTACTCCATTAATAATTACACTCCATGTTTCATCACTTGTTACTGCTTCTATAGTTACTGCTCCTGCATTTGTTCCTGCACTACCTACCACAAATTGGTTACTTCCAGTTGCTAATGCTTCGTGTCCTAATACTATATTACCACTATCTGCAACATCAGTTACTGATGCTGAAGTTCCTATTACTGTATTGAAGCTTCCATTAACTACTCTGTTAACTCCATTAAATCCAGCGTTCATTCCAATCAAAACATTGCTTCCTCCTGCATCTATATAATATCCAGCGTTTAAGCCTATAGCTGTATTTGCTGCTCCTGTAGTATTAGCACTTAAACTACTATAACCAACAGCAGTATTTGAAGTACCTGTGGTGTTTGCCTTTAAGGCTTGATAACCAATAGCAACTTGACCCCCTGTACTTGTATTTGCTAAAGTAAAAGAACCGATAGCTACATTATCTGCATAATAAGCAGTGGTAGCACTAACCATAGATTGATAACCTATAGCTATATTTGTATTAGCTTGTGTAGAGGTAGATAAAGCTGACCATCCAATAGCTACATTACCAAATCCACTAATATTAGCTGTTAATGAGTTATAACCTACTCCTAAATTGTAATACCCATTTATATTACTTGTCAGACTATATGCACCAAAACCTATATTCTGATTACCTGTGGTATTGGAAAGCATAGATTGAAATCCAAAAGCACTATTATTAACCCCTGTCATAGTAGCATTACCACTATTTTCTCCTACAAACAAATTACCTGTAGTAGTATTTGGGTTGATGTATAATATTTTATTTGCTCCTTGCCAATAACCTTGTTGAGAAATTACCGCTCCATCATTTCTCACTTTAAACAATTCTGCATCAGCAGCATTTTGAACTAATAAGGAGGATGTTCCGGAGGTTGAACCCGCTCCTTTAAAAGTAGTTTGGTTTCCAGTAAACAATAGTGTCTTAGCTCCTAATGTTACTGTTCTATTTCCACTTAACGAGCCATCTCCACTATAAAGTGTTGTTGGTGCTGCTGGTATATCATTTAGTGTTGCTAAAGTTTCCCATTTGTTTGCATCTACTGAAGCATGGTTGTAATATCTAAATCTATTAGCTGTAGTGCTATATAGCATTAAACTATTTGTTGTTTCCCCTACGGTTATAGCGTTTATTTGTGTTGTAGTTAATCTAGGTAATAATATTCCTTGAGAAGTACTATTTAGTTCAAATAATGCTTTTTCTGATGTGGCTGATGCACCAATAAAAACGGTAGTTCCATTATCTGAAACTTGACTATCGGCAATGTTTTTTTCTGCCGTAAATTTTGGCATTTTTGGGGCTGTTCCTGCTCCAGAAATATCTCCTGAAGATGCTCCTCCACCACCTGATCCGAATCCGAAATTGTTTAATATCATTTGTTAATTGTTAATTGTTAATTGTTAATTGTTAATTGTTAATTGTTAATTGTTAATTGTAAGGCACTAATAACAAATAACTATTAACTAACAACTAATTTTGTGATGCAATCATTTTTACTACTGCACCTTCTGGAATAGTAATAGTTATTTCACACCCTCCTCCTTGAGATGTATCGGTTACTACTTGTCCTTCGGTTAGTTCTACTGTATTAGATTCTAAGTCGCCTAATTTTAGTGTTCCTAAAATTTCGCAGGTGCCTGTTGTTACCTCTAAACTAAATTTGGTTATTCCTTGTTTTTGTATTATAACAACAGGAGAATCTGCATTTGTTAGTGTTCTGGTAAATAATTTTGATGATAATACGTTGGTGCAACTCATTGTTTCTGTTTTTCCCATCCCAGCCTTCCCAAAGGGAAGGAGAAAATGGTTAGGTTTATACTTTATTGTTTTTAATTACTGCAAAATATTTTTTATCGGTAATTTTTTTTGTTTTGTCTATGGGTACTTTTGTTTCTGAAACGGAATTACTTACATTTCCACCAACTGTTACTGCGTGGTCTTTTTTTACATCTATTACAATATCGCAATGGCTAGCATAAGATCCTGTGCTATCATAATTTACTCCGCTTTGCCTTGGGTAACAAACTATGTCTCCTTTTTTTATGCTTACTTCCTCTGGTTTATATGCCTTAAAAGGGTTTTTGTTATTTTCCTTGCGGTTTTTAATGGCATCTCTAATATAAACTGAGTGCGAAGTGCTGTATTTAAAATCATTTCCTGCTCCCGATTTTTTCATAATATAGCTAATAAATGCTGCCGACCATGCTTCGTTAATCATTTTGGCTTTGTCCCAAAAAACTTCTGCTCCTTCTTGCCAATAGGCTTTTACTCGCTCAAAAATAGTTGGATCATCTTCTTTTAACTTTCCGTTTTTATTCCACAACTCATATTCTTGCTTGGCAAAGTTTATGGCTCTTTTTGCTAATGCAGAAATTCCTCTTCTTTTTGTATATGCTATATAGCCTCCTACTATCAATGTTGATATGGAAAATGCTAGTAGTATTTTGGTAGAGGTTTTCACATTAAGTTAATTGTTATTAGTTGCCCATAGATTACGTATGTTATCATGGTTTTCCCCAAAAGTAGATAAGATGATAATCTTTTTATATAATTTTTAAAGGAGTCCTTTTGCTATTTTAGCCTCTCTCTTTTTTTTGATTGCATCTAATGTCATATTTTTCATTTCTACTGCTACTCTTGGATTAATACTTAATTGCTGCATTTTTCCTCCTGGTTGAGTTGCCTCCTCTTCCTTTTTAGAGAAGTTAAAAAATGCAAAGGCAATCCCTGCTAATGCCACAGTTACTCCTGCTGATATTAATACTTTTGTGCTTGTTTTCATAGTTAGTTTAGTTAATGTTTAATTGTTATTTGTTGATTAAATTATTATTTTTTTCTTAATGCAAAATAGGCTATTGTGGTTATTAATACTAAAGAACCAACTGCTACAGACCCTATGATTATAATTTTTTTTGTTGCTACTTTTTCTGCGTCTATTTCTAATCCTACATTAGTAGCTACCTTTCTTACTTGTTCTGCTTGCCTTCTTTTTTCTTCTTCTAAGGCTTGTGCTGCTATTATCTGATTTTCTATTGCTTTTCTATTAGCTTCTTCTTGATCTTTTTTTATGGCTGCTTTTTTTTCTTTGCTAGTCATTATTAATGCACCAATACCTCCTGTTAATATTCCAACCCCTAATTTTTTCCACTCAAAGTTAGAATACTCCTCTTGGTTGCCTACGTATCTCCAGTTAAATTTATTTTGTTCCATTGTTTGTTTGTTATTGGTTATTGGTTAAAGCCCCTCCCAATCCCGAATCAAGCTCGGGACAAGCTCTCCCCAAAGGGGAGGAGTTGGTGCGTTGTTGGTTATTTTGTTAGTTAATTTTCATTTTATTTCTTTGTTTGCTCTTATCACCCACCTTGCTCCTCCCTCAAGGGAGGAAATCAGCCCACATATCCCACTTCGTGCTTCGGTCTTCTGACTTTTAATTTATTCTTTTACTTTTTTCCTTCTAAATATAAAATATGCTCCTGTTCCTAATACTAATATTGTTGCTCCTATAATGGAACTGATTATAATAATACGCTTATCTCTTTCTTTCTTTTTTAATAACTCTGCTTCAGTTTTAATGCCTGTTGATGCTGCCGCACCTGCTGCTATTTGCATTTGCTTGGCTATTTCAGCTTGTTTTGAAATTTCTGCTGCTGCTAATTGTGTTTGAAGCACAGCATCTTTTTTTTGTGCTATACTTTCTTGGTCTTTGTTATAAACTGATGTTCCAATACTAACTACTGTTGTTCCTAATGCTACCCAACTCATAGTGATAAATTTTTAATTAATACTTTTTTTAGTTTTGAAATAGACTTATTGTTGTTTTCAATAAATTTATTATGTTCTTGATAATTATCGCAAACTGTATTTTTTTCTATTTCTTTTATATCGGTTGTGTTCGTAATATTGTCGTGTACTGTTGTTAATACTGTATCAGAAATGGCATACCCTAGTTTTTTTACTCCGGCACCAGAAACAAAAGAACATGGGGCTGTTATTTTTTTACACCCTTCATTTTCTGTTACTACCATAATTTCTCCTTTTAATAAAAAATTAA
>PFNQ01000009.1 GCA_002792115.1 Candidatus Woesearchaeota archaeon CG_4_10_14_0_2_um_filter_33_13 | reverse complement strand
AAAAATAACAAAGATTAACGCAAGAGAAATACTTGATTCAAGAGGTAATCCAACGATTGAAGTAGATGTTTTTACAAAAAGTTTTGTTGGCAGAGCATCTGTGCCAAGTGGTGCTTCAACGGGAGTGCACGAAGCATTAGAACTTCGAGATAAAACAAAAAGATATCTAGGAAAGGGAGTACAAAAAGCAATAAAAAATGTCCATCAGAAGATTGCTCCGTTATTAATCGGAGTAGATTGCACTAAGCAAAGAAAAATTGATACATTGATGATAGAAAAAGATGGCACAGATAATAAGATTAAATTGGGAGCAAATGCAATTTTGGCGGTGTCCTTGGCATGTGCTAGGGCTGGGGCGCAAGTGAAAAATCAGCAGTTATTTGAACATATTAATCAATTAGTGGGAGATGAGAAAATTAGAATCCCTAGGCCGTTTTTTAACATAATCAATGGTGGTAAGCACGCAGACAATAATCTTTCTGTTCAAGAATTTATGATTGCCCCAAAGTTTAAATCATTTGGTGAAAATTTAAGAGTTGCTAGCGAGATTTATCACACTTTAAAGAAAGAGTTAAAGAAGATTTATGGTGGAAGTTCTACTAATGTTGGTGATGAGGGCGGGTTTGCACCGGTTAAGATTAATAAAGTTGAAGAAGCCTTAATGATTTTAGTTAAATCCATCAGAGATGCAGGTTATTCTGGCAAGGTTGAAATTGCAATGGATTGTGCAGCATCAGAATTTTATTCTGCAGGAAGATATCATGTTGATAGTAAAAAATTAAAAAAGGAAGAATTAATAAAATTTTATTTAAGTTTAATTAAAAAGTATCCTCTTATTTCTATAGAAGATCCGTTTGAGCAAGAGGCTTTTGAAGATTTTGCGGAATTAACTAAAAGCACCAATATCCAAATTGTTGGAGATGACCTTACTGTTACAAATGTGGACAGAATTCAAGAAGCCATTAAAGAAAAGAGTTGTAATTGTTTATTGCTGAAGGTTAATCAAATCGGGTCATTAACTGAAGCATTGGATGCGGTTAGAATGGCCTATGATAATGGCTGGAAAGTTATGGTTTCTCATCGTAGCGGTGAAACGGAAGATTCTTTTATCGCAGATCTAGCAGTAGGTATTGGTTGTGGAATGATTAAATCAGGAGCTCCCTGCCGAGGAGAAAGAACTGCTAAGTATAATCAATTACTTAGAATTGAAGAAACTATTCAAAAAAGATAATTTCTTTGATCTTAACTATTAAATTTTAAATCTTAAATCCTAGAATTATTTTACACAAAATCACAACAATCCTTTTAAACTTCTATTACTTACTATCTCAAATGAATCCAACTGAGTTTATTTTTCTCTGCAAAGAAAATGGGTATAACCCTAAAGCGATCACTCAATTAAAACTTGCTTTAGAGTTTGCAGAAAAACATCTTCAAAATAGCAAAAGGCTTTCTGGAGAAAGTTTTCTTTCTCACAATTTGGCCGTTGCTGCAATCTTAGTAGAGAATCGTTCCGTACCAGAAGTAGTTATTGCCGGATTATTACACGGACATTTAAGTGAGGAAGGTGAAAGGGCAGTAAAAAAATCATTTAGTAAAGAAATTGTTAACTTAATTGATGGGGTTGATCAGCTAGAGAAAATTAAGTATCGTAACAAACAGATTGAAGCAGATGCTTTGCGTAAAATATTTCTTACTGCTATGAGTGACATCAGGGTTTTATTAGTTAAACTTGCCAACAAGTTAGATAATCTTCGTAGCATTCAATATTTAGATAAACAAGAACAACTAAGAATTGCCCAAGAAGTAATGGATATCTATGCACCTTTAGCTTATCGTCTAGGCGTAGATAAAATTAAGACTGAATTAGAAGATCGCGCCTTCCAAATTTTAAATCCTCGAAAGTACGATGAAATTTCCAAGTATCTTTTTGAATCGAAACAGAGAAGCGAGAAAGATATTGATTATGCTAAAAGTTTAATCAAAGATTTAGCAAAGGGGCAATTAAATATTGTTGAGATCAAAGGACGAAACAAGCATGTTTATAGTATTTATCATAAGATAAAAAATAAGAATTACAGATTAAATGATCTATTTGATTTATTAGGTATACGAGTATTAGTGTCAACAGAAAAAGATTGTTATACTTTGTTAGGTTTATTACATGAGCAATTTGAACCAATTCAAGGAAGATTAAAGGACTACATCGCTAATCCAAAACCAAACCTTTATCGTTCTATTCACACTGGAGTAAAATTACCAAATGGAAAAGTTGTTGAGATTCAGATAAGAACTCCTGAAATGAATGAAGTGGCAGAGGAGGGAATTGCTGCACATTGGCGTTATAAGGGTTTAACTTCAGAACATATTTTTGAGAAAAAGATTGCTTGGTTAAAAAGTGTTATTGATCTAGAGAAGGAAGACAGTGGGAATGATTTGGTTGAAGCTGTTAAAGTTGATGTCTTTGGAGATAGCATTTTTTGTTATACTCCAAAAGGAGATTCGAAAGAACTTCCCCTCGGGGCAACAATTCTTGATTTTGCTTATACTATCCATGAAGAAGTAGGCAATAAAGCAGTTGGTGGAAGAGTAAATGGCGTTTTTGTGCCGTTGAAACATCAGGTTAAACATGGCGATGTTGTTGAGATTGTGACTAACAAAAATCAACGCCCTAGAAGAAGTTGGATTAAAGTAGTTAAATCTACCAAAGCTAAGCAACGAATTAGAAAATCTTTACGTCAATTTGAATCCCTGCCAGCGTTCCATTTTCACTTATTTAAGCCAGCCATAAAAGAGGATCAAGGAATTCTTTTAGAATCAAAAGAATTTCCTAAGGCAACTTGTTTATTAGCTAAATGTTGTAATCCTCTTCCTGGAGAGGAGGTAGCAGGAATCGCTACGAAAAGAAGAATTATTTCGGTACATAAAATAGATTGTCGTCAAGCGATAAAAGAGCAAGATCGGTGGTTATCTGTTAATTGGAAAAACTCGTTTAATCAAAAGATTAAATTTTTTGTTGTTGCTCATGAACGTAGTGGTTTATTGGCAGATCTTTTACATACTATTGCTGTTGCTGGATTTGAAGTTAAGGAGGCAAAGGCAAAGTTGATTGACATGGGGCACGCCGAATGTAATTTCGTTGTTATCCCTAAAGATCTAGATCATCTTAAAGAACTAATTTTAAGAGTTAATAAAGTAAAAGGAACCACAAATGTATTCTTTGAGTAAAACGGATTTATTGGTAATTAATTAAACAACCTATTGGCCAATTAGTTTTACCATATCTATCATTCTGCTACTATAACCCCATTCATTGTCATACCAAGATAATATCTTAAATAAATTATTGCCCATTTGCATCGTGTACTCAGAATCAAATATGGAAGAGTTACTATTTCCAATTATGTCTGTGCTAACTAATTGATCTTCACTATATTGCAAGACTCCTTTCATTTTAGTTTGTGCATATTTCTTCATTTTAGAATTAATTTCTTCTGGGGTGGTTTTCTTTTTTAATTCGACAGTTAGGTCAACTAAAGAACCGTCTTTAACTGGCACTCTGATAGAGATTCCATTTAAGCAATCTTTTAACTCTGGCAAAACTAAGCCAATAGCTTTGGCAGCACCAGTTGTTGTAGGAATAATATTTTCTGCAGCGGCCCTGCCTCTACGCAAGTCTTTATGTGGCAGATCTAATATTCTTTGGTCGTTAGTATAGGCATGTACCGTAGTCATTAATCCTTTTACAATCCCAAATTCATTTTGTAATACCTTAACGATTGGTGCTAAGCAATTTGTTGTACAGGAAGCGTTAGATACAATTGTTTCACTTTTTTTATATTTGTTATGGTTAACTCCATAAACATAAGTGGGAATATCGTCGCCCTTTGCAGGAGCAGAAAGAAGTACTTTTTTTGCTCCAGCAGTTAAATGTTTTCCTGCTAGCTCTTTTGTCAAGAAAAATCCTGTTGATTCAACAACGACATCAACCTTCAAACGCCCCCACGGTAAATTTTCTGGTTCCCTTTCAGCAAATATCGGAATTTTCTTTTTCCCAACAACAATTGAATCTTTTGTAAATGTAATGTTCTCTTGGAAAATTCCATGTACAGAATCGTACTTAAGTAAATGAGCCAGGGTTTTAGTATCAGTTAAATCATTGATGGCTACAAGGTTTATTTTCTTGTCATTCCACCCTGCTCTTAGAACCATTCTACCAATTCTACCAAATCCATTAATTGCAACATTAACCATAAAAACACCTCTTTAATATTATTTTAGTACACCCTGATGTTAGTTATATACTCTAGCATTATATAAAGTTTTTTAAAGGATAATTGTTAAGTTCGCTTAAATGAAAGAAAAAGGATTTCCCTCAGAAGAATCAGAGGATTTATCTGATGCTGTAGAACCTATAACTAATGCTCAAAATATTAAGTTTAAACCTCTGTTTATTAGTAGATATTCTGAGCTTACAAATTGGGAGAAATTTCGAGAATATTCTTTAGCTTTTTTAAGAAGGAGTATTCGCATTAATACTATCGCTGGATCAGTTAAAGATACTAAAAAATCTATTGAAGCAAAAGGTTGGAACCTTGTTCCTATTCCTTGGTGTAAAGGCGGTTATTGGATATCTAATCCAGATCGGAGAGACGTAGGAAATCTATTAGAACATCATCTCGGAAAGGTTTATGTGCAAGAAGCGGCCTCTATGATTCCCCCTTTAATTCTTAATCCAAAACCAGGAGATCTAGTTTTAGACATGTGTGCTGCACCCGGTAGTAAGACTACACAAATGGGAGCGATGATGCAAAATCAAGGCCTAATTGTAGCGAATGATTACAAGGGGTTGAGATTACAATCTTTAGGAATAAATCTGCAGAGAAGCGGTCTAACCAACGTGATTGTAAGTCTTATGCATGGAAAAAGATTCTATGGATTTGAATTTGATAAGATTTTAGTGGATGCTCCTTGTTCTGGGACTGGCACGATTAGAAAAAGTTTGAAAACTATTAGTATTTGGAACCCAAAGATGATCACTAAACTAGCTAGGCAACAAAAGGAACTAGCAGAAAGAGCTTTTGAAAATTTAAAGGCCGGTGGGGAGATGGTGTATTCTACTTGTTCCGTGGAACCTGAAGAAAACGAGGGGGTTGTTGATTATTTATTGAAGAAATTTGACAATATTGACATAGTTCCAACAAAACTTCTTGGTTTAAAAACAAGTCCGGCCATTTTAGAGTTTAATAATCAAAAATATGATTCTAGGGTGAAACATAGTTTAAGGATCTGGCCGCAAGATAATGATACTGAAGGTTTTTTCATTGCTAAATTTGTTCGGAAGTAGGGTTTTGTGGTTTTTGAATTTGATGTGTTGTATGATATTAACCTATTGTTGAGAACATAAATACTCCATAAAAGAAATCTTTTAATAGCTAGTTGCAAACCAATCGTGATATGTTTGGTATTAGTGAAGAATTAAAAAAGAAGGTGGAGAAACACAGCGGACAGTTTTATAAAATTCTTAAAAGCTCACTAAGCGTTAAAGATGAACAAATCTTGATTATTTCTGATTATGGTACGGAAGGTAGGGAACTATCTAAAATGTTGGCATATGGTTACCATTATGCTTCTTTAAAGAAAGGATATACTGTGCAGTTAGTGATGCAAGAAATTAAAAAAGGGTTTATGCATGCTGATGATCATGTTATTAACGCATTAGAGTCTTTGCCAGAAAGAAGCGTTGTTATCTTATCTGTTTCAAATAAGTTGGGTAGAATTGGTGTTACTAAAAGTTTTCGCGGTTTCTGTCAACGTAAAAAACATAAATTTATTTCATCGACTAGTTTAGGAGATGTTGAAAGTAATAAATTCGATTTGTTTATGGAAGCGATGGGAATCAACTATGCTCGTATGATTAAGAAAGGTAAGATTATTAAAAAGAAACTTGATAAAACTAAAGAGATTCGTGTTAAAACAGATGCCGGTACGGATATAACATTTGATGTCGACGGAATGAAATCAATTGCTAATTGTGGAGATTACAAACTTCCTGGAACTGGTGGAAATATGCCTGCTGGTGAAGTTTATATCCCTCCAAAAGGTTATTATGGGGTAAGCGGTGTTGTTGTGATTGATGGTAGTATGAAAACGAGTGACGGAACAATTCTTTTGGATGAACCGGTAATCTTAAATGTTGAAGAAGGGAGGGTGGTTTCTATGCGGGGGAAGTATGCAGAGATTCTAGAACAAACCTTTGTAAAGTATGAAAACAGGGCAAAATATCCTTATCGTATTCGACATGTTTGTGAATTCGGAATTGGTATCAATTCAGGAGCTGTTTTGATTGGTTCAACAATCATGGACGAGAAAGTCTTAGGCACAGCCCATATTGCTTTAGGTAGTAATTATTGGTTTGGTGGAGAAATAAAGACAGTATTCCATGGTGATCAAATCTTTAAGAACCCCAAAATCTATCTTGACGGAAACTTATTGGAATTATAACTATCTTTCTTGAATTGTCCCCTTAGTTAAATCAATAATTTTTGATGGTCTGGCTTTTTTTTCACCTTCATAAATTACAAAGGCAATTCTTTCTTTAAAGTCTTCATCTAAATCTTCTATTGAGGTCATGAACGCTTGTCCAGATCTATTTGCAGAAGTAGTTACAATTGGGAATTTAAGATAAGAAACGATCTCGTTAAACCAATGGTCTGGAATACGTACTCCTAAACAATCTGTATTTGGGATAACTTCTTTAGCTACTGCTTTTTTGTTTTTTAACCTTAATATTAATGTGTATGGTCCGGGAAGTTTTTTTAACCAATCTTCAACATTTTTATCGACAACACAATTATCTCTGATCCATGTTATTGATGGAACCCAAACTGATAAAGGAAGTTCCGGACGATCCTTTGCTTCTCTTAATCTTTTTACTGCATTTGGGTTAGTTGCATCACAACTTATTCCATAGATCGTATCGGTAGGATGAATAAATAAAGCCCCTTCTTTAATTTGATTAGAAATTTCTTCAAATCTTATTCTGAACTCGCTTTTGGTTAATATTTCCATTAAAAAAGAAAAAGGAGGGGGCCATTTAAATATTTTGTGTCCCCCTCTGACGAGGCGTGGTGGCGTTGTAAAGGTGTTAAGCTTGATTCAATAAAAATTAAAATTCATCAATAAAGGTTTGTTTTACATAGGTACTGGTTTGTGGAAATAAACCTAGTCCGTTTTCGTACTTATCAATTAGATGATTTATTCTATCTTTAAAATTCATTTTATCCATCCTCCGCTAAATTGGTAATCAAAAGAGTCTACTTTCGTTGCTATTGTTTGAGCAGTAAGTCGTCTTATTTGTTCTTCAAATAAATTTTTAATGGTCTTGTTGGAAAGATCAACCATTTTTTATCACCTCTTTTGTTGACACCATTTTATGTCTGTTGATATACTCCAACTGTCAAAGGTCATTTATAAGTTCTATCCGCACTTGTCCAGTGGGGAGTGGTTTATAAATCAAAGACTGAAACAGAAAAATATTCATTCTTAAGGCTTTAAAGCCGTTTTCGGAGAATGGTTTGTGAGGAATAATTTTAAATACCTTTCTTCTTTATCTTAGTTAGAGGTGTTTAGTTTGTCAGAAGATCAGACTCAAAGAAATCAGCAGCAGTACTCCCAGCAACTTCAACAACGCTATCCTACACAACAATCTGCACAATATTCTTCTCAAAATTATTCTCAACAGAGACAGTCAACACAACAACCTCAGGAAAAAACTTCTCAAACCTTAAGACCAAATCCTTATGAAGAGAAATTTCATTCAGAACTTTCTTTTATGTCTTTAGTTTTAGGAATATTTGGTCTGCTTCTTCCTCTCTTTAGTACACTAGCAATAATTTTTGGCATCGGCGGTTTGATGCAGACTCATAGAGAAAACATGAAGGGTAAGTGGATGGCCATAACCGGAATAATCTTGGGTTTTTTAGGCATAATCTTAATTTTGGTAGCAATACTGTTTGGGGTAGAATTCTTACAGCAATATTTGCTTCGTTTTGGTGGGATTGATACTTTAATTGGTCAAGCTCATCAATTAACCGAATAATCACTATCTAACTTGCTATTTATTTTAGACTTTTAAAATAAGAAATTAACAATTAAATAAAAAGATTAAGAAAAAAATCATAACAATTTTCCGCTGACCGTTCCTTCTTGACCTGGACGAGAAGTTATTTTAACCTTACCTAACTTAGTCTCAACTACTGCTCCTTTAGTAATTACGTTCCTTCTAACCAAGTGTGGGTTAGCAGGGTTCTCAACTACGTTAACCAATTCTGTTACAGTTACCTTACCTTTTTTATCAGCTACACTAATCTTGTTTGCTGCAAGGATTTTAATCTTTGAATTCCCACCAAGCACTCTTTTAACTTTGATTCTTTCTTCATTTGACAATTTAGTGTGAGTTGGGAAACCAGCTAATTCTTGTTTCTTTTTACTTCTAGATGACCTTAATCGGCCACCACTTGCTTTTCTTTTTGATTTTAATTGTGATATTGCCATTTTTCAAGCTTTAGATTTGGGTTTGCTTTTTAAAGGTTTTGCTTTTTTCTTGCCGTTAATCATCAAATCTTTCAAGTTATTTTTACCATTCCAATATAATGCATGTTGCAGAACCTCTTCAATTGTTGTAACGGGAATGATTTTAATTTTGTTTACCTTGCCTGGCTCAATAACAATATCCTGTAGATTTGATTTTGGAACTAAAACTGTTTTTATGCCTGCTTCAATTGCAGCTTCTACTTTAGACGAAACTCCTCCAACCGGAAGAACTTCTCCTCTAACAGAAAGAGAACCAGTCATAGCAATATCTTGTCTAATTGGGATATTCTTTAATGCAGAAATAATAGATGTGGCGACTGCAATAGAGGCAGAATCTCCTTCTACTCCTTCATAAGTTTGTAGGAATTGCACATAAACATCTTTCGTTTCTTTAATATCTTCCCCAAAATATTTCATAATTATGGCAGAAACATTTTTGACTGCTTCTTTAGCAATTTCTCCCAACTTCCCAGTAGCAATGATTTCCGACTTCTTACCACCGGGAGTTACTTCAGATTCTATCGGTAAAAGAATTCCTGAATATGCGGAACCAGAACCGATAACAGCTAAACCATTAACTCTACCAACCTGTTTTCCGGAAGTTACAATGATTTCATACTCTTTCTTCCTTTCAATAAACTTATCAGCGATCTGTTGTTCTAATGGTTTTGCTAAGTGTTTAGCTCTTCTTACATGGTCTTCGGTAACTAAATCTGCACTCTCTTCTTTAGCTAAATCTCCTGCAGCTCTAACTAACCCACCTAAACCTCTTAAATGTAAAGTTAAATGTCCTTTACGATTAGCTCTTCTTTTTGCTTCTTCTACAATTGTTTTTAAGGCTCCAATTGAGAAATGGGGGATCTTTCCATTTTCTTTAATTACTTCTTGAGCAACAAAGCGAGCAATCTTAGCTCTATTTTCAGTAGTATCTATCATGGTTTCATTCATATAAATTTCATAACCATATCCCCTTAATCTAGATCTTAAGGCGGGGTGCATATTTTTGATTGTGTCTAAATTTCCGGCTGCCACCATGATAAAATCACATGGTACTGCATCGGTTCTTACCATTGCTCCTGCAGATCTTTCAGACTGGCCAGTAATCGGGAACTTTTTTTCTTGTAATGCTGAAAGAAGTTCTTGTTGCGTTCTTGGGTGTAATGTCGCAATTTCATCGATAAATAAAACTCCTAAATGTGCTTTGTGAATCATTCCTGCAATAACTCTTTGGTTAGCTGGTGTGCCTAATCCCCCTGATTGGAATGGATCGTGTAGTACATCTCCTAATAATGCTCCTGCATGTGCACCAGTAGCGTCAAAGAATGGTGCTTGTTTCTTACCAAAGTTATCAACAATAACTTTTGGTGCGATAGAACTGCTTGTTTTAAACATTCTTGGTCCCATACTGGTCATTATGGCAAAGGCAGCTAAGAACATCATTCCTCCTAAGAAAAATGCTGTGAACATTAAATCAGAATTGTAGTGGCTTCTAACCCACCAGGGTGCAATCATTACCAAAATTGCTACGATAAATAGTAAAAAATTATTGTTCTTAAGGACTTGTTTTCCATCTAAGGCGTACTTTTTAACTTCTTCTCTAGCTGTTCCTCCAGGAAGTTCTTTAATCAATGGATTATTATCATCGTTAGGATTATACATTGCTACCAGGTCTTTTAATTCAGATTGCGGTAACATTTCTGCTAAAGCTAAACCTAACATAGACTTACCGGTTCCTGGATCTCCTATCAGTAAAACATGACGTCTTTGTAAAGCCGCTTTCCTGATAGTTCTAACTGCTTCATCTTGACCAATTACTTGATCAATAATCTTTTCTGATATCTTAATGTCCTTCGTTGAACTGATTTTAGCCATTTTTATTAGAACATCTATCACTAACTTGTGATTAAATTTGAGCTATCTTTAAAAGAATTTTGGTTTTCTGTACTATTTTATTCTATTTTTGCTTAACAGTTGGATCTGAATCTCATCAAAAGGAACCTTTTGACTAGTTTCAATTCTACGTTGGGTTTCTAAGTGAAGAATTGGTAAGAAAGTGTATATCTTGTCCTCTTTACTAGCATTATTTGGAAGAAGCTGAGTGAAAGTAATCTTTTTAGCTTCTTTCTTCTTTGTATAATACATTAGTTTGTGGTATACATCAGAAATAATTTCCATAATATCAACTTTTCTTTTAGGTAACTGATATTTTACCGGTCTTTGTTTAGCCAAGGTTCTTTTTTTACTTTCCATCGCTCTTTGCAAAGCATCAACTAAATCATGAATGGAAACTTTCCTGCTTCTTGGTTGAGGTTGTCTTGGAATTAGTTGAAACTGCTGTTTATCTTTATGACGAGAAAGAAGTGCTTCTTCAACATCGTCTAACATTTCATCATCAAGAGCTTCATCAGTTTGATTTAGTAGTTTATCTAAATTAAAGATGTCATGATCAATTAAATGACTAGATTTTAATTTAAGCATGATTGCTGCAGCAAGAATAATCTTTCCGGAAACTTTTAGATCATGTTCCTGCATCTTACGGACCAGTTCAATATATTTTTTTGTTAATAGGGAAATATTGATATCCCAGGGGTTCATCTGTTCGCTCTTAACTAAATCATACAGAATAGTTTTCCAACTAACTTCTTCTTGTTCAAATATTAAATCCCAGATTTGATCTTGCATCTATCTTATAGAAGAAAATTTTTGCTTTTATAAGTTTATTGTTTTACAATAATGTTTAGAATAAGAGATAGAAAAATGATGAGCCCTCGCCGCAAGCAAACCTGTTTCAAGCAATGCTTGTAACATCCCAAAAATTCTTAATTTTTGAGGATATGCAAGTTACTTAAATGAGGCATTAACTTTGTTAAGCCTCATGATTCTAAAGACAATAAAGAAAAATGATGGGCCCAGCCGGATATTCGCAGTAGCAAGGGACCTTGCATACTTCTCGAACCGGCGATCAACGCCTCACTTAGCTTTAATGCTTGTAAGGGCGCTGTCATAGCCGCTAGACCATGAGCCCGCTTTATCTGCAGAAACGGCCTTTGTTTAAAAAAGTTTCTGATTGCGGCTTTCCTTTCTCCTTTCCCGATAAATTACTACTTTCCAATGAAAACATTTATAAAGTTCTAATTTTAGAGTTTTATAAAATGCCGTTATATCTTGTGGGGGGAAAGGACGATCCGAATATTGCTGCTAAAGTCGCTCCCGATGTTATTCCTCATATTTCTGAACCAAAATTTGGAGATGATCCATATTATGATTCTGGTTTTACTACAAAACAGTTGATGGGGGAAACAAGCGCTCCTAGCGTTTATTTTGGATCTTCTCCACACTGGACCCATAGATTAGGTGGTAGATTTGATTTACAACATTTCTCTCGTTTTGTTTATGACTTTTTTCGTTATTTTGTTGCTCCTGATCATTTTGATGCTAAAGATGTAAGGGAATTTGAGATCCCTCACTTAAATTCTTCAGAATATGTCCGTAACGGAGATATTTATGTTAGAAGATCTGGCCCTTTTGGTTTGTTGGATGTTTTGAATGAATTTGGTTCCGGAAGCATCTCATTAGCCGATGGTGGTTTAGAAAGAGCATTAAGATTTTGTGAACATAATAAAACCGTCCCCCCATCAATGTTAACCGCTTTAAGAAAACAAATTGATACTTTTGTTTTTCTAGATAGTAGATGGAGTGTCTTACCAGAATCAGAAGAAAAATAAATAAAAAATAAAAATTAAGTCTTATTAACGACCAATCTTTTCTGTTGCTCTTGCTAAAAATCCTAAACCTCTGCCCATTAATCTTTCTTCTGCTTTAGGCATAATCGCGATTCCGCACTTCTCAAACGCTTTTAGTTCGTCTTGGATGTATAACAAAGTTGATTCCATGGCCTGTAATTGCTCTGTTAATAATTCACGATACCTTTTAACACTAGGAGATTCCCTTAAATTTGCAATGGGAGGAAGCTCATTTGTACTTGTTTCTGCTCTTACACTCTCCCAGTACTCTCCTAACCTAGTGCCAATCTCTCCTTTAACAGTTTGACCTTGTTTCATGGCTTCTAGATCTTTGATTTTTTGATTTGCATCAGCGATTAGAGTACGAATCCGACCATTTCTTTTTTCTAACTCTGCTCTTTCTCTAGGAGCTAAGTCAGCTAATATTGGTCTTTCTAAAGCCTTAAGTTCTGCTGCACTTTCTCTTAATTTTGTTTGTTGTGTAGCTGCAAATCTTCTTACTGCAGTAATGTCTTCTTGTGTAGCTCTTTTAGCTCCAATTGAAGCAAGATGTTTTTTAGTTAATTCCCAATCTTGACGCCATAATGCTGCAGTTGTATTAGCCCAGCTTCTTGCTTTTATTAATTGATTAGTAACTTTTTCCTCAACAGCAATGGCTTCCCCTTCTCTAGCTAATTCTGCTTTTAATGCTTTAACTGTTCCTGCACGAGCATAATAAGCTTTGAATGCTGCTTGTAATTCTGCACCCTGAGCAGCTTCATCTTTTTCAAAACTCTTCTCTAGATCTGCTAATGCCTTTGTCAAAGCTGCATCAACTTTTTGTGCCTTTTCTAAAGGAACTGCTCTCCTTTCTTGTAAAACTTTTAATGTACTACTAAACCATCCCA
Organism: Candidatus Woesearchaeota archaeon CG_4_10_14_0_2_um_filter_33_13; assembly: GCA_002792115.1. Classification (GTDB taxonomy): domain Archaea; phylum Nanobdellota; class Nanobdellia; order Woesearchaeales; family GW2011-AR9. The sequence continues at coordinate 6,973 of PFNQ01000009.1, read as the reverse complement.
TTTTTTAACACCTCATTTTGTTTTGATAAATACTTATTTTAAGTACAGTAAAGGTAAAATTTATCTATTAATATACTTTTTGGTGTTCTCATGGATATATATGACCCTGCTGAAGACTCTTACTTATTACAGAAATTTGTCAAAGAGTACGCCTTTGGTAGAGTTTTAGATCTAGGCACAGGATCGGGAATTCAGGCTTTAACTGCTGCTGAAAACAAAAACGTTAGAGAAGTTTTAGCTGTCGACATTAATGAAGAAGCTTTACAAAAGTTGAAAGAGAGCGAAGAAGTTAAGTTAAATACTAAGTTAAAAGTCAAGAAAAGTGATTTGTTTTCTGGAGTTGAAAATAAGTTTGATTTAATCATCTTTAATCCGCCTTACCTTCCTCAAGATAAAGTGGGCAAGGAGATAATTGAAGATCCAGCTCTTTATGGTGGAAAGCAAGGTTGGGAAATCTCAGAAAGGTTCTTTGGAGAAGTTAGCAATTACTTAGCTCCGAATGGAAGAATCTTGTTCCTTTTCTCTTCTTTAACAAACAAAGAGAAAATTGATGAGTTCCTCTCTACTAATCTTTTAAAATTTAAAGAATTGGCTTGTGAAAAGATGCCGATGTTTGAAGAACTTTATGTGTATTTGGTTGAGAAAAGTAATATTCTTCGAGAGTTAGAAAGAAAGGGAGTCATTGAAATAAGATATCTAACTCATGGAAAGAGAGGAAACATTTTTGTTGGGGTGATTGACAAAAGTACTTTAGTAAAAACTCATTTTCCTTTGAAAAAAGATTTAGTAAAGGTAGCGATAAAGGTTAAGAGAAAAGAAAGTCAGGCTCAAGGTAGAATAGAGAATGAAGCCAATTGGTTAAAGATTCTGAATAAAGAGGGTATTGGACCAAGGTTTATGTTTTCCGGCGAGGAGTATTTAGTTTACCGTTTTGTGGAGGGAGAATTCATTTTAGATTGGATAGAACAAAGTAACAAAGCAGAGATAAAAGAATTATTGTTAGAGATTTTAGAGCAGTGTTATACTTTGGATAAATTAGGTGTTAACAAAGAAGAGATGCATCATCCGCATAAACATATTATTGTTACTTCTGAGAATCTTCCTGTGTTGCTAGACTTTGAAAGATGTGCTAAAACAATCAGTCCCAAAAATGTTACTCAATGTATTGAGTTTTTTACTAGGATTGAAAAATTAGAACTTGATTCAGAAATTTTACGTAATCTCGCTAAAGAATATAAGGACAATATCTGTGACACCACTTTTAATAAAATTCGGTCTTATCTCCTAAACGGATTCCTTGCTTAAGTTCTACTGGTCGCCAATTATCTTGAACAAGATCTGCTTCTAACCATTGCGCTAATTCTTGTGGATTACCAATGGTTGCAGATAGTCCCACTATTTGTGGTTTGATCAATTGTTTTAATAATGTTAAGATTATTTCCAATGTTGGGCCTCTGCTGTGGTCGTTAAGTAAATGAATCTCATCAACAATAACGGTTTTAACTTGACTTATCCAAGGAATATGGTGTCTTAATAATGAGTCCAGTTTTTCTGTTGTCAAGATCAGTAAATCGTAATTTGCTAGGTAAGATGATTCTGAATCAACGTCTCCAGTAGACTGAACAACTTTATAATTAGTTGTGCTGAAGAGGTTCTTGTATTCATTATACTTCTCATTAGCCAATGCTTTTAATGGCACTAAGTAAATCGCTTTTCCTTTGTCTAAAGTGTTTGCGATAGCCATCGTCGCTACCAACGTTTTTCCTGAAGCAGTTGGTGCACAGATTAGCAGAGATTTGTTATTTAGTAGACCAGCATTGACTGCCTTTTCTTGTATTGGTGTTAAATTAGGAAATTTTGTGTAATAGTTCTTGAAGAAATCAGGTAGAGATAATTGTTGTATTTGCATGAACATTACTTTTGACAGTTAGTTTAAATTATTTATGTAAAAAAAATTATTGAATCTCATATTCACATTTATTTTGTTCTACGGAAATAGACTTTACCCAAACTTTCTTGTTAGTTCCTGGAATGGTTGTTTTTGTTCCAAGATTTGCTTGAAAGGTTGCACCATCAACCTGGAAAACACATTTTCCGGGGGTTACTGCTATTAAAGAAATTTCTATCTGCACACCATCAATGGTCTGTACTTCATTAGTACCTGCAACCTCTCCTGGAGCAATAAATTCAGTTGGGGGGGGGAGCGACGCTAGGCGGCGTACTAATAACTTTAACCGTTGTCGCACATAAACATTGGTAATCTCCAGTTAATTTATCTTCACAACCAGCTAATTTATCGTTGTTATGTGCCAAAATACAAATCTGTCCAGAGTTCTTGCACTGAATGCTACAGATGGCTTTACCGCTTCCTTGCAAAGATAATGCTCCATTAATCTGGCTGAATACGCCTTCTTTAGTTGGAACAGCAGAAGCGTAAGCTTCTCCAGTAACGTTAATATAACTAGCTAACATGATTAAAATACATAATGCTGCAGAAACTAAAACAATAATTACCATCGTTTCATCTAATGGATGTTTTTTTGCTTTATGTTTGATTTGTTTTTTAACCATTTTTAAGCTTTCGTTTCTTGATTAATTTCAAGTAATTTTCTTTAGATATTAAAGATTTTCCTACTTTCTGCTCAAGCTCTTTACGAGTATTCTTGGCAACATCACCGCCCTCTTTAGCACAATCTTTGCATTTTTTTATCCCTTTAGCATCTTTTGCGATGGTAATGTCTGTCGTGGCCTTTTCTCCAACCATTGTTAGAATCAATTCCCAATCATTCATGTGATCTCTTAAATTCTGATTTTGTCGGTTTAATCCTTTAAATTGTTTATATTCTGTAATGGTTTTACCAAATGTAGCTTTAGATATCTCATTAGTCAAGATGGCAAAATCAGTTTTTTCTTTTACTCCTCGAGATTTCCATTCCTCAGTTAAATCTTGTCTGATGGCTATTCCTCTTAATCTTTTTTCAATCCAATCTTTTGGGTAACCTTTTAATTGATAATATTCTTTTACTCTGTCTTGTGCAATCTCTGGATTTTCAATCTCTTGGATGCGTTCATAACCAACTTTGGCTAGCCATTGCTTAAATGGCTCGGCTTTTTTAGAAGGAATGGATTGAATTATTCTGAACATATTTTCAGTATTGGCACAATCAGTGCCGTAAAACTTACCATCCGCGGCGGGTAATTTCAGTTGTACCCAAATAGGGGACAACTTTAAATCTATAAATTCTCTATCCTTCACCTTTCCCCAGTACTGCCTAGGGGTAGGACTATCTGTTAAAACTGCAACAACATCAACAACAGAAAAATGCCATTCCTCGTTGTACCAAGTTCTCCGGATTTTTTTATCTTGAAAAACAATTAATGAGTCTTTTTCCATTTTTTTAACAACAAGTACATTTAGTACTGCTTGGGTCTGTGCAAGATTTCCTTCCACCATCAGCGAATAAACAAGTTTTGTCTTTACACACATTATTACAAGCTCCTTCCTCCTTAACAACTTGACACTTATTAATTTCTTGTAATAATTGTAAGTATGAAAATATTTTTACTTCAGGAGCAATAACTATTGTTGCTTGTTCCGGACCTTTCTGAGTTAAACATTGTTTATTATAACAAACACCTTCTTTGCTACATGGAAGGGCATTACAATCTAAGTCTTCACAATCTGCCAATCCATCACCATCATTATCAATTCCATCATTACAAGTAGTTTCTTTACACTCATTGTTGGTGTTGACGCAGATTGCTCCCACTCCTGTTCCATTGTTGCAATCATTATTAGTAAAGCAGCACTGTGCTCCTTGCGGACCTTGCTTCTTGTCTGCAACACAACCAGAATCTAAACAATCTTTTGCTTCGAGAAACTCTCCTACTTTTTTACAAATTCCATTAACACATCCATCTGGACATTTATATGCTCCTGTGGTAGTAAGGGTAATCGGCCCTATTGTTTCACAAGACATTTCTCTTAAATAACAATCTTCTCCATTACACTGATCAACTTTTGCCCAGTTATTACTTTTATCAGAACAGTAATCAGATCTAACACCAAACTTTTCTTCTCCAGCCTGACCAATCCAATCATCAGTATATTGTCCCCACCATCCTAAAACAAATCCTTTTACCAAGAATGATTTGTCCCAACTGCTAGAATTCAGTTCTTGCGCTGTTTTGTCTGGATCTATACAACAACTAGGAGAAAGATGGCAATCTGGATCGTAACAATCTTTTAATCCATCTCCATCATTATCAGTATTGTCCGCACATTCTTTTTCATGTCCTGCTTCAGGAACATATCCATTTGGTTGTTGACATGTGCCTTGAAATTGATAATTTTGTCCAGACTTATAACAAGCATATTGCCATACGGGAGTTGAGCCACCCCATTCTGGGACCTCTTGGGTAAAATTATTTATTTCTTTAAAATTGGCGTATTGAGAACAACTATTATCTTTCTGGCAAAGAACTCCATTAGCGTAACTTTTGTTTAATGCCTTACAACAATCTAATATATTCAAACTATTGTGGGAATCGGTTTCTTTACCTACCATTGCTACTGGACCAATAAAATAATTGTGATGGCTACAATATAAATTTCGTGGAGAACTCTCATATGCATAATAAAAAACGTCAACTATGTCATAATATAATTCTACAGTGCCCGGGTTATAGATGTTTAACTCGCAGAAACCGGACTGATCATTATCACTACATTGTTTTTGGTTACAATCTGGATCTAAACAGTCGGCTGAACCATCATTATCAGTATCTTTTCCGTCTTTACAGTTGGTTTCAATAATTTGGCCTGTTCCACTTTGGCTTTGTGGATTTGGAGAATCTATTTTTGGTGGTATTAATATTTGTGTGGTGTCACCATTGTTATCAAATCCATCATTACAGGTTAGTTCTGCTGGTTGTTCACATTTTTCTCCATTTGGCCCACCAACTTTACCATTACAGGTTGGATCCGCACAATCACCTAGTCCAATAACTCCACCGTCATCAACCCCATTTGTGCAATTAGTTTCTACTGCTAACCATTTAGCTCCATCACAATAATGTGTTTGTTTTAAATTAATTTTTCCAGTCTCATTTTCATTACAAATTATCCAATTATTTTCCTCACACAAAATGTATTCATCTGTTGGTGGAAACTCTGGACCTTCTCCTCTTAATTCCCCATCTTTTTGACAATATGTTACTGCACTCGGTCCAGGATTTATTAAATTAACACAATCTGAGGGGTTGCAACATTTTGTTCTATTCCATAGATTAACTTCATCCCATTCTGAAGGGTAGAAACTCCATACCACAACCTTTTCATCATTATCTTTATCACAAGATGCATCTTTGCAGTCTTCATACTTCCAACAGACTGAATCCTGGCAACTATCTCCATCACCACAAACAACCCATTTTCCACTATTTCCACAAATTTTTTCGCCAACTTTAGTCTCAACGTTTTTTCCAGGACCGCTAGCTTTACATTCCTGCCAAGCTTTGGTTGAGTTGCAGATGTACTTGTCATTATCTTTTAGATTGCCCAGGCTGTTATCATCACAAATGTCTGAGGTCCATTTACCATTTCCATCACAGAAAAATCCATTTATTGTTTTAACTGAAGTGGTACATTCATTCCATATTGCTCCGTCACATAAAAATCGATCTTGGAAGATTTTGTTTTTTGCTTTTTGATCAGGTGAACAAAAATAGAAATCGTTGTCATGACATAAATAATTTGGAGCCGGTGGAGATTGAGTTACTATTGTGTCTGTAGATATACACGCTCCAGTATCACGGACACAATCGTCGGATTTTTGGCAACAACCGGGATCATTATTATCGCTTTTCATGGCATTGTTTGGCCATAGAACGTCAGTGGTTACAATTTGACTTCCACAACTTTTCCAAATATTCCCGTCGCAGTAAACGTTTCCAGAGGCAATTTCTCCCTTCACAGAATTATCGCAATAAATCCAAGCATAATCTTCACTAACTTGGTTTTTTGAGTATGATTTGGCACAGTATAATTTGTAACTCCCCCATGGGCCTATAATTGATCCAGCGGTATAGCACGCATTTGCTTTGTTGTTGGTATGTACCCATTCCTTTCCACCGGGAGTTTCGCTTGTCTCAATATCTGAATTTGTACCTGGCCATTTTAAGTAACGGCTTAATAAACCTGCATCATAATAACAATAATCTTCACTTAAGCAACAACCTTCAGCTCTAACTTTCCATAAGTTATCCCTAAATTCTAATGTTTGAATTAGTCTATAAGAACTTAACTTATCGCTGTATTCTTCTGGTAAACCATTGTATGCATAATTACAATCATTTGGGGCCCACAATGCTACGGTACTACCTTCTGCTTCTCCAAAAACACTTGCATAACCACCAGATATTCCTGCAGATACTAAAATTAAGTTAACTAAGAAAATAGTAATCATAACTAAAAATAACATCCACTTCTTTTCCATGCTACTTAAAAGATAAAATGCCTATATATAATTTTTGTTTTTAATCCTTCCAAAAAGTGACGTCTGTTTCATCAACAAAAGGTGTTTTAATAATTATCTTCTCGAATTCATGCTCATCAATACTTCGAACATCTTTTTGAGTAATGTAAAATATTTGGAATGTTGAACCGCACGCAATTCCTTTTGAAGTGCTTCCAATTTTGCTATTGTCTGCAAAATCGCTATCCATATTCTCTAATAATGTTGCACTACAAGAATTATTAACGATGACATATCTGTCTGAGTTAATTGCCTTTAAGTAAAATAAACTGCCTCCCTTTGAAAACGTTGGTTTTATGCAACCTCCAGGGTACCAGTGACAATCATCTTGATACCACAAATTATAATCTCCCCCAGATAAATTTACTGAAGCTAATTGTGGTTCTACGTTTGCATTTGTAACAAAAATTACCTCGCTCAAATCAGGAGCTAAAGCC
>PFNQ01000037.1 GCA_002792115.1 Candidatus Woesearchaeota archaeon CG_4_10_14_0_2_um_filter_33_13 | reverse complement strand
ATGATAAGATTTCATCTCTTTAACAATAAAATCTGCCTCTTTATCCTGTCCCATTTTAGTAAGCATCTTCACTTTTAACCCTAGCTTAGATAAAGCCGCAGCGGAGTTGGTTGCTCCACCGCCAGAATGAACTTCTACGTGTTTAACAAGAATCTTATCCCCCAATCTAACATCTTCCATTCTTTCTTGAATAGTTAAGAAGTGGTCAACTACAGCTGAACCTATACAAAGGACATCATACCTTTTTAACATCATACACCTCTTTATAGTAAAAGAATATTTTATTTATTTAAATAGTTATTGTAAAAGAGAAGAGATACAAAAAGTGTTGATGTCTTATTTATTAACTTTAAACATCCTTCCATGACCTGGAATGATATAATCAGCAATCTCTAACAATCTTTTCCTACTTGTTATTAGCTTTTTCATATTCATACCTTTTGCTTGAGAGTGGTCTTTTTGATTAATATCAAAGTTCTGTTTTTCACCATCAATCCACCAGATAACGTCACCAGCTATTGCTATTTTTCCTTTTGGAGTAATAACCAAAAGAGAAAGATGTTCAAGTACATGTCCAGGAGTTTCAATAATTTTGATATCCCTTCCTAATACTTGCTCCCCAAACTCTGTTAAAGAATCTTTATCGTACATCAAGTTTGTATCAAAAGTAATGAACTTTGCTTTTTCAAATATTCCCGCAAGTAGAATATGGTCTGGATGACAATGAGATAAAAACACATAATCAATATCATTAGTTGTTAACTTTTCTTTTATTAATGCACCTAACAGTCTTTCACGATTGCAACCAGGGTCCGTGATTATCTTTTTTCCTTCAGATGTAATTAAACAAGTTGTAGAACTAGCTACCCAACCATTTTCACGTTCTTTTGCATAACCTTCAATTAAAACTTTTACTTCAGCCATCGTTTATCTTTACTTCAATTGTTTCAAAATTTCTTTAGCAAACTCTTCAGCTGCCTTAGGCCCATTTGCAGTAATAATCTTGCCATCAACAACTACAGCTTTATCTACAAACTTAGCGCCATTTTTAGTCATCACTTCTGCCTGCTTATTATCTTCATTCCAAACTGTAACATTCTTTCCTTCTAAAACATCAGCATAAGCTAAGATAGTTGGAGCAATACAAATTGCTGCTAATATCTTACCACGATTAATAGCTTCTTGAGCAGTTAAATGTGCTTCCACATCCTTTTGATAAACTGGCGCTCCTGGACCACCAATAAAAACAATGGCATCATAATCAGAAACATCCACATCAGAAATAGAAATTGTTGCTTCTGTAATTGTTTCATTAGAACTAACACATTTTCCTATTTTCTTAGAAGCCGTAATAACTTCTACCCCCGAATCTTCAAGTACTTTCTTTGGAACACCATATTCTCTTGGTTGATAACCCTTTTGGGCAACAATAAATAAAGCTGTTTTAGTCATTTTTCCTTAACCTCTTTCTGTTCTTTAACAGATTGTTTTATTATTACTTGAAATAATCTTTCAATAAACTTAGCATCTACGCCGTCTTCTTTAGACCACTTTTTTCTCTGCTCAAACATCTTTTTTTCTCTGACTTTGTCTTTAACAGGTAACCTCAACCCGCTCTTTTCTTTCAATATTTTACTAACTACTTTCTTTCTTTTAGATAAAATCTTAATCAAGTTGTGATCTAAACGGTCTATTTCTGTTCTAAGTTGATTTAAACTCATTTTTATTAACTTAGAGAATAAACTTTTTAAAACTTTACAAATGATGATAAGTTTAAATGAGATCAAAATTATAATAACCTATTTAAACAGATCACTCCTTAAATTCAAAATGTCAAAAAATAACTTCCTGTTAGTGGATCTTAATGAACCAAAAACCAAAAAGTTAGCTGAAACAATTACTAGTGATACTAGCAGAAAAATTCTTAATTATCTCGCTGAAAAGGACCATGATACTGAAGCAAATATTTCAAAAGAATTAAACATTCCCATCTCAACTGCACATTATCATTTGCAAAAACTGCAAGAGGCCGGACTAATCTCTGTTGAGGAGTTTCATTACAGCCAAAAAGGTAGAGAAATCAACCATTACAAATTAGCTAACAAGTATATTATCATCACTCCTGGCAAAGTCTCAGGTTTAAAAGAAAAATTAAAAGCACTTCTTCCAGTAGCAGTAATTTCTATAGGGATTACAATGATAATCAAATTATTGTCCTCCGTTATATCAAGAACAGGAAGTTTCCAAGCAACAGCAGAAACGGGACAATTAATGAAAACTACCCCCAGTTTAGTGCAAGATACCGCCTTTGCTGTCCCTGCTGAGAATTGTATTAAAAGCACTCCTGATTTTGCTTTATGGTTTCTAGTCGGCAGTATTTCTGCAATTTTAATCTATTTAATCATTGCAATGATAAAAGAAAAATTAAAGAAAAAATAAAAACCACTCATTTTCTTTTTCTAACAACCTTAACTCCAAACCATACCACTAAGATTAAAATTGCCCAAGGTAATGCCCAGAAGATTAGACTTAACAAGTTGTTAAAACTGTTAACAATTGTTCTAATCAACTCAGAAAACTTAACCATGGCTATACCCACATATCCAGATTGTTCTTCTGTTAAAGTAACATATACCGTTGAATAATCTACTTGTAAATCTTTGTTCTGCATAGCTTCTTGGAGATATTTAACAGTTCTTTCTTGATCAAATATTTTATCAGTTAAAGTGATCTTTTCAGAGATATCCTTTACTTCTTGATACATCTCTTGATACTTATCTAACCGCGATTGTTCTGCTTGTAATTCAGTCTTAATGTTATAGTAGCTAGCAGTTATATCAACAGAGTTCTCGTTAAAAGAAGTTACCTTGCCTAGCTCGTTTAACTGTGATAATACTAAATCGTATTTGTTAGTAGCCACCTTGATCTGATAATTACCATAAAAATAAGCAGTTCTCCCCTCACCATAAAGATTAACGTTCTCATTTAACAAAAACCCATCTGCGGCCGAAACAATAGATTTTAATTTACTTTCCGTATCTTTAAACTCTCCTCGTTTTGTTTCCGAAGAAAGACTACTGGACTTAGTAATTTTCCTATCTTCAACCTGTGGAGCAAATCCCTCATTTGAAATGTATGAAGGAACACCTTTGGCCATCATCGCTGATTCAGCAACGAAATTATCAGAAGCATACATCCCACCACTATTAAAACCACTAAAACTACTAAACTGATTATTAGAAAAGATTGGCACTAATAAGATTAATAAAACAATAATTAAAATTAACCAATTTTTCTTAACTGTTTGTAATTGTTCTTTAAATGTCATAAGTAATCACCTAGGTAAGAAAATACCAGTTAGTATTTAAATTTAAAGATAACTTTGAACCAACTTAAAGTTAATATTGTAGAGACTAACAAAGTATATAAGCAAGTTGTGCACAAAAAAAGTGTAAAAAAAAGGTTAATGATGGTTAATTGGAAAGATAAGGTTTGGGGATATCAACAAATTAAAAAAGCTCCACAGTTAATTAGTCATAGACAGTTTAGCTCAGTTCTTGAAAAAGTAACCTTTTCTTATATTTTGTTAATCTGGACAGGAACAATTACTTTGTTTGGAGTAGTATATCATTTCTTATCTGGAAAAAGTTCATATTTGTATTATACTTTAGAAAAAAGGGTAATCCTCGGCTTGATAGACAGTATTTACTTCAGTTTTATTACAGCTACCTCCACGGGCTTTGGAGACATTATACCGATTGGATATTTTAAGATACTAGCCATATTTGAAGTAGTTATTGGATTGTTACTTCTTGCTTTTGTTACTTTCAAATTAGTTTCATTAAAACAAGATGTTATCTTAAGTGAAATCTATGATATCTCCTTTAATGAACGAATGAATCGGTTACGATCTTCATTGTTGTTATTTCGTCAAAACCTCAATAGACTAATAACCAGAATAGAAGAAGGTTCAATTAGAAGAAGGGAAATTAATGAGATTTATTTGTACATTTCTAGCTTAGATGACATCTTGATGGAGATATCTACAATTTATCAACGTAAAGGTAAAGATGAATATACTAAAAAAGTAGATCCGATTAATACTGAGTTAATAATAAACAGCTTGGTACAATCCTTTGAAAGAATTATGGAATTACTAAATATCTTAACACAACAGAAACTAGAATGGAAAAAAGAAATAACCATAAACTTAATCAAAAGGGTAATTGAAGTAAATATAAAAATATTTGAAAATATTTCCAATTCAAAGCTACTTTCTTACAATGTTATTTCTGACTTTAATAGACGGTTTAATCAGATTCAAGAATCTATACTTCTGTTAATTAAAATGCCTGAGGCCAAAGAATTAGAGAGAGTAGAGATAATAAAAGAAGAGCAAAAAACAGAAAAAAAAGAATAATTAAAAATATTCTTCAAACCCAAGTTGATTAAGGGTAACACCTTTCTGGATCTCTAGGGATAAGAACTGCTTCTCTGATGTTCTCCAACTTAAGCAATCGGTGAGTAATCCGATCTAATCCAAATCCCACTCCCCCGTGCGGAGGACAACCATACTGAAAAATCTCCCTATACTTTGCCATCTCTTTAAGATTAACACCTTTTTCAGTAGCTTGTTTTTCTAAAATTTCTAATCGATGTTCTCTCTGAGCTCCAGTACAAATCTCTACTCCATTAAACAACAAGTCAAAACTTTTTGTAACTTTAGGATTATCTTTTGGTTTCATATGGTAAAATGGTCGAACTTCCCAAGGAAAATCAGTTAAGAAAACAAACTCAGAACCAAACTTCTCTTTAACAAGTTC
>PFNQ01000026.1 GCA_002792115.1 Candidatus Woesearchaeota archaeon CG_4_10_14_0_2_um_filter_33_13 | reverse complement strand
TGGTGAAACTTTGTTTAGAGATACAGTCGTTCTAGATTATGATTTTCAACCAAAAGTTTTACAATTTCGAGAGAATGAACAGATGCGTTTTGCTACCGCCATTCGTCCATTATTACAGAATTACAATGGCAGAAACCTTTTTGTTTACGGCGCTCCGGGAGTAGGAAAAACTACTGCTTGTAAACATGTTTTGAGAGAATTAGAAGAGGAAACGGAAGAAATTGTTCCCATCTATGTGAACTGTTGGAAAGAAAATACTACTTACAAAATCTATTATAAAATCTGTGAAGATCTTGGTTTTAAGTTCTTGATGAGCAAAAAGACCAGTGAACTTTTTGCTATGATCAAAAATAAGTTGAACAAGGGTGGTGCTGTTTTTGTTTTTGATGAGATTGATAAGTTAGAGGATACAGACTTTTTATATACTATTTTGGAAGACATTTATCGTAAGTCCATAATCTTGTTAACTAATTATCGTGATACTTATTCTGATATGGATGAAAGAATTAGAAGCAGATTAAGTCCAGAATTTTTATTCTTTAAATCTTACAACGAAAGTGAGATTGCTGGAATTTTAAAACAAAGAAGAGATTATGCTTTCGTGCAGGGATGTTGGGATGAAGATGCTTTTGCAGAAATTACAGAGAAATGTGCAGAAACAAAAGATGTAAGAATTGGTCTTTATTTGATGAAGGAAACTGGTAATATCGCAGAAGAAAGAAGTTCTCGCAAAATCACTACTATTCACGTTGCCGAGGCTATTAGAAAGGTAGAAGATTTTCATATCAAACCCAAAGATGGTCTAGATGCCGAATTATTAGTAATACTTGATCTAGTTAAAGAACATAGCGGCAAAAGAATTGGAGAAATTTATGCAGCTTATACCGAGAAGGGTGGAGAAATGAGTTACAAATCTTTCCAACGAAGAATTGTCAAATTAGACGAAGCACGTTTTATCTCTACTGAGAAAGTTTCTGGTAAGGAAGGTAATAGTACAATTATAACATATTCTTCTGAAAAAAAGCTCACTGAATTCTGAATGAATCTAAAATGGGCGTTAAATCTTCCTTAAATAAACTTTATTAAAACAACTTTTAATATGTCTATTATTTTTGTCAGAAATCTAATTCAATCTTTCAAACCATCTCTCAATTTTTTGTTGTAATTCTATTATTCTCTTAACCAATCGTGAGGGAATATCTCCTAAATAATCCGTAACAACAGCCCCCATTTTGTCACGACTATCAGTTATAGTTAATTCTCTTGCTGTTTTATAGGTATCGTTTAAAGATATTGTCCACGCTTCCAGATCTTGTCTGACCCATCTAACTTTCTCGTTAAAATCTCTTTTCTTAATTCTTTTTTCTAATAATTGTAATTCTGCGATATGGATACTTAAATTTTTGTGAGCATTTCTTTCAGTAGCAATAAAAGCGACACATAATGGTTTTAGTTCTGAATATTTCATCCTCTCAAAAGGACTAGTAAGTCGTTTACCTTTTTCTGACCAAAACCGTTCTGGAATTAACTTTTTTGCGGGATTGACAAAATCACGTTCTATATCTGCTTTTGCTGCAGATACAATCTTTAGAAGTTTGTTTTTGATTTCCTCTGCTGTAATTATTTGTTCTTGACCGATTTGAATTCCAAATATTTTAAACCCCATTTTCAATAAAATTAGTACTTAAAGTATATAATGTTTGCGTTTTCTTAAGGAGGATTTTGCTAAAAAAGTCGATTTAATTTTGATTAACATAACCGCTTAACATTAATCTTGTAAATCTTAAAACATCAATTGAGGTGGGCGTAACTCCACAAGGCTCATATGGGACCATCCAAATTTAATCATTGCTCTCAATTGATACCTTATCAAGGTAACACAAATATTTAACGTTTTCTATTTTAAGTCTCTATTTCAGTAATGTTTAAATAGAATAATTTTTCCTAATTATTAAAATGAAAAAAATTATTACTCTTGGAATAACTCTTAATGATGAACAAAGGCAAAGACTTAAAGAAGTTGCAGAATTAGAAGAACTGGAAGAACCAGCTTCCATTGAGGACTTAGTTAATAAATCGGATGATGCTGATGTACTTTATAGCAATGGGAAATACTTGTTAGAAAGTTTACCTTTATTAAAAAATGTTTTTGTGGTTTATCCTTTTGTTGAATTAGGTCCATTTAATTCTGAAAAGTTAGAAAAAAATGGGGTGTTTGTAGCTAATTCCAAGGGTGGAAATCGCGATTCAATTGTTGAATGGACAATGTTTATGATTTTATCATTATTTAGGAAAATAGGTCCACGGATTAGGGCCACTGAAAATTTTCCATTTGAATTGCAGGAAAGTTTGTGGAATAAGAAAGTATTAATTGTGGGTAATGGAAGTATTGGTAGTAAGGTCGGAGAATCATGTCGGGCGTTTGGTATGGACGTAACGTTTTTTAATCGAGGAGACGATTTAACAATCTCTAAAGAAGCTGACCTAATCATTAATGCTCTAAATTGTAACACTTCTAGTAAAAATTTGTTGAATGAGAATTTTTTTATGGGTTTAAAAAAAGGATCTTATTATGTTACGTTTGTTAGGCCCTACACTTATGATCTTAATGGTTTAATCAAAGCTATTGATTCCGGAATTATATCAGGGGCGGCAATTGATTGTGATCCCGAAAACTTTGGAGATACAAAAAATGAATTTTATCTTAAAGCAATGAGCAATGAAAAAATTTTAGTCACTCCTCATATTGCTTTTTCCACAAAACAAGCAAGTGCTAATGGAAAGGAAATTGCTTTACAAAATATTGAATGTTTTCTTAAAGGAAAGTTTGATAATGTTTTAAAAAAGAAATAATAATTCAAGACCGTTTTTTTTCATAATCTTCAATCGCAGCTCTTAGTGCTTGATCTCCTAAAACAGAACAATGGATTTTTCTAGGGGGTAATCCTCCTAAAGCATTAACAATATCTTTCGGAGTTATCTTCTTTGCTTCTTCCAGAGTTTTTCCTATAACCATTACTGATAACATTGATGTTGAAGCTATTGCTGAAGCGCAGTTGTGGACTGAAATTCCTTTCACTTTGTAGACTTTTGGTTCTATTGCTAGTCCAAGATCATATATCTTTCCTTTATAATCTGTAATGTCAATCTTTTGTACCGGAATCAAGAAAGAATGTTCTTTCTTATTATACTTTATTCTTGAATAATTTGGTTTCTTTCTAAAGATTAAATTGATTTCACCATTGTTTTTGTATGTTTTTCCTCTAGCAACAAATTCTCTTGGCTCGCGATAATGTAGAGGAGCAAAAATCTTATTTCTAGCTAACATCATCTGTAACTTGTAAGCAATTTCTTCTTTAGATGTTGAGATAAAACATTGTTCTTCCCAGTTATCTTTTTGTTGTTGTGTCCATCCATCTCCTTTTACATAAGAATCTACGATTAACATCTGTTTTTTAGGAGGTAACAATAGGGTTTCTTCTGAAAAGTTTTTCTTTCCTGAAATTCCTCCATGCTTTCTTAGTAATTGTACTATCTTGGGATTACTTAATTGAAAACAGAGAACATTTTCAGTGTTTCTTTTAAATATTTTATATTCCCATCTATTTTTTTTAGAAATTTGTTTTAATTCATCAATATATTCTTGTTCATTAAGACCAAAATAATAAATTACTCTATTATTTGACGGAGATGTTCCATTTGAAACATAATAACCTAATAATTTACAGAAATCTTTAGTTAGCTCTTTATTATCTTTTGTTTTTTTATTTATCTTAAACAATAGAAAATCGCCTGATTTAATCTGGCTAGCTGAAATTAGTTCTGAAGAGGCATTTAGTGCTTTCTTTTCGCTTACTTCTGACCATCGAGATCCTTTTTTTCTTAAGACTTTGGCAACTTTATCTCTTTTAATACAAGGAAGAGGGTGATTGGGAGTGACAGTAAAATGATAATACTTAGAGGTTGAAAGTGAGATGGTTAAGACCTTGCCCGAATAGTTGCGAATGAAGTTCTCTTCTATTGTAACGGGGTTACCTTCCTCGTTCAGGACGATAGAATTGATAGTTATGTTTTCCACATTAATTGATGAATAACTTGGAATCATAACTTTCTCTCCTTTGATTAATGAACCAAAAGTTTGCCATTTACATTCAGTAATCCTATCATCTTTAACTTTGATGAACATCTTCATAACATCCCCACATGCTGGACTGCCAACTTGACCAATACCATCAGCATGTTTTTCATATTCTTCAACTTCTTGTTGTGTTTTGAACAAATTTTGGGGACTAAAGAAATGTTCTTTTACTTTGTCTGAATACAGCCAACCTTTTCCTTCGTTATAACCTTTAATTTCGTAATTCATTTTTCCCCTCCTAATGGTGGTCAGAAGAACTTTCAACACTTTTGTTGCGAATATCTTCCATTCTAACTTTTATGGGAGAAATTCTTCTTAAGTTTTCTATGATCTCTTTTAACACCATAACGGTATAGTCTAAATCTTCTTTTGTTGTTCTATGTCCTAAGGTAAATCTTATTGAACCGTGGGCGGCATCATGTATCAGGCCGATCGCATCTAAAACGTGACTTACTTCTAGTTTTTGTGAAGAACAAGCAGATCCCGTAGAGATTTCTACTCCTTTTTGATCTAAATAAAGCAAGATAGATTCCCCCTCAACATCCAGAAAAGATATATTAACATTATTAGGCAATCTTTTTGTCTTGTGGCCATTTAAAAAAGATTTAGGGATTTTCTCTAATAGCTCTTTAATCAAATAATCTCTCAGTTTTATCAACCGTATATTCTCTATTTCTTTTTCAGTTTGTGACAATTCTAACGCTTTAGTAAAACCAATAATACCAGGAACGTTCTCTGTTCCACTTCTTAATCCAAACTCTTGTCCTCCCCCATGGATCAATGGTTCTAACTTAACATCAGCAGATTTATACAAAATACCGACTCCTTTTGGACCATAAATTTTTGATCCGTTTAAGGTCATCAAATCAACATTAATTTTTTTAACATCTAAATCTAATGCTCCTGCAGCCTGACAAGCATCAGTATGAAAAATAATTTTATGTTTCTTAGCAATCTCTCCAATCTCTTTGATTGGTTCAACGGTTCCAATTTCATTGTTGGCGTACATGATTGTAATTAAGATTGTTTCTTTCGTAATCGCTTTTTCTAATTCTTTTGGATCAATTAATCCATTGTTATCTACTTCTAAATAAGTAACTTTGAAACCTTTCTGCTCCAAATAATGACATGTTTCTAAGACTGCAGGATGTTCAATTTTAGAAGTAATAATATGACCTTCTCCTTTCCTAAAAGCTACACCTTTAATCGCTAAATTAATACTTTCCGTTCCACCAGATGTGAAAATAATCTCTTTACTTTGACAATTTATAATTTTTGCAATTGTTTCTTTACTTTTGTCAATCACTTCTCTCGCTCGCAATCCTATCTGATGTAAACTTCCAGGATTTCCATAAACATCTTCAAAATAAGGGTCCATGGCTTCTTTAACTCTTGGATCAATATACGTTGTAGCAGCATGATCAAGATAGATTATTTTTGACTTTTTTTGTTGGCTCATTTTTCTTCCTTCCTTATTTTTGATATTTTGCCTTCTTGAGTTTTTTTACAATAAGCGCAATTTCCTTTCATGCCTTTTAATGCACAGATCTCTTTGTAAATTTTACAAATAGTTCCCTTATTTTTTGCTAGGTTGTTTAATCTGATAATCTCTTCAGCTAATACTTCATTATTTTTGATTATTCTTTGAACAGATTTTTTTAATTCTGTCTCTAACTCTTGATCAAAAAAATCATCTTTAGCTCTCTTCTCTGATTTATACTGACAAACCGCGGCAGGGGTGATGCCCATAATTGCAGCGACTTCTTTTTGTTGTAAACCTGTTTCTACCATCTTTAAGGCAATCTTTTTTCTGATTGCTGGCAGAACATACCAAACTTCAATCTCTTGTGGAAAAATTAATTTCATTTTAATAGCCTACTCCCCCCGGGCAATCTGTGCATCTTGAACCGAAACGAAAAGCTCCGCAGCAGGTACTTTTAGTCCAAGTAGTCTTTACAGAAGAGTATGATCTGTTGCTAGAGCTAGCGTAACTAACTACTTTGTAACCACTACTTTGCCCTCCAGCATATCCACTATTAGTTCCATATTGCATTTTAATTAACTATTGTTAATTTATTTATAAATTTTACGCAGAAAAGTGTTCAACAGTGGTATTTTATCTTTCTGCAACCACTCTAAATTTTGCGAATTGATCTTCATCTAAAAGAACCGGAATCATACTTTGGCATGTGCGCAGAACCAATTCGTAATAATTCCCTTTTCTTTTTGGGTTACTTTCGTAAACTAAATATCCTGTTCTTTCTCTGTGTTTTCTAATTAGTTGAATCAATTTCTCGGCTTGTTCATTTTCTAAACATGTTACTAAACCCCGTTGATTACTCATAATCATTGGCAATATCTTGTAATCACCTGCACTTTTAATTCTCTCATACAATAATGTAACCCACATCTTCTTATGGGAAATTTCTACTGGATCAATATCTGTCATCTTTTCTTACTCCTTATTTTTGCTTTGATTTTAATTAGATGAATGCTTAGTAATGATAAACCCATTGGAATTTATAACCTTTGTTATATGATTTTTGGGAGACGACTGTTAATCTTTAATCTGAAAACAATCAATTTATAAATCTGGATATTATGCTTCTTACATCAAAGATTGAGGTGATTTAAAATGCGTTGTGGATGTTGTGGTTGTGAAGAAAAACCAAAGACCGTTAAAAAGACAGCAGCTAAAAAAGTAGTTAAACCTGCTAAGAAAGTTGCAGCAAAAAAACCAGCAGTTAAGAAGAAAAAGTAGGAGCGTTAATAAAACTTAAATACTTCTTTTATTTTTTCTTGATGATGTTGTTTCCCGATTTACTTGATTATGAGCAGAATCTGAAGATTTTAAGGGACTCCTTTCTAAATCTATTGGTATTAGTAAGATCATTAAAGAAAAAGCCACAATTTAATGAAGATAAAGCTAAAGACCAATTAGCTTACATTGCTAGTTTAATTAGTGAATTTTTAAAGTTACGTCGCGAAATGGTAAGACTAGCCAAAAGTAATCTTCCTGGAAGTGAGTTAAAGTTAATACAAAACATCGTTACTATGTCTGCTCAGGTTAGGGGAGTAAGAGATTTTATCACTTATCACCGAGGGATTGTAATATATGAGAAGATTGCTGAGATTAGAGAGATGGAAAAGAAATTGAACATTTTCTTACCCGAATGGAACTCTTTAATCTCTGGAATCAGTGATCATTTGCAGAAATTGTACTGGAATGTAAAACCAAAGGGAACTCTAGCTTTTGGCACTCAATCTGGGGTAAAAATCATAACTATACTCAGTTAGACATTTTTTCACCGAACATTTAAATAATCCAGGTTCTCACTAATCAGAATTATGTCTCCAGAAAGAATTTCAGAATTGAGAGAACTCCTCTTTAACTTAGAGAGGAAAATAAAACCGCTGGAGTGGGATGATTCCAGGAACCAAATAAATGAGTTTAAGAAAAAAACTTTGGTTACCTTGAGAGTAGAACATCAAACTCTAACCCAAGAATTAAATGAACTCGAGAAATAGTAAATTGAGCATAGTAAAATTCAATAATTCTTCCAGCTATTAGTAGCTTCAGCTTTACACTATTTCTCAAAAATTTAACTTAAAGTTTATAAACCATCATCGTTTTTAATCATAAAACACAGCTGAGACACCTCCAAAGGAGCGTGAACTGATAAGTTCTTGAGTCTCGGGGAGCAAATAAAATGGTAAATCTAAAAATAGTGATTGGTGCTAAAGACGGAAAGTCTTACCAAAGAGAGTTAACTGAACAAGAAACTGACTTCTTACACAAGAAAAGAATTGGAGATAAATTCTCTGGTGATCAAATTGGGTATTCTGGTTATGAATTCTTGCTTACTGGCGGTTCTGACAAATGTGGTTTCCCTATGAGAAAAGGTATTCAACAACCACGTAAAAAGATTGCTGTTGTTGGCAGAACTGTAGGATTTAATGGAAAAAATAGGAACAACAAAAAACAAAATGGTTTGATGACTAAAAAGACCGTTTGTGGCGAGTTAGTAACTAAAATTATCCATCAGGTAAATCTTAAAGTTGTTAAAGAAGGTTCTCAACCACTTGGTGGAGAAGCTGTTGAAAAGAAAGAATAGGTTTCTTAACTTTATTTTTTCATTTAATTTATCTTTTAAATTCATTTTGTTCTAATCCAACTATACCCTTATTTTAAAAAAATATATAAACGGCAGAATTTACCTTTCCTTTAAATGGATAAAAAGAGGAGGGTGCAAAAAGTTAGTACTTCTAAGAACATTTACAATAAAAACGTTCATCAAAAACACATTCGAGAATTTGTTATTATTAGTATTGTGGTTGTTTGTTTGATGGGACTAACTTTATTATTCTTTTTTTCTGATCGAATTGTCGGAAAAGCAAGTGGTTTTGTTGTAGATTGTGAAAATAGCTACGATTGTTTTGTTCAGGCTGCCAATGATTGCATCCCTGCTAAAGCGGTTATAATTGACCAATATCTTGTTGAAAATCTTTATGTTCTTCAGTTGACTTCCTCCTTAGAATTACAGGGTTATCAAAACACATCTTGTCGTTTTAATGAGGCGATAACTGGTCTTTCTGTTTCTTTAGATGTTGAACAACTGCAAATTGCTTCAGCATTAGGTGTAAGTATTAGTGAAATTAATGCCAAAAAAGAGAGTTTGAACGCTTACTTGCAGCAGTTTGCTTATGCTGAATTAGAATGTTTGACTCCTACTGAAAACTTAACAACCGCATTACAAGAATGGAAACTTGGAAATTTTTATGAGGAACAATTAGAAGAACTCAATTGTACTGGCGATTTGTTTGACTTTTATACTGAAATGCAAAATATCTCTTTAGATTTAACTTTACCTGATCTAGCAGAACTGGAAATTAATGATAATCTTACTGATGAAACAATTATTGACAATACTTCTATCAATATCACTCCTGATGCCTCTGTTCTAAATATTTCTCTGCCTTTACTTTCAGCGCTAGAAGTCAGTAAACTTACCACTAAAATTATTGCTGGAGAAAATATAACTACAAAATTCTGGGTTATTACTACTTTGAAAGATAAAGATGGAACAACTTTAATTCTTAATAAAGTTTTAATTCCATCTCTTAATGCTGGTGAACCTTTCTTAGCTAAGGTAGAGTACCCTTTCCCTGATTCGATTAAAAGAAAAGAGGTTTTAGTTTATGACACCTTTGACCCAAGTAAATGGAAAGTACATCTAAATGAAACTTTTGTTAAGGAGTATGGCAGCTCTTAAAATGAGAAAATTTTATTTGATTATGGTTATTTTTTTACTTTCTGTTTTTTCTACTTTAGCAATTAATCTATCTTTGGAACATACTAGCTATGACTTTGCAGAAATTGTTAAAGTTAACGTCACTAATTGTCTTGGAACTACACTATTACTATACACTAATCCTTTTAATGAGATGGTCGCAGTTGAACAGGGCAATAATAATTGGATTAGTTATTACAATACTAATTCTGATTTTACTGAAGGCAATTATACTATTACTGGGAACTGTGCTGATGGGACAACCTTTAGTACAGAGTTTTGTGTAGGAGATTCTTGCCCCGTTGAAGAAATTATTCCACTGATTGCCTTTAATTACTCTTATTTAAATCAAACCTTTACTAAATATAATGATTCTTTCTTTAACTTAAGCGTTTCTTATCACCAAGCGGTTAATGATAGTAACAAGACCAACTTAACCTTATATGAAGAAGAATTAGACAATTTAGATGATGATCTTAAAAATCTTAAAAATGATCTTGGTTTATTTATTGATACTCTTAGCAAAGAAGTTCCTAAAAATCAGACTTTAATCAATTTAAGCAAAGAATTGAAAAATTTTACTATCCTCCTAAGAAATCAAATTGAAGAACTTTTAGAACTTGGCAAGTGCGATGAATATTGGCAATGTTCAAATTGGTCTGAATGTGATGATCAGGGTCAAAAACATCAAGTTTGTTCGGATTTGAATAATTGTAGTAAGTCTTACAATTTGACCCAAGATTGCTACAATTGTTTAGAATCTTGGGAATGTTCTGCTTGGGACACATGCCAAAATGGTTTAGAAAAACGTACTTGTAAAGATATCCATTACTGTGGTACTAGTAAGTTGAAACCAGATGTAGAGAGAACTTGCCAACAAACTTCCACTTCTGGTGTAAGCACTACTTCGCAACAATCTCAGCAAACTCAACCCCCAACTACACAAACAGAATTGCCATCTGATGAACCTATTGAAACAGGTACTTCTGTTTCTCAAGATTCTGCAGATCCTTCTCAATCTTCCAGTTTTTCTTCGATAATGTTATATTTAATTATTGGGGTTGTTACTATTTTGTTAATTGTTGGAGGGGTTTTAGTTTATTTGTTTGTAATTAAGCCTAAATTAACTAGTTCATCTTTCTCTCAATCTTCTTCTGAAATTAATTCTTATGTGCAAACACAAAGAGAAAAAGGAATCTCTGATGATAAAATAAAACAAGCGTTATTAGGTTCTGGTTGGGAAGAAACAGAAATCAACAAAGTGTTTAGAGGATAACTTTTTATACCTTGATTATTTTCTTATCTTAATGGACTTCAATCAACTACAAGTGCAACTGAATAAAAAGCTTAATGAATTTAATTTAATTCTTAACAATTTCTTCAACTTTGTGCTTTTTAAGCTTAAAAATTTTAAGAGTTTGTCTTTGGGAGAGCAAATATCTTATGCTTTAATTGGCTGTGGTTTTTTCTTACTTTTAATTTCAATTGTAATGTTCTTGATTATGTAGAGGTTTAAAAATGGATACTGATAACTTTAAAATTGATGAACAAAAGAACAAGGAAGATGGGTCTTTTGGGTTTAAGTTTTCTGAAAAGAAACCGATGGAAACTAAACTTAAAGAAACTAAGCCTAAAGAAATTAAGCTTAAAGAAACTAAATTTAAAACCGAATCTGATAATAAAGAAAGACATAAAAATTCTAGTTTAGATAAATCGGTAACTTTAAAGCTAACCTTCTCTCCACGTAAAACAATCAAATGGTTAGTAATTGTAATGTTGTTTGTTTGTATATTTTATTTAGGTAGGGTTAGTGTGGGTTCGTCTTGTAGTGATTCTACAATTGTTTTACCAGCTGAAAAGGCTGAGAGTACTATTGGGGAAGTTAGTTCTGGGATTGCAGGTTTCTTTAAATCTTTGTTTTCTGGTAAATCTGAGGAAAATGCCAATAACGATTCGGCAACAGGAAGTATTGTAGTGGAATCTGCTTCTACAAATTCAACGCCTTCTCTTGAGAATACTACTGCAGTTGTAACTGTATCCACTCCCACTGCTTTAACCTCTACTATTATTCCTACATCTAGTGATGATGAAACAATAATTACTACTTATACTAAAGTGGCTGTTTCACTTGGACCAGTAAGTGTTGATTGGAAAGATACTTGGGGAAAGATTAAAAGTTTCCAATTTACTATAAAAAATAGCGAAGATGGAACTATTAAACCAGATTACTTTATCATGAATGTTGAAGGTTATGCTGATTTTGATAAGAAAGTTCCCTTACCTGCTAGTGCTAAAATTATTAAAGCAGGTGTTACTGCGACTTCTTCAGCCACAGTTCCAAGTGGATTTGCTTATAATGAATTGACTGCCGGTGATCTATCGGGCGTTGAGATAACCCTAATTCTTTATGATGCTTCTGGCAAAGAGATGGGTACTCTCAAGAAATCTGTTGATTTGACCGGTTGAGTGTTGAGTTACTTTTTGATTTTTTAATTTTCTATATATCCCATTTATTATTATTATTATTATTATTATAATATAGTTAACAACCTTATTTTTGGCTAATGTAAAACTTTCTTATCACCAGAATATAGTCCCATTTTGGTCATTTGGGTATATTGTTCTTTGGTAAGAGCCATATAATTTAATTCAAATCCTTTATCTTTAATTTCAGTACAAATCTGATCTATTTTGTTATTATCAATTCCTAACCCAATCAGTAAGACGCTGGCCTTGCCATTTTTCTTACTGCCATGCAAAACAATATTGTCAACTCCCGGTAATCCTTTGACTAAATTCACAAATGCTGTTAGTCCATCAAATGGCTCCGAGAAGAGTTCTTTAAGAAATTCGACTTCTTCATTATTTTGGCAAGAATAGACTTTACTAGTTTTCCATTCCTTACGTTTTATTAAATCCATCTTTACCAAATCTCTCAGGATTCGGAAAGTAGAGGCCATAGACACGTTACTCTTTTGAGAAATTTCTTTGAGATACATCTCTTCTTTGGAACTTAAAAGTACTTGCAGAACTGCAGCTTTTTTATCATCAAGTAACTTTGTCAATACCTCTTTTTTGACCATACTTTGGATATTTTTTACTAATTTATATAAGTTTCTAATTTTGAAATTACCTTTCAAAAGTGAAATTAGATTTCAATTTAGAAATGTATGTTCAATCAAGACCAAAATAGTTAAATATAAATACTCCACAAATATAATCAAATCTGAAATGGAAGGTGATATTTTAGATTTGATCAAGTCTAGAAGAACTATTACTAAATTTTTGCCTAAATATGTTTCTTGGGAAAAGATTTCCCGTATTCTTGATGCTGCTAGGCATGCTCCTAGCTGTGGTAACGTACAAAATTGGAAGTTTTTGGTCGTGTTTGAGCCAGAACAAAAAGAACAAGTTGCTGCCGCAGCTTATGAACAATATGAAATAATAAATGCTTCAGTATTAATTATTGTTTGTGCTGAACCAGATAAAGCTGAACGTTATTATGGTTTAAGGGGGGAACGGCTTTATACTGTTCAAAATTGTGCTGCTGCTATCCAAAATATGCTTTTAGAAGCTCAATCTTTAGGGCTAGGAACAAGGTGGATTGGAGCATTTGATGAGGAAGCAATCAAATCTATGTTTAAAATTCCCATTGAAGCTAGGCCTCAAGCGATTATTGCTGTGGGTTATCCTGCAGAAGTTCCTCAAAAACCACCTAAATATCCAATAGAAACAATTGTTTACTTTCATCAATGGCGTTTAAGAATTAGAGATCCTGCTAAATATATGCATGATACAGCTACAATTTTAATGAGAAAGTCTGCTGCGATGCAAGAATCTATGCAAAAGACAGCAAAATCTGCTGTTGATAAACTTAAAGAAAAAGCGCAGATTATCAAACAGAAAATTTCTGAGAAGTCTGAAGAATAAAGCTAAACTGTTAAATGCAATCTAGTTCTCGACGAGAATCTGAATTCTGGAGTATAGAAACATTTAAATACTCAATATGTTTTACTAGAAACTAAGGTTTGGGTTTTACAGAGGCTGGTTACCTCTTAAAAATTTGGTTTTGTACAATTGGTAGTTAGGTTAATTCTCGTTTATATTAGGTTTGAATACGAGTTAGGTTTTGGTTAATTCTAGTAACAGAAATGTTAAACTAATATATAATCTTTTGTGTCCTGGAGAATATAATTCTTCAAATACAAATACACAAGAGGGTGGAAAAAAAATTTGAGGTGGTGTAAAATGGATTTTATCATTGAGAGTGCCCTTAACAATATGGGCCAACAGGAGAGTTTCGAGAACATGAGTCAAGCTAATATCAAGGTTATTGGCGTTGGCGGTGCAGGTAACAACATGGTTGGATGGCTTTACAAGAAAGGCATCAAGGGCGCAGAGATTATTGCTACTAATACGGATCACCAACATTTAAACATAACTGGTGCAGATCGAAAGTTCTTAATTGGTAAGGATTGTACTAGAGGTTTAGGTTGTGGTGGTTTTCCAAGTAAGGGAGCGGAAGCAGCTCAGGAATCAATGACTACTGTTAAAGATGCATTAAAAACATCTGATATGGTTTTTGTCTGCGCAGGTATGGGTGGAGGAACCGGAACTGGTGCTTCTCCAGTTGTAGCTCAAGTTGCTAAAGATACTGGTGCGATTGTTATTGGAACTGTAACTATGCCTTTTAACATTGAAAGAGCAAGATGCGATAAAGCAGAGTTTGGTTTACAACAGCTAAGACAAGTTTGTGACACTGTTATTGTGATTGATAACAACAGGTTAGTTCAGATTGCAGGTAATTTGCCAATTCAACAAGCTTTTGCTGTAGCCAACGAGTTAGTTGCTACTATGATTAAAGGTATTGTTGAAACGATTGCTGTACCTTCATTAGTTAACTTAGATTATGCTGACGTTAAAGCAATTATGTCTAATGGTGGAGTAGCAGCTATTGGTGTAGGTTCATCTGATACTAACAATAGAGTTGAAGAAGCTGTTAAAGGCGCTTTGAGTAATCCTTTGCTAGACATTAGTTATGAGGGTGCAACAGGAGCCTTGATTCATGTAACTGGCGGACCAGACATGACTTTGGATGATGTTTCAAAGATTGGTGAGTTAGTAACTGAGAGCTTGGATGATGACGCAAACGTTATCTGGGGAGCTAGAGTTGATGAGCACATGAAAGGCAAGTTAACAGTTATGACAATCATTACTGGTGTTAACTCTCCTTGGATTTTAGGTAAGGTTGAGCAGAAGAAAGCAGTTCAGCGAGCTCAGTCCTTAAGTAGAGAACTAGGTATCGAGTTAGTTTAAGCTGGGAGAAAAAGAGGTGTGGGAATGTGCGCCAAAAGTGCACATCTCCTACTTTCAGATTCAAGATCTTGCCCTCTTAATTCTCTTACACCACCCCTGTAGGAAAACCCGGGCAAGATTTTATTTTTTTTATTTTTCTTATCTTTCTTATCTAGGATTTATTCTTAAAGAATTAGGCTCTTGGTAAAATGATTGGTTTGTTATTCTTAATCTGTTTAAATAATCACTAAGTTCTCTTAAATCTTGAACGACTTTGCCTTTGGGAACTTCACTTAAAAATGTTATTTCTAAATCTGAAGCGGCGGGAGTAACTAAAAATATTGAGCGGTAGCCCATCTGTAATGGTAAGGCAAGATCATGTTCAAAAACTTCTCCCACTACTGCGGTGTTTTTTGAATTAAAACCTCGATGTTCGTCTAATTGTTGTAATATCCTCAAGTACGAACCTCTCCTAATCAGAGTGGGCCTTCTAAAACCAGGAATTTGAATGGATTCTGGAACTGCGGTTATTTGTGGTTCAACGTTGTATTTCTTAGCACTTCCTAAAACGGGGATCTGAGAAAATCCTAACTCCATTAAGTTTTCTTCAACCTTTTCTGTTCCTGAAGAAGTTACAACAACGATTGAATATCCACAATCTAATAATCCTTGCAAGCATTCTTTAGCACCTTGGCGATAAACATTAACGACCTTTTGATGTGACTCTTTATGTAACTGATGCAAAAAATCACTTTCCATACAATCTAAAGGAAGGTTTGAATGACCTTCCGCTCTTAGTTGGTTAAGGAGCGTTAAGAAGGCAGTTCTGTTAATATCATATGGAGTGACGTTGGCTCTTGCTACAATATGTCCATTCACAACCATATCTGAATCGGGGTTGGCGGCAATTCTTTCTCTTAATACTTCTGCTCTTTTGACAACTTCTATTTCATCTAATTTAGTTTTGCTAGCAAAAGCTAAAGGGTAATGGGCTAAGTAGGGCTGAGCTTCCTTTTCAATTATTGTAAACACTCCATCCCAATCTAAAATTAAATTTTCTAACATTTCTTAAGCAGGGGAGTTAAGGAGTATATAGTTTTTGTTGTCTTTTGAAATTTAGTAAATTATATATATCTATAAAAATTATTTCTGAATTATGATAAATCCTTTTAAGAAGACACATTGGATTGCTAACTTTCCTCCTCATTATCCATTTTACAAAAAAGTTGTTGCCAATCTAGTTTATTTCTTTACGGGGATTATTATCCATCCGCGTCATAACTTACTTACACACACAGATTTGATTAGGGCTAGGCTCCAGTTGAAGAAAGGAGATATTGCCCTTCTTGGCAATCTCAGAGAAACATCTTCATTTTTTATTAAGGGGGCGGTTACTCATACTGCTTTGTTCTTGGGAAATAAAGAATTTATCCATGCTGTTGGAGACGGGGTTGAGTTTGTTTCTTTACATCATCTTTTTACTGAGTATGATACAATTGTGATTTTAAGATTACCGCATTCCATTAGAAAAAGGCGTAGAATTATCAAAGATGCTATTAAATATGCAAAAACTCAGTTAGGTAAGCCTTATGATTTTGAGTTTACTCGTGGGATTGATAAGATTTTTTGTACAGAATTGATAAATGAATCGTTTAAACATGCTGGTCATGACACTAAGCTTAAAACATTTAATCGTGCCAATTCGTTTGAAGAGCGAATCTTGAAGTTAATTACTAGTGCCTCCCTTGCTTTAAGACCAGAACAGTTCTTAGAAAGCAACTTTGATATTGTATTTTTATCACATAATCTAAAAATAAAAAAGAAGTTGGTGTTAAAGTTATGAAATATTTTTAAAAAAATGATCGATAATTGTTATAGCATCATTTAAACAATCATATTTAACAATCTTTATGTTTTTATTCCCACTAATCATTGCCGAAAGTTTTTTATTTTGTCCGTTTCTATACAAACAAAGAATTTTTTTGCCCATCATTTCTGCTTGGCCAATTTCATATCCAACACCTAAAGAAGGAGTTGACACTTCAGCAATAATAACGTTTGCTTCCTTAACCCAAGCCATATCTCTGTCGTATATGACCTTGTCATCGTGCTGCTCTCCAAATTCGCCTAAATTACTATTTCCAATATGTTCAGTTAGCACTTGTCCATGCTCAGCAAGACTTTCGATTAACTTAAAGTACAATTCTTTATCTTCTCTCCCACCACGGATAGATCCTGCAAAATATATTTTCATTTTATTTGTGGTTAACCCAAATTATCTAATATGTCATGAGCGTTGCTCGTAGCCAGATAGTCAATTATCTCTTTATTTTCTGATTTTAATAGAAACTTTACTTTCAAGGAGTTCTTCTCAGAATTACTCACGCGAGCTAATTTATCCGTTAGTATCAACCCATAAGGATAACCTAAGAACAAGGCATCTTGACTATTTCTAACTAAGGTTGGTAAAATCTCTTTGTTTCCTTCAAAGCGAAAAACATGTTTAGCTTTACTGTTTAGTTTAACAAAGTAAGTTTTGTCTTTCAAAAAGTAACTCCAGTTATCTTGTGGACCAATTTTATTTAACAAAATTATTGGCGAGTTTCCAGAAGTAGTAAACAAAGAAGAAGATTTAGCTAAAGAAGAAACGTTTGTTCCCAATCGCTGCAGATACTTTTCTTCATTTTTAAAAGTTGGTTCTAAAGTTCCATCAAGCAGGATGTAATCAGATTTGACCTCATTAGCTAGACTTAGTTCTGCAAACCTTCTAGCCATGTTTGTTATTTTGTTGATGGGTGCCCTTTCTGATCCTGTTTTAATTGTTGAGTCATTGGAAGAAATCAATAAATCACCTGAATTAATGATAGAACTACCATAAACCTTGCTTTCATAAAACAGATCATCGTTTTGCCATTTTGCTTTGGTAAAAAGATAAAATTCATGTTTCTTTTGTTCAGTTTTTTTGTTATCTTTAAAGGTTTGAGCAAAAACTCGGATAAAACTTAAGCAGAAGTTTCCAGTTGAAATAATCTCGGCCTGGCCACCATCTATAAATGTAATTGTTTTATTAGTTTCTGTTTCTTTGATTGTAGAGAAGTCATTTTCATTTATATTTATAGTCTGGTTGTTAAAAATGATTTGATCTTCCTGACTATAAGTATTAATCATCTGCTTAATTTCTTGAGAGATCTTATTTAGCATGAAGGTTCCTCATCCGATCAAATATATAATCATTTCTCTATTGAAGAAGGGCTCATCCCAGAAGGGGAGCTCAAAATATTTATCGTTCTCCCAATTTCCTGCTACGACTGAAAGTCTTATGCAGTATTTTGGAGCTCTGTGTCCAGTAAAGGACTTAGCTATACCTTCTAAGATGAGCTTAATTATAAGATGGAAGATGATTTTATATAGTTTTTGGGTTTTGACAATATAATGATCAAACTAGGTAGATTAGAATTGTCTGGGAAATTACTTTTAGCGCCAATGGCTATGTACTCAGATGTTGCGATGAGAAAAATTTGTTATGGTTATGGTTGCAGCTATTCCTTCAGCGAACAGATTCGTGCTGATGAATTTATAGCCAAAGATGAAAAATTAGCTAAAAAGTTAGATCTTTTCTTGCCGATGGGAATACAATTTCTGGCTAATGATCCTGAAGTTTTAAGGAAAGCTATTGAAATGGTTAACAAGAAAGAGTTTTATCTTGGTCTAGAAAATGTTAGATCCATCGATTTAAATTTAGGTTGTCCGTTTCTGATGAACAAGAATCTTGGAGCAGCTTTGTTAAACCAACCACAGCTAGTTAGAGAATTATTTAAAGTTATGAAAGAAACATCTTCACTTCCAATTTCTGCTAAAATACGTTTAGCTATAAATGCTAAACATAAAAAGACTAAACCATATTTGCGGATAGTTAAGATTGCTGAGGAAGAAGGTTTAGATTTTATTGTCGTTCATCTGAGAAATGCAGCTCAAGAATATTCTGGAGAGATAGATCTAGCAGCTTTGAAAGAAATAAGAGAAAATGTGAAGATTCCTTTAATTGGTAATGGCGATATTGTTGATGTTAAAAGTGGTATTAAGATGAAACAGTTTTGTGATGCTTTAATGGTTGGCAGACAAGCTGTTTCAGATCCTTACCTCTTTAAGCAATTAGATTGTGCTTTTAAAAATATGAAATGTTCCATTGATGTAATAAAAGAAAAGCAGAAATGTATTCGACAATATTTGAGTTATTCTGAACAGTATAAAATCGGTTTTCAGCATATTAAGATTCATCTGCAGGCTTTGCTAAGAGATACCGGCAAAGATGAGCTGATTAAAGAGTTAACGCACACTCATACCGTAGAAGAAATCCGAGATTTGGTTGGATAGGAATTTATGTACTTCACTTCTAAAAACTATCTGTTCCTTCCGCATTTACATTAGTCAACCTTGATCTGTAATCTGCTCTCTCCGAATACCATGGTTGTGTCTCGACAATATCGTTTAAATGTTGGAACCCTTCTAAACGGTGATGAAAAGCTCTTTCTCCAACTAAATTTCTGTAACTAGCAGCAAATTCAACTGAAGTGCTATAAGTTCCATCTCTACAGCTACTTAAGTCAGAATTCATTAACAATGGTTCCCACAATGTTGCTAAAAGTAATCCTGGATCTAAAATGTATAATAACCTTACATTGGTGTTAGATACTGTTTTTTGTGTTCTAACATATTTTCCTGCACTTTTAACGTCTGGAGGAACGTCACTGAACAGAATTTGATCTCTGGCATCGTGAGCAGATTTGATTACTCTTCTTGCTTGCCATCCTAGTTTTAATTCTTCTCTTAAAATATGTTCTACATCAACATTTCCTTCTGGGTCATAAGATTCTTGAAATCTGTGTACTAAATCTCCTAGATTCCATCTTAACTGCTCCTTTTTTCTTTGACTGGCTGCTGATAAACCCATGCCCCCTAACCCTAAGGCATAAATGGTTAATACCGTTCCACAAATAATTGGCTCACACATTTAAGCGACCTCTCTAACTGCACTTAATAATTGATTTACTTCTTCTGTTGTGTTGTAAGGAGCAAAACTTGCTCTTACAGTCCCATTAACCTTTAAGATATGATGATGTAAAAGGTGTGCACAATGTTTGTCAGGGCGAATTTCAATTCCGCGCTTATTTAATTCAAAGCCAATTTGTCTAGCTTCTCTGCCGTGTAAATTAAAAGAAACTAATCCG
>PFNQ01000039.1 GCA_002792115.1 Candidatus Woesearchaeota archaeon CG_4_10_14_0_2_um_filter_33_13 | reverse complement strand
ACAATTTTCTTGATTTACTTCCTTGCTAATAGCATCCATGTAAGCCCATGCTTCGTGGTGGTCTTTGTATAGGTCGGTTAAAAGCCCCCTAAACCCCGAAGGGGGGATAATTCCACCTTGTTCGAGTTTGGTGGTGTTTGCCCAAGTATTATTCCAATTATCGTAAGCTAATTTAGGTATGTCTCTAATATATATAGAATCATCTCCTTGTATTTTATATTTTAGTACATACTCATTTTTAGGAACAGATCTTTCATTTCCCTTTGAGTCATAATAACTAACCCGTTCTTCCACTTCAATAATGTTATTTTTATTTTTTTTAATCCATTCAGATAAGGTCATTATTCCTTCATTTCCAAACCTCCATTGTTTTTGCATCGCATTATCTAATCTTGCTAATTGTTGTGGAGATATATTTGATATGTTTAAGTAGGGGTATTCGTCTTTTTTAGCATCTAATTCCTTTTGACTTGCTTCTTCTTTTACTCTCTGTTTCTCTATTTCTTCTGCTTTAGTAATGGCATAAATATCATACCCAAATTTTTTGAATAACTCATCTATTTGTTGTCTATTGTAATTTACAATATTTTCGCCAATTATATCTGAAAGATATTTTCTGCTTGTTTTGTTTTGAGAATTATATACATAATCATATAACTCTTTAAAGTTTTTTTCTTCGTATAGTGTTTTTATTCTCTTTTCTATCAACTCCTCTGATGTGGATGTTGAAAGTGAATACCTTGGGCTTAATGGTAGGTTTTTTATTGCCTCTATTACTTCTTTTTTATCTATCTCTTTTAATCTATTTATTAATTCCTTTTTTATATTGTCTAATGTATCATAACCTTCTTGCTTAGCGAATATTTTAAGTCCTGTTGGCAAGTGTCCAATTCCTATATAATCATCTTCTTTAAAAAAGAATAAATCAGTTAATCCATCAACTTCTTTTTCGTTAATTTCTTCTATAAATTTAACATCTCTATACCCTCCAAAACCTCTTATATAATAATTATACCTAACTACTTCTGGTTTATTTCTAATATTCTCAGTCATTTTCTCCATCATCTTTTCAATAATCTTAATCCTTCCTTTAAAATCAGGATTTTTAGCTGCCATTTTTTTAGCAATTGTTAAGCGAGATTCTAAATCTTTTAAGGCTATACCTTGTTTTTCCTTTATCTCCCCACCTTGTTCGAGTTTATCTACCCAGTATTCACTATTAAACCCCTTGGTTGCATTATCAATATTAGTAACCCAATATTTATTTTTTGGCAAGTATATATTTCCGTCATCGGTAATATAAGCATCCATCAATCCTTTTTCATAAGCGTATTGTGGGTGTTGGATAATAAAATATTTAAAATCTAATAAATCTTCTTTATCATCATCTGTTAGTTGTTCTACGGGTTTTGATAATAATGATTCTAATTTTGATGTTGTTAGATTAGGAATCCATATATTTCGTTGTTTTCTTTGGAATAAGGGAAGTTCTATTTCTCCACCCTGCTCTTTCGTTTCTTTAAACTGAATGGCGATGGATTTATAGTTTTCTTTGTAGCCTATTAGTATTTCGTTGTTTAGGTATTTTTTACAAACAGTAGCCATATTTTTAACTATGTTATCAATAGTATTTGCTTCATTGGGTGTAAGCTCTTCTGTAAAGAATATTACATGGCTGTTATCTTCTTTCTGTAGTTCGTGAAACTCAAATTCTTTTATTTCGGCAATTTGTAATAAAATATTATCTAAACATTTTTCTTTGCTCCATTCTTTATTTTGTGGGATGGAGCCTCCATTTTCTAGTTTCATTTTTTCTGGATTATGGCCCCAAATTAATAGGGAAGTATGTTTTCTGGTTTTATTTCCTTTTTCATCATATAAATCGCCTTTTACTCCACTCATTCGTTTAATAAAATTGATTTGTTTTTTAGCCCACTTCCACATTTCGGCTGTCCACTCTTTTTTAGGCGTGTTTTTCATTTTTATTACCCACTCTGCACTTTCTTGTCCGCTACTAACACCTTGTTTTTTAGCTTCTGTTTTAGACAACCCTGCTTTTTTACCTTCGGGAGTTTTTTTAAAATCAGCTACTTCTTTGGCAGACATGTTTACTAATTCCTTCCATTCTTTGTAAAGTGCGTTGTTTTCTGGGATATTTCCACCATCTTCAAACTGCAACACTTCTCCATTTTCTTTGTGCATTACTGCTCCTGGTTCTATTGTGCTGCAACCTGCATTTTCGTTTATTGCAGAAACAATTTGCTTGTGAGTACCGTGTAAGGTTTTGGTAGTGTTGTCGTATAAGGTTTTTTTGCAAATAATTACATCTCCTGCATGTACTGTTGTAGCTTTTTGAGTAATGCTTTTAGCACCAATGGAAGTATTAATTTTATTTAGAATATCAAAATTAGTACCTGTGTAGGTATAAACCTTGTTGTCTGATAGTGCCTCTTTGGGTATTAATGGTTCTTTTCCTTCTACTTCTAATCGTTGCCCTGTTTCTGGAACAACTACATCTATTCCACCTTGTGCATGAGATTTGCCTATAAAAATACCGCCTTTTTGTTGTATATCTGTCATATTAGTACATTAGTATAATATGCAAATTTAATTAACTAAAATTAAAAAACTAAAAAATAATTATTTATTTGCTATTTTTTTATTATTTTTTGCGTTTTTAATTGTTTAATTAAAATATGTTTTATAATTTTGGGCGTAAAATAAAAAAATTTAATCCAATTAAAACCCAAAAACATGAGTAAAACAGAAACTAAAAAACAATATTGGCAACGTATTGCTAAATCAATGAATATTAAATTTCAAGGAAATGATACTATTTCTATGTTAGTGGCTTCTATTGCTGCTAAACTAAAAATTGATGCGGATGGAATAAGTCCTAGTTATTTGCAAAAAATGGTAAGTACTAAATTGGCTGAACCTATTGAAATTAAAGAAAATGCGAAAGGTAAGGCATGGAGTAAAGGAGGTGGAAATATGAAAGGGAGCGTGAAAGTGAAAGTGAAAAAAAGTGAAGAACCCACTAACATATTGGAATTACCTGATTTTAAAAATGTGGCAGACATGAAGATTTTTTGTGTGCATACTGGTTTAAATTTACTTGATGGGTATGTTTTAGCTAGCAGATTTAAGCAAGTAGCATTTTTAGAATGGATTAAAGAACATGCAGCCCAAGCAACCAATATAGATACTTTTGTTTTTCCTTCTTCTTTAAAAACAGATAGTATTTCAGAAGCAAAAAAATTAGTACCAGGTTTTGATCCTTCACTAGAAACCCATGTAGTTGATGCGGATGTTAGCTCCGCTATGAAGGATTATGCTAATTGTTTACAGAATTTTATCTTAAAAGCTCCTTCTGTAGAAATTCATGGAAGGCTTCCTCAAGGAGAATTGGATGATATGATAGCAAAAGCATTAAAATCATACACTTATGGTATTGAATCGGATGAGTTTGGCAAATTCATTAATATGAAAAATGAAAAAGGGGCTGTTATTCGTATTCCTGAGAGTGGGTATTTGCCTTTATAAAGAGGTAAGGAGTAGGTGGATGAACTGCTATGATCAAGATGAGTCTGAAAGGGCTGTTTTATATTGTAAGAATAATCCCAATAGCACATACCACACTTATTTCTTATTCTTGCAAAGACGCAGAGATGCAAAGGCAAGTTAATTATGATAATATCTAACCAAAACTTACAACTATGCAAGAAGTTAAGAAAAAAATTGAACGAATAGATGAAATATTGGCTTCTTTTGAGGATACTATGCACGGAGACGAAGGTAAAATCTGTACTGAAGCAAGATGTCTATTAATAGAGGTTCAAGAAAATTTAAAAGAACGATTTACTATGCCTACAGATGAGCAATTAATAGAATTAGCTATTTTGTTTAATGATGGTATATTAGATATTGATGAATTATCTAAAATGGTAGGTATAACCCAGTTTGTATTACATAGATTGCACGAACATGATGACATAACTAAAAAAAGTAAGTTAGAAATTTGATTTTATGCTCATCCTACCAAAGGAGGAAGGAGATCCGACATCCGGTATATCAAGAAATGTATCGGGTGTTGCTTTTTCATCACTACCCTCACTCCCCTCTCAATAGGGGTATGCCATTGCACATGTCCTATTATAAATTATAAAACAGTACTATAGGTCAGTAAATTGAGCTTCTTCAGGTTTTCTATAACCAGAGGCAACAAATTCTAATTCTCCTCTAATTTCGGATATTATATTTAATTCTCTTCTTATGAATGTAACTTCATGGTCGAAATTATGTTCCTGGCAAAATTTTAATTTTTGTCTTTTTTTACTTTCTTCTTCTTTTAATCGGTTGGCAAATTCCTGAAATCCTTTCATGGTTATTTATTGATAAAGAGGGATGAGAAAAACTATTAATAAAAGTGGCTATTTTCAGTTCTGAAAGGTCAATGCCAGAATTATTGTCTAATTTATTCTTATCCCTCTATGTTTTTAGTTAATAATCTTGGTTCGGAAACCAATTCGTTGCTAATTCTTTATCTGTTCTTTTTTCTCCATCAAATTCTTCTATTTTTTCCCAAACTAAATTGCTTAGGTTTAGTTTATGTTTAGAAAAACACTTGGTGCATATTGCTTTGTTGGGTATGGATGAAATTGGGAAGTTATACCTCCAATCGCAACCTAGAAATTCACAATTATCATATTCTACTTCTTTGCTCCAACAAATAATTTGGCCTTTAAATGGCAATTTGTTAAACCAATTAACAAAGTCTTTTCCGGATAATCCATCATTAGTGGCTAAGGTATAGAAATTTTTGCTACCAAAGTATCCAAAATATCTTTTATTAATAGTAATTTCAGTAGTAGGGTAAATTTCTATGGTATAGGTTTGTGTTATTAACTGATCTTTAGCTAAAATTATTTGTGGTGAACAGTAGGGTTTTCCACTCCAAATTCTAGGGCTAAAATATTCTCCTTTTTTAAACCTATTTCCTGCTCTAATGGTGTTGTGTTTGGGCTGTTCAAATAGTATTTTATCTACATTAATTCGATGAAAAAAATTGGTTATCAACTCTTTTGGTTTGGTTGGGTTTAATTCTAATAATTCATTTAATGAAGGTACTATTCCTAAAGAATTGTAGAATTTTTCTACAAAAAAAGTATCATCTCCACTTCTGGGGTGTGTTTTTTGAAAGTTATGTGAGTATGTTATTACTTTAGCCATGGTTATTTTTTTTACCGCAAAGACGCTTTTTTTCTCGCAAAGACGCAGAGATGCAAAGGTTTTATTTAATTTTTATTAAAAACTTATCTGGAACTATTTCCCATGATGTATCTAAAATATATGCCATTGGGAATGTCCTAAATTCGTATTGATAATGAGCCTGTCCGTTTATTACTTCGTGCTTAAAAAAAACACCATTTTTAATATATGAAATAAAACTATTCGTCCTTTTCATAGTACCATTAGCTATTAAAGCACCGTTTTCGGCTTTTTGTATGGCTTCTATTATGTTCATTTTTTATTATTTTTAGTGATGCTGTATCTGTATTGGGTTAGAGTATCCATAGCACAATCACCAGGATCAGCCCATCTTTCTTCTTCTTCATCCCATCTTCCAATATTTTCTAGTCCTTTTAGCAATATTTCTACATCGCCAATATTATTGTTTGTTGCTTGTTTTTCTAACTCTTCTATCTTTTGTTTTAATGCTGTTATGGTTTTTGATACAGCATAATCGTTTATCCACTTAGAATCATTCAAAAAACTGAGTACTACTACTTCGTTTCGGTTTAAATCATACAATATTCCATCTGTGGGTTGTTGTATAAATTCATACAATTTAGCTACTTGCAAACCTTCTATACCAGAAAATACTATATTTCCTTTTTCGTATTCTTTTAAAATTTTTTCTTTAATATCTTCCATTATTTCAATTTTTGTTAAAATTAAGTTGTATTGCCTTTAGTTTTAAGTCTGGATACATTACCATTAAATCTTCTTCAGATATTTTTCCTTCTAAGTATTCTTTGTAGGTATCTCTCTCTAAACTTACCATTTCCATTAAATCATACACTTCTTCTGGTAATGGGTATTGTATTCCTTCTATTAAAATGTAGTAGCCTTCATCACTCATATTTTATTCCCATTTTAATTGTTGTTGGCAATTACTGCATATTGGCTCTTGATATTTCACTTTACTTCTACAATAAGGACAATTATCTACAAATTCGTTTTCCTGCATTTCTTCTTCTAACTCTTGTTTTTGTTCTGTTTTTTCTGTTATTTTTTCTAAAATATACAGAAAAATAAAAAATATTAGTAATGCTATTATTAAATCCATTTATTGGGTTAAAGTTGTTTATATTTATGGGTTATACGTAATGCTACTCGCCAATAAGACACAGTATTGGAACTATCATACCTTGTTGCTTTTCGTATTCTACAATATCAACCGACCAACAAAGCCCATCGTCAAAATCGGGCATTTTATCAATTATTGAATAACAATCAAATGATTCACCTTTTCTCGGAAGAAAAGGTAAATTCCAATCTAATTCAATCATCTCATCGTAACATTTTTCATTTTGTTCATCTGTGTAAAATTCACTCTCTAATTTTATTAATATTTTCATTTTACATAACTTTAGTTATTTTAAATTCCCCACAAATTTATAAAACATATTTCAATTAAACAAATTTTATTTAGGAAAAGCATCTAAAATATATTTAAAGTCAATATTTTTAGGTATTTCGGAGGGTATGTTTTTTATTATATTGTTTATGCTTTCTTGTTTTTCTACTAAATTAAAGGCGTTATAAGGATTAATATCTACCGAACTAAAATAATCTTTAAATTTAAACCCCTGACCTATTACATTATAAGAAAACTCTACCCATAAACATGGTATTTGGTAAGCGTGAGACACTACTACTCCGTGCAATGAACTAGATATGGTTTGGTGGCAACTCATTATTGCTCTGGTTACTTCTTCTACAGGTTTAGTTAAATCTATAATTGCGGCATTATTTTTTTCTAATTCTTCTGTAGTAAATTGTTGTTTGGCTTTTTCTAAATCTATTATATGAGGAATAATTCCTAATTGGTAGGTTTTATTGGTGGGTGGGTTGTATAATAGAGGTAATATTAATGCAGGATCTCCATATACCGATGGGCAATCTATGTTATGAAAATGAAATTTTTCTTGGGTAAGTTTTCCTCTTACCATGTTTATTTGTAATGGATTGGTAATTGGTTCGTGTTTATATTCTTTATGCCACGCAAAACCAGTTCCCCAAATAATACTATTGGTACAATCTGCTCCTAAAATACTTCCTATACCTACTAATTTAGTTATTTTTTCTTCTGGATCTACATAAATACAAGGTGTGTTGGTAATTTTTTCTACCAAATAAGGCATTAATTGATCTCCGTAGTTAATACTTTTGTGCCAAAATACTGGCAAGTGTGCTTTTAGTTTATTACTCATCTATTCCAATTATTTTTTTAAGCTGCATAGCTACATTATTCCACGTAAAGTTATCATGAGCGTATTGGCAACCTAACTTAGCCATTTCTTCTCTTTCTTCGTTATTATTAAGGTAATAATCTATTTTTTGGGTTAATTCGCATAGGTTTTTCCAAGTATCTAAATGTTTACCTATGGTAAAATCTTCTTCAATACCAGGGTAATGATGAGATAAAACAAATATTCCTGAACCCATCATTTTTATCATTCTATCAGAATAATACCTTCCGTAATTAAAATGAGATAGGTTTATTCCTATTAAACCACTTCGGTAAACAATGGCTTCTTCATTAATATCTATAAAACTAGATTTTAGTTGATACCTATCCCATCCAGCACCAAATACAGTAAAATCTTTTTTGTACCTACTAGTTAATGTGTGTACCATTTGCTCTCTGTAAACACTAAGCGGAAAAGGATTAGCAGTTTTATAATTAGATCCGCAAAAAACAATTGGAGCAATTTCCTTTTCCGATCCTTTGGGTGTGTTTATTTCTGGATCGAAACCTATGGGTAAAAATTGTGCCGGAATACCTTGTTTATTAAACTCCAACACATCATTGGTGTTGGTAAACATAGTTAAATCTATTTCTCTTCCTATTTGTTTATACCACTCTGGTATAGGATGCCTTACATCTCCTGTCCAATTAATAACTATACCTATTTCACTTATTTTTTTAGCTGTTTCTGGTGTAATAATATTGGGAGTTTGTAATTGCATAAATATTACTTCTGGCATAAACTCATTAGCAATTTTTAGCACGTCTTCATTAATTAAATGAGGTGTACTTTGTTTTTGTGTCCAATCGTAATGTTTGGCTTCAAAATGAGCATCAAATGCTTTTATCATTGCTTTTTGATGAGTTCCGAGAGCTATGTGTAGAAGTTTCATTATTAATTTATAAATAACTTGGTTGTATTATTTTATATGGTGGAGGAATACGGTCTATTTCAACCCCTGAAGGAGTAGTATAATTTCTTATCCCAGATAGATGTAAGTGATAGGTTTTTATGCTTAAACTTGGGTTTATTACATTGTAACCATGTTCTCTTTCTAATAAAAAAGCAATTTTGTTATCTACACCTGCTTTTCCTAAACATATATCTGCTCCTTTGGTTTGCGGAAACACTCCTTTTTTTATCCATACATCTTGGCTATCGGAACGATTGAACAATACTGCTGTATTTTTATCTATGGTTTTGTTTATAAAATCCCAACGAGAAAGAGCTAATACTTTGTTGCTAAAATTATAATTTTCTAACTGATTTATAGTGTTTTCATCTATAATAATATCAGTATTAGCTATAATGTTAACAGCATCTTCTGAAGTTAATGAAAAATAATAATTAAGTGTTGGTCTTTCGTTATGAATGGCTAATTCCCAATTATTGGTATTAGCTCTTTTTAGTAATTTTTTAAGTTCCACAACATCTCTATTGGCTACTATAATTATTACTTTTTTTAATAGTTTGTTAAATAAATTAGCCACCAAACATAACTGAAGTTCTTGGTTACGAAGTGGATTTCCGTCTGTGTAGTAGTTTATTATTAGATTCATGGTTAATTGTTAAGCCCCTCCCAACCTCCCCAAAAGGGAGGAGTTGGGGCGTTGTTGGTTATTTTATCTGTTAATGTATTTTATAGTAAAAAATGTAATTTCTCTCTAGGAAATAATGTTACTTCTATTTTTGAGTTTTCAATAAGTTTAGTTTCTATTTCAGAGGTGTTTTTTATATCTGCATTAATAAAAATATCTTTTATAGTAATTGGCAGACCACCTAAGTTCAAATAATCTAACAAAAATATTTCTATCCCACAAATAGTAAATTCTTTAACTATTTTTTCTATGTCTATTATTTGTTCTATGTTAGAAATTGTTTTTATTCTTACTAAAGTAATATTTTGATTCACCTCTTGTTCTGGGGTTCGGATATAAACTCCATCTTTATTTTCTATGGTAAATTTAATTGGCTTTATTTGTGTGGTTTCTTTCATGGTAATTTGTTATTTATGTTCTCGCAAAGACGCTAAGACGCTAAGGTTTGTTTTTTGAAACAGCCCATTTTTTATCTGGTAATCTTTCGTATATTATTTTAGACACCCAACCATTCCTGAAGTCTTTGGATTCTTCTTTTTCTGTTAAAAAATGCTTTAAATTAGGGTGTTCTTTATATGATTCTAGAGAGACAGAATTAGGATGGAAAATAAAAATCTCATTTTCATTTTTCTTTATAAACTTTTTAATTTCATTTTTATTGTCTAATGATTTTATACCTGTTGACCACCAAACTTCCGCCCCATTTGCCTGACATGGAGAACATAATACATGAACTTGAGGCTCCTTTTCATGTGGATACTCATTAATTCTACCAAATTTAACTATAATTATATTTTTTTTCATGGTTTTGTATTTAGAAACTTTACTAATTCTATATTATTATTATCCTCTGTTTTTCATCTTACTAACTTTTGCATCAACACTCATTTTGTTTATTTTTTTATTTTAACACAGCGAAATTATGAAATATATTTTAGTTTTGTAATTATTTTTTTAGGTTTTTTTTGGCTAAAATCTTTTTTTACCGCAAATCCAGAAATATGTTTTTATTTAAAAAAATAATATTTCGAGGATGCTCGAAAAAAACAAAGAATTGAAAATTCTTGTTTTTTCGGCAGACGAAGAGACGCAAAGGATTTTACTAACTAAAACTATACATCAATGATTCTCTTGGCAATACATCTACTGTTAGTTTTGTTTTTTCATCCATGTGTAAATCTATATCATTAACAATAATTTGATTCTGAAATTGAGCCACAT
This sequence comes from Candidatus Woesearchaeota archaeon CG_4_10_14_0_2_um_filter_33_13, assembly GCA_002792115.1. Taxonomy (GTDB): domain Archaea; phylum Nanobdellota; class Nanobdellia; order Woesearchaeales; family GW2011-AR9. The sequence goes on along the minus strand of PFNQ01000039.1, from coordinate 9,705 downwards.
TAATTATTGGCGTATGTGTTTTTGTAACATCTTCTCTCTGTTCTATTATTGGATTTTCAGAAGTAGATCCAATATTACCCACTATTGTTATGTTTTTAAATAAAGTTGCTTTATCTGTTGTTCGGTAGTGATTATTAATTAATCTTATTTCTTTACTTGTGTTAACTCCTTTACATAAATCTATAAGGTTTACTGTTTGTGTTTGGTTAGTTTCATTTCTAAAATAACACCACATTGTTGGCTTATCTAAGTAATATAACATTAAGTTATTTTCTTTGTTAGATATTTTTTCTGTTTTTTCTGTAAAAAATTTTACTTCTAAATTTTGTTTATGATGTATTAATTTTTTAAAACAAATATCTTTCATTTTAGCGTTTATTTCTACATCCATAATTGCTGATTGATGTTGATTTGGGTTAAAAAAATTGGCTAAATTCACCTTTTTACCAAATAAATAAGTTTCTTCGCATAACAGCTTCTCTAAAAAAATAGGATTAAATTTTAATCTCATTAAAGATATATGTTCTTCTCCAGTAATATTATAATAGTCGGGAGTATTATTTACTATTGAGGCGTGTTTTGTAGTGTTTTCTCCTAGTAATTGTAATAATTGTGCATCTCCAGTAAAGTTATACATGTTAAAAATTAACACATCTGGTACTTGATTTTTTGTTTTCATGGGTTTTATTAGTTTTAATTTATAAATTTAAGAGTTTCGGCATCTGTAAAAGACGCTAAGACGCAAAGGTTTAGTTACTATTTATTGCTGCTTACCTGGTTTATAATATTTAACCATTAATTCTTTGGTTACTTCGTTTACAGCTTTTTCGTAGGCATTGGATGTCCCTTTGTATCTTCTTACGAGTACTTTTGTTTCGGGGGAATTCCCTTCTGCATACAATCTGCACGCATTTTCTAAGTCTTTTTTATCAAATTTTCCTTTAATGTAGCCAAAACTTCCACTCACATAACAAAAAAAGCGTTCGTTTCCAGAAAAATATTGCTGGTTTACTAGGTATTCCCCTATTTTCAATAATTCATAAAAAGGCAATCTTCCTTTATAACCATCAATGGTTTCTTGCTGTTTGTGCAAACGAAAAACAGCCGTGTTTTCTCTCATTAGAGGTGGTACTTTTGCTAATGTTTGGTAGTGAATCATCACATCTACTTCTCTGTGTCTAACAGTGGTTAATGCTGCTATTAAATAATCTGTTCTTGCATCTACTAAATAACTATTAAGGTCTTCTAATAAAATTAATCCTTTGGCAAAACATGCTAATATTTGTTTTAACACTTCAATTTTTTCCTCAATACCCATAATACTACCATCATCATTTAATGGTAATATTCGCCTAATTTCTGGTTGCTTTTGGGCGGTGAATCGCTTAATGTTTTTCACGTGTATGGATTTATACTGTGTATATTCCATGTTGGTGTCAAAAATCAGTACTTTTTGTCCTTTCCAACCTTGCGATGGAATATCTCTCACATATAAATCCATATACAAGGTGGTTTGGTAGGTTTTTCCAACTCGTTGTTGACCTGTTGCCACCATCATTATTCCGTCTCTAGCCATTCGCTTGTGTTTGTTGTTTTTACTCGGTTACTGCTTCTTCTTCAATAATTACACTATCATCATTATCGCTATTGATATATTCATCTATGCCCATTTGTTCTGTTTCATCAACAATAGGCGGAATTATTATTTCTTCTTCCGCCACAGGCACGGTTGTTTTTGACGGTTGTGTTTCTGTTTGAAATACTGCTTCTTCTTGTGTGGGTTGGTGTTGGTTATTATTGTTTTGAGGCGGAGTAGGAGGTGTGTTTCCTTGTGCGTGTCCTGCTCTCATAGCTTGTATTTGTTCTGTTCTAAACTTCTTAAACACTTCCATGTCATCTTGTTTTTCTTGATACATTTTAAAAGCTACTTGTCCTAATTTAACCCCATGCCCCAATACTGCTATTCCTAATCTTTGCATGGGTGTAGGGACTACTCCTTTTTCCATCAGTACATCTATCAAAGGATCTCGAAGTTCTTCCACCATTCCATCATCTATCTGAAACAGATTATACGCCTTTTCGTTATGACTTTCCATATAAGAACCAATGGTTTCACCTTGTTGTGTTACCACCATTTTTAAGTCAATTTCCCCTTTGTCATTTAATTTTTTCATCTTTCTCATATTGAATGATGAAATCATTACAAAAGGAATTGGCATGATTCGTTGGTAATTTACCAGAATTAAATCTGCTGTTTTTTCTGCTTGTGATTTTTTTTCTGAAGCAGAAAGATTGTCAAAATCTGGATTAATTGGTGGTTCTTGCGGTGGTGGTGTTTCACCAGTAGTGCTATCACCCTGAATATTAGGATTAGCCGAAGTTTGTTCCGATACGGGTGGTTTAGTAGCCACAAACTCTGGAATGGGTTCGTCCGAAAATTTTTCTGAACCTAGATTAGCTGCAATAAAATCATTGGTATATGCTTTTTCTACCTTTGGCTCAAGCATAGGGTTAAAGTCAAGTTCTGCCATAAAATGTGTGTTAAATTAGTTTTCTATATTATTTTTTTTATTTATATATTCTTTAATAATGGGATTGAGTTGATCATAATTTTCAAAAAATTCTTTATCGAATCTGTTTTTTCTACTTAATTTTGATATTTCTTTTTTATCATTATGAATGACTATTCTACTTCTATTTAACCACCTACTTATGTCCGTAGGAGATAAATCACTATTTTCGCTACAAAAAGCCACTATTAGTTTTCGTGCAAACACAGGCACACCTCTAGCGTAAATATCTAAACAATCTTCTATATCTACCGATAAGTGATTACAAACTGTATTTATTACAAAATCTACAAACAAGTAATCTTCTTGATTTTGACTAATAATAGTGTTTATTTTATACAATCCTTTTAAACCGTTTTTTCTTACTATTTTTAAGGTATTGGAGAGAAAAAAAGTGAGTTCTTGTTCTACTTTTTTGTTTTTATGAGACATTTTTTATGTTTTGGTTACACAAAAATAGTTAATAAAACTTTATTGTTACACAATAAAATAATTTTTTTTAAAAAAAACTTGCATAATTGAAATATGTTTTATAAATTTGCAGAGAATTTTAAAACTTTATGATGAAAAACCTCCGTAAACCTGGTTTTGTTTTTGTTGGTACTACTGGCACAGGAAAAACCTATTCTTTTGAAAACAGACATTTATTCAACTCTCCAAAAAAAGCAAAAAAGCCTATTACACCTACTTTCTTTTGTCTTTGTAATGAAAAATTTAGCCTAAAATGGTTGTTTCGTCATGGGTTTTATAAGATCCTTTGGTTTGGAGTGTTGGCTAAATTTAACGTGATTACAGTAAATAAAAAAGCGGTTAACGGTATTTTTATTAGCTACGGAACAGCCACTCCTTTACAATACTTAATAGATGATGGATATAGCCATGATGTTATTGGCTACATTTTTTATGAACCTATCATAAAGTACACCAAACCTGTTAACACTAAATAATTATCTAATACAAAAAATTGTTAAGGAATGAAACTATGGAAACACTAAATCAAATGTTCGTAATATTATTCGTTATCTTGTTTTTAAGTATTATTATAATTTCTGCCTTAATAACAGTTTTTAAAAACCAGAAATTTATTGTTAAAAAACTTGAAGAACAAGATAAAATATTGAAAAACTTATCAGAAAACAAACAAAACGACACACCAATGTTTTTGGATAAAATTTTAGGCAGGTTAGATTATTCCATACAAATTGCTGAAGCAGAAAAAAAAGAGTTAACAAAAAACCCTGTTAACTATGCAATGAAATCTGGAGAAATTATAGGCTATAATAATGCTAAAAGTTTGCTATGGATGGTTAAAAAATTACTAACATAAAATTGGGCTAAAATGAAACTACTACAAATTGTTGCTGTTGATTATAATGAAATAATAAAACCAGATGTTTATGATTCTGTTATTTCTGTTGCCATAATGCTTGGTACACCTTTTCTTTTTGCTTTAATAGCTATGTTTTTAACTCCTTATGATTATCCAACTAAAAAGAGATAGAACTATGGGGTTAAGATTTAAAAAAGGAGATAGTGTAGAAATAATTGGGAACATACCATTTCCTTTATTGGAAAAGACAAAACCATTATTAGGCAAGATTACTACTATTGATGGAGCATATATTTTAGTTAGACCAAAATACCAGCGATGGGAAGCAGAATTTTATCCTGGAGAAATTAAACATTTTATAAAATGAAAAACACAGCCGAATTAAACCTTAACCTAAAAATATATTTAGGAGAAAACTTAGAGAAGAAAATATCTACTTTATAAATTTATACAAAAATAGATGGAGAGGAAAAATATTACCTTAAAAAAACTCCTTTTTCTACTACTGTAGATGGATTTATAGATAAAATAAATGATGCCATAAAAGTAATTGAAAAAGAGGCAGGTTTGGTGCTTAAAATTTAAACTAATTATGACTCACATAGAAAAAATAGAAAAACTAACTGAATTTATTAAAGAAAAACATGGTAACCAATTAAGGAAGTATGTTAATACACATTACTATAATCATCCCATAAGAGTAGGCATACTCGCTTTTAAACACCATACATCTAACCACTTATTTTTAATGGAAATTGGTTTGTGCCACGATTTGTTTGAGGATACAGATTGCACTTATGAAGAATTGTTTAATTTTTTAAGAAAGGAATTAAAGTACGGAAAAATTGAGGCAAACATAATATGTGAAGGAGTGAACCACTTAACCAATGAGTTTACTCCAGAGGCATACCCAGGATTAAATAGAAAAGAGCGAAAAGAAAAAGAAGCCATACGACTAAGGCATATTCCTTGGTATTGCCAAACCGTTAAATATGCCGACATTATAGATAATTTACCTTCTATAGTAAAACATGATCCTCCATTTGCTAAGGTATATTTGGAAGAAAAAATACAACTATTAGATGTTATGCGAAATGGCTCTATTCATTTACTCATAAAATGTTGTGCTGCTATTAATGATGCTCAAAATGAATTGAAACTTATGGAGTAACTAGTTGTCCGAACAGGACTCGAACCTGTAATCTTCTGTGCCAAAAACAGACGTGTTGCCAATTACACTATCGGACAATTTGTACTCAAGGTGGGAGTCGAATTCCGTAATAATAAAAATTTTAATTTTTTTAATTATTACGAGAATACTCGAAAAATAATGAAGTTAAAAACTTCTATTTTTCGGTACCAACGACCATCAGATTTTCAGTCTGACACTCTACCAACTGAGTTACCATTCCGTGGTGGGAGTAAAGGGAATCGAACCCAATAAGCCATAAGCAACAGATTTACAGTCTGCCGTACCTCTCCAACTGTACCGTACTCCCATGTCCCCTCCCAACCTTCCCAAAGGGAAGGGGCTTATTCCGAAACCAACTCCTCCCCTTTGGGAAGAGCTTGTCCCGAGCTTGATTCGGGATTGGGAGGGGATTTTGTCTAAGTGGTAGGACTCGAACCTACGGTCTCCTGTTCCCAAAACAGGCGGATTAGCCAACTTTCCCACACCTAGTTTAATAATTTTTAGTATAAAACCAAAAAAGCCTCTAACTAGTAGAGGCTTTTTCGTGAATTTAAAACTAAATATATGGTGTTAGAAATTTTACGCAACAAAAAAAGCCTCCAGAGAATTTCTTCTCGGAAAACAAAAGTTGTTGTATGTATAATTTCTTTTCACAGGACAGCAAAGATACATTAATTTTTGAATTAAAAAAAATATTTCAAACTTTTTTTACTTTTATTTGTGAATTTGAAATATGTTTCATAATTTAGCCGAGAATTTTAAAATTAAAAGATATGAAAAAACAATCAATAGACAGAAGAAAAAAGCCTCAAATAGAAGAATCTGAGAAACAAAAAATAATAGATTTTCATTACAACTATCAGAATAGTGCTGTAAATTTTATTGCCGAAATTTTTAAATTAGAGAAAAAAGAACCTCCTAGTTTTAATGAATTAACTGATTATGATATACTTGAACTATATTTAAAAACCCATCATGAGTTAACTAAAAAAATTAAGCTCCACCAATATGCTTTAATAGATTCTAACTATTTAGAAGGTTTAAAAATTTTAAGTACTAAAGGAGTACTTCCTAAACCTATGTCACGATTTATAAACTCATTTTTATAACATTATTAAAATAAATAACTATGAAAATACTAAGTAATAATTCCTATGAAGAATTAACAAAAAGACTAAAAGAGTTTGAAGATGAAAATGATACTTTAAGAAATCAAGTTGATGGTTTGAGAGGTACCGTACAAAATCTACATAATGAATTAGAAAACCTAACCATACGTAGGTTAATTGTTGGGAGGAATGGTTCTGGTAAAAGTCATTACTTAAAGAATGTTATTATTCCACAATTAAACGGTAATTATTTTTTAATTGATCCCTTAGATGAACACGATTCTATTCCAGATAGTTTAAAATTATCAAATTGTGTTGATACAATTGAGATACTTAATGCTATTAATAAAAACCAAACTAAAGTAATTATAATTGATAATGCTAGTATAGTTTGTCGTGAGGATAAAAATAGATTGTTGGGATTTATTTCTAATAGAACATCTCAGTTTGTTCTTATCTATAATTCTTATAAAGAGGTTGAATGGTTGTCACATTATGTTAGTTTGATATATAGTTTTGGTGCAACGGATGGATTTACTTTTACTAGTGATAATTTTAATGATAAAATAATTTTAAAAAAATTTAAAGCATGAAAACAATACAATTAACCGAAGAAATGTATGATAAATTAATGGATTTATCTAAAAAAATGAATACCCAAAGCCATAGAGCAACAGCAATGCCTTGTTTTTTTCAGGTGCAAGATACGGTACAGATTTATGGTATAGATGATAAGTATAATAACAATGGTTTTGTTTGGCTAAAAGATGGTTGTGAAATAGATCCTGTTAGAGTGGATATGATAGAGGCTCTTTTAGATGATGGATTTATTGTTCCAGAAACTATTTCTGATGATGATTTAGATGAACTAATGGAAGATGCTAAATACGAAAAAGGATATTACAGAAACCAAGAGGTTTATTCCAATGCTTTTCTTACTGAAGAGGCTTGTAAAAACCATATTAAAGGTAATAGACACCACTACAAAAACCCAAAAGATTTTCTTTCTTATGGTTTTAGAAACCCAGAATTAGAATTGGTGCAGCAATTTTTGTGTGAATTGAGTGGTGGGAAGTTGCATAAATAAAATTTATAATTATGTTCGATAAAGAATTTTACCCTACCCCATTAGAAGTTATTCAATCCATGCAAATAGATTGTAATGGAAAGATAGTTTTAGAACCTAGTGCAGGTAAAGGAGATATTGTTGATTATCTAAAAAGTAATGATGCCAAACAAGTAATTGCCTTTGAGAAACAAAAAGACCTTAATAAAATTGTTTCTTCAAAATGCAATGTAATTGGTTACGATTTTTTTGATTGTACGGCAGAGCAAATTAGCCATATCAATTTAATTGTAATGAACCCTCCTTTTCTTAATGCTGACAAACATATTTTACATGCTTGGAAAACAGCTCCTGAAGGATGCGAAATTATAGCACTTTGCAATTACGAAACAATAGGTAATAGTTGTTATTCTTCACGAAAAGAACTGAAATCTATTATTAATAATTATGGTGTAACTTCTAATTTGGGTGATTGTTTTTCTATTGCAGAAAGAAAAACAGGCATTGAAGTAGGTTTAATAAAACTTTACAAGCCAGTTATTAATGATGAAAGTAAGTTTGAAGGCTTTTTTATGGATGAAGATGAAGATGAGCCTCAAGAAAATGGTATTATGCCATTTAATGAAGTAAGAGCCTTGGTTAATAGATATGTTGGTGCTGTGAAAGTATTTGATAAATTAGATGCTATTAAAAATGAGTTGACCTATATTACATCCGAATTAGGGATTAAAGATTTTTCATTTACGGTAGGTTATGATAAAAAAATAACTACAAAAGATGAATTTTCTAAGCATTTACAAAAAATATCTTGGAAATATATTTTTGATAAAATGAATATGCAAAAATATGTTACTTCTGGAGTAATGAAGGATATTAATAATTTTGTAGAAACGCAACAAAACATTCCTTTTACCATGAAAAACATTTATAAAATGTTTGATATTATTATTGGAACAAGGGAAAATACCTACAATAGAGCATTGGAAGAAGCTATTGATAATTTTACCAAACATACCCACGAAAACAGATATAATATAGAGGGTTGGAAAACAAATAGTGGGTATATGCTCAACAAAAAGTTTATTGTTGGTTGGTGTACCGAACCTAATTATAGAGGTGGTATTGGTATAAATTCTTATAAATCTAATTTTGAGAAACTGCTTGATTTAACTAAAGTTATTTGCAATATTGTAGGAGAAAACTATAATAGCATTTCTAGTATAGAATATTCAGCTTGTGATAAAACAGATCAAGGATATTTAACTACTAATGGAAATAGAGTTTTAAGCAGACGTGAATTAAATTATTCCGAAAACTATGTAAACTATAATAGTTTTGATGCTAATAAATGGTATAGTTGGGGATTTTTTGAATTTAAAGTTTTTAAAAAGGGTACGATGCACTTAAAATTTAAAGATGAAAGAGTATGGTATCTGTTAAATCAATCTTATGGAAAATTAAAAGGCTTTTCGTTGCCTGAAATATAAACCTAAACCCAACAACCTATGAAAACACAAGCTAGTTTAGATGCCTTTGAAGAAATTAATCCAAAACTTTCTGGTTTAAGAAAAAAAGTGTATAATTACATTAAAAATAATCCTCATTGCACTATAGAAGAAATTGCCAATGGATTAGATATTGAACTTAAATCTATTGCTGGCCGACCAGGAGAACTGAGAGACATTGGTTTAGTGCTTCTTAGCGGAAGAAGAGATAAACACTCTACTTTTGTAGCAGTAGCTTTGGATAAGGTAAGTTTTTTTGATATAGAAATACAACGGGTAGAAAAATTTACTCAAAAAATACAAAACTTAGAAAAAGATTTTCCAGATTTGTTGGAGAATTATATTAAGAATAAAATGAAATAGCCACGAATGCACTAATATTCTATTAACCTCATAAACTCTTAAACTCTTAAACTATCTTATGCACTTAGAAAACGTAGTATCTCTTTTTGATGGAATGAGCTGTTTGCAACAAGCACTAAACAGACAAAAAATAACTTATGGCACTTATTATGCTTCTGAAGTGGATAAACATGCTATAAAAGTTACGCAGCATAATTATCCTAATACTATTCAGTTGGGTAGTGTGGTAGATGTAGATGTGAGTAAACTACCCAAAATAGATTTAATAGCTGGAGGATCTCCTTGCCAAAGTTTTTCGTTTGCCGGAAAACGAAAAGGAATGGCTACTAAATGCGAAACCGAAATTTTAACTTTAGAAGATTATTTAAAACTAAAAAAAGATGGTTTTGAGTTTGAGGGGCAGAGTTATTTGTTTTGGGAGTATATGCGTATTCTTACTGAAATAAGAAAAGTGAACCCTAATGTGAAGTTTTTGTTAGAAAACGTGGTGATGGATAAAAAATGGGAGAGTGTATTAACCCAAGCTATTGGTGTGCATCCTATTTTAATTAATAGTTCTAGGGTTTCTGC
>PFNQ01000015.1 GCA_002792115.1 Candidatus Woesearchaeota archaeon CG_4_10_14_0_2_um_filter_33_13 | reverse complement strand
ACTGTTTTGGTTGACACTGTTGGACCAGCGGTTTCAGTTAGTATTCCGGCAGCATCAACTTGGTACAATGCTAACTTTACAGTGACGGTTAACGCTACTGATAGTTTAACAGGCGTTAATAATTCATCTGTTCAATATAGAATCTTAAACTCTACTGGAAGCAATGTTACTGGTTGGACAAACCTAACTTTGAGTTCCGGGTTATACACCGCAACGTTTGATATTTTATCTCAAGATGAAGTTGGAGATTACACTTTTGAGTTTAATGCTACAGATCTGTTAGGAAACAGTAACTCTACGGTTAATGTTACAAGCGTTGGAATTGACTTAACAAACCCGGCCATTAACAGTTTAAGTGTAGGTAGCGTTACCACTACTGGTGGAATCTTAACTGTTAATGCTACAGATGCCTTATCTGGAGTGAGTAATTGTACCTATACCGGTGCTGGGTCCGGAAGTTTAACCAATGTATCTGATACTTATACTGCAACTTTAAGTGGACTAACTGCAAGTACTGTTTACACTGTTAATGTAACGTGTATAGATACTGTTGGAAATGTTCAAAGTAACTTAACCAGTAGCTTTACAACTTCTGCAGCTGCTACAACTGGCTCTAGTGGGGGAAGTGGAGGATCGGCTTCATCTTCAGTTTCTGGTCAATTTGCTAAGAATGTTTGGAATGTAATCAAAGCGGGCGAAACAAAAACAGTTACTGCTGCAAATGGAGAGATGGGAGTTACTGACGTACAATTTGGTTTAACTAAAGAGATGTGGGGAATATGGTTAAAATTTGAGAAAAAAGATTCCTTGCCTTCTAATGTTAAAACTTTAGGAAAAGAAGTTTACAAATTTGTTGAAGTGAGTAAATCAATTACCATAAAGGATAGTTATATTACAAATGCTAAAGTTGACTTTAAAGTTTTAAAGTCTTGGTTAAGTGATAAAAAACTTGGTAAGGACAACATTGCCTTGTTTAGGTATGTTGATGGACAATGGGTTGCTTTAGCTACAACTATGGGAGAAGATGATGGAACTTATGTTCATTATAGTGCATCTACTCCTGGATTTAGTTACTTTGCTATTGCACAGAAAGAACTAGCCGAACCAGTAGTTGCTGAAACTGCTGCTCCTGTAACTGAACAACCTACAGCTGAACAACTTGCAGCAGAAACCGGTGAGGTAGTTGCTGAACCGGTTGTTACATCGGAAGAAGCGGTTGTCCAGAGATCTAAAACAGGAATAATTGTTTTAGTTGTAGTGGTTCTTTTGGTGATTGCTGGCTTAGTTTGGTGGTTTATTAAAAAAGGCCACTGATCAAAAAGAAGAAAGAGAAGATAAAACGTTTTCTTTTATTTTTTCTTATTTATTTTTATTTTAAATTTTTCAAATTAACTTTTTTAGTTTATTTTTTGATTAATTTTATATACCCTTGCTGGTTATATTAATTAATGAATTATACCATCTTAGATTGTTACACTGATGAAGCTTCTGGATTAGGGGTACCTCCTTACTTAGGAACTTATCCAAGGTATCTTTATGGTAAATTAGTTAGTGAAGGACATAATGTTAAATATCTAACGATAGATGATTTGAGATTATGGAAGCAGTTGGGTGGAGTTAAAAAAGAACCAAAACCACATGAGAAGACTAACATTTTTGTTTATAATCTAACTAGAAATAATGCTAAAGAAACTATTAACAAAACTGAAGTTTTGATTGTTATTTTAGGAGTACATGTTCCTGGAAAATATTTAACTGCAGTTCCTGGGACGTTAAAGGAAGTAGTTGCTCTTATTAAAGATCTTAACATCAAGAAAGTTCTTACTGGTCCTGCTGTTTTAGGTACACAATTAGAAGGTGGACAATTTTTTGAGAAAGAAGATTTAAGTTTATTTAATGAAGTTAAGGATTATAAGTTTACTTTTACAGAATTAGAAAAATTATCTGAAAAGAGTGCTGACATTCTCGATCAAATTCCAGACAGAAGAGTTATTGAAATAGAAACAGGGAGAGGTTGCAAAGTTGGTAAATGTTCTTTTTGTACTGAACCATTAAAGAGTAGGTTTGCTAATCGTAACAAAGATTCCGTTGTTAAGGAAGTAGTTGCTTATTATAAAAAAGGTGCAAGAAACTTTCGTTTAGGTAAGCAGGCAGATTTTTATGCTTCTGACAATCCCATTGAAATGTTAAAAGAAATCAGAAAGAAATGTCCAGAGATTGAAATATTACATATCGATAATGTTAATCCAAATTCTGTTGTTGCTAAGGGAGGGGAAGAGATTACCAAGGCTATTGTAGAATATTGTACTGCTGGAAACATTGCTGCTTTTGGTGTAGAATCTTTTGATTCCGAAGTTGTTAAAGCCAATTTATTGAATACTTCTCCAATGATTGCAATGAAAGCGGTTGAGATTATTAATAAGTATGGTGCTGAAAGAGGAGAAAACGGTATGCCTAAATTCTTGCCCGGAATTAACATTATTTTTGGCTTATTAAACGAAACGAAAGAAACTCATCAGAAGAACATGCAGGCATTGCAACAGATTATGGACAAGGGTTTAATGTTACGTCGTATTAATGTTCGTCAAGTTGCTATCTTACCCGGAACTTATTTGGAGACGCATGGTGGCAATAAATTCTGGAAAAAAAATAAAAAGTACTATTGGAAATGGCGTAATGAGATTAGACAGAAGATTGATTTTCCAATGTTAGAACGAGTTGTTCCTGTTGGTAGTATTTTAAATGATGTTTGGACAGAGATGTATGATGGTAAAACAACTTTTTGCCGTCAATTAGGAACTTATCCTTTAATTATTGGGGTAGAGGAAAGGATTCCCTTAGGTAAGAAAATTAGTATTAAAGTAAAGAAACACATGTTGAGAAGTATTGTTGGTGAGGTTGTTAAATAATCAATAAAACTATTATCGTTGCTATTAGGCTTAGGTCTAAGAGTATTTCTGAATAATATTCTTTTATGAAAAATCCCTTTAGTCTTATTCTTACACTCTTATCCTTTCTTACATGTATATAATCTAGCAACAGATGTGAATAATATCCTAAGGCAATTATTAATGAGACTTGCCAATTATAAAGAATCAATGATCCTATTATGGTTGTTACGAGTATAGCACCTTTCCAATGATGGATAAATGTTCTTTGGTCAAAACGGTGAAATCTTACGGAATTATTCCATGTTGCTTTAATCGAAAACTTGTTTCCTTTTGCTTGGACGATATGGTCAATAAAATGATCAATATCAATTATAACTCCAACAATCCCACACAATACGGTTAGTTTCCAAGATATAATACTGAATCTGTTTAATACCAAAGCAATTGTGAATGGAAACAGGAAATGTGTATGTGGGTACATAACTAGCGAAATAAATTTAAGCTATTTATGTTTTGCTGTAAGGATGCAAGAGAAAAAGAGGGTTGGTGCCGGGTTTGGAGTTATGTTAATGAGTTCTCAAGGCAAGATACTTTTAGGTAAGAGAAATGATGACGCTCAGAAAGCAGATTCTGCTTTGAAGGGGGAAGGAACGTGGACTATGCCCGGTGGGAAATTAGAGTTTCATGAATCTTTTGAAGATGGAGCAAAAAGGGAAGTTATGGAAGAAACTAGTTTACAATTAAATTCTGTTAAAGTTATTTGTGTTAACAACGATATGGTTGATACAGCGCATTTTGTTACTATTGGTTTGTTTTCTCAGGACTTTTCAGGTGAGGTTAAGGTGATGGAACCAGATGAAATCACAGAATGGAGATGGTTTTCCTTGAGTTCTCTACCAGAAAATATCTTTCCTCCCAGCAAGAAAGTTTTACAGAATTATCATGAGGGCGTTTTTTATAAACCTCAACTAAACCATCAGTAAATTGTAAGTGGATGATAATTTTTCTTTTATTTCATTAATTTAATAAATGGTTCTTAAAGTTGCCTTTAGTATGAAGCTATTAGTTACTCCAAAACAAGGGCCATGGGTTGCTGTACAGGATCAATTTACTCGAGAAGAAGTTAAAAGAAGAATTTTACAAACGGACGTTTGTCTTACTGATTTTGATGACACGGATGCATTCTCTCCAGCCAAAGTTATTGCTTATACTGCCTTTGGAACACATCATCTTAATGGCAAATATTTACAATGGGCTTTTGCTACTGCTGTAGATTTACTTAGACGAGATTCAACTGTTGAAGAAAGAAGATGGGGAGAATATAAAGAAGCATTTTTGGCAACCAGGGATACTAGAGAAGAACTGTATCACTACTTCTCTAACTTTTTAAGAGCACAAAAATTAGTTTATCCGGGTGTTGAAGAGTTTTACTCTTCTTTGCCCAATAGCAAAAAGTTTTACGTAACCAGAAATTTACCAGAGATAGTAATACCTTTTGCGGCTTTATTGGGGTTTGATGGGTTTTTTGCAGAATGTTATGACAAGCCTGCTTTAGTGGACAAATTTGTTGCAGATAATCCTCATTTCCAAGATTTTTTGGTTAAAGGAGATTCGGGGAAGGAATTAGAACTTGCAGACCGGCTAAGATTCTATCGGCGTAGTGGAACAATTAATTCTGTTACTACAATCGGGGTTGCTGATTCTCCTCTTCAGATTAGTCCCGGATTTGATGTCGTTATTGGAAAGGATTATCATGGTTTAGTTTCATTATTGAGATAGGTCGATTATGAGTCTAACCTTTTATTAACAATAAATTTTTATATTGTTGATTAATTATTTCTTCACAATGGGGTCGTAGTGTAGCTTGGAAGGGTTGATTTTATAGTTTAAATCTTCTCTAAGCAACTATCACTGGAGGCTGGGGGTCTTCTAACCCGTGTTCGAATCACGGCGACCCCGATTTATTTTCTAGAATGTAAATTACAATGAATTACAGTAAAATTATTGAATATCTTTTTTTATCTTCATGTCTGAAGACCATAATCAGAGTGTTATAATCAAAACTTTAATAAAACCCTAAATTATTCTTCTAATTATGATAAAAGAGGTTGTTAAAAAAGATATAATTAATTATCTTA